>CALVLF010000106.1 GCA_944336625.1 uncultured Clostridia bacterium
GATGGAGATCACGCTGATCACGCCCATCGCCATGGACGAAGGCCTGCGGTTTGCAATCCGTGAGGGCGGCCGTACGGTAGCCTCCGGGGTCGTATCCCAGATCATCGAGTAATCCATATACGAGCAATAAGGAAGCAGCCCTGCAAAAGCAGGGCTGCTTTTTTGATTACAGGAACCGCTTACCCCTCTTTGCTTCGGGTGACACGAAAGCCAAGGGCAGCCAAAATCCCGCCGATGCCTGCCTTGATCAGTCCGCCGGTAAGCTGGGAGTGAACCAGATCCCGAATGAGCGACGCAACATCCCTATTTGCGTAATGGGAAAGAGCATTCTGCCCGGCGGTAAAGAAATTATAAAAATCCGAGGCAGCCCAGAGGAAAAACAGCAGAGCAAGAAGAAACAGAGGAAGGCTTCGAAGCTTCATGGGGGATACCTCCTATGATGCAGATTGCCATATGCGCGGGCGAATAGAAAACGCGCCGACACTACCGGCGCGTAAACTTACAAAGGCCGCGCACCCGCTCTTGACACTGCTCCCACAGGCGATACATTCGCAGGCGGCTCCGCCCGGGCAACCCCGCGGCACACCCATGCGGCTGCTTAATGCTGCTGCCTTCCGGCCCTGACATGGTTCACAGGGATGGATTGCACGGGACTCGGGCATCAATGCTCCTTACGAATGCCGGCCCCACAGGACCAGGCCTCGAAGCGGGAATTCCACCCTGCTGTAGCGGATTGCAGGTTACAGGGCACCGCTAACTCCCCGCCTAGCGCGGCAACTATATTTTACCGCGAATCCGGGCAAAATGCAACCGTAGGGTTTTCATGGGGCGGGCTGCCTTTTCCCCGTGGTAGATGGGCTTCCAAGTTACCCGCTGGAACAGGGCAGCGATACAGATGGGCAGGTAGGTAAAGGTATATAAGGGGAAGGTAAAGGCATATAGGATTTTCTTCCCGTGCCCGCATTGGATGCGGCGCCACTCTGCAAAGGTCATGACCAGACCCATACACAACAGGGTCAAATATACATTCCCGATTCCTTCCAAGAGGGAGCGGAGCAATATACCCATGCCGAAACCGCCTTGCAGGAAGGAGACGAGGGCCGCCGCGCCATTGAGGGCTGCGCCTGTAATGGTGATGAATATGGCGGGCAGGAAGGTCATAATGCTGTCAAAACAAGCGAAGTTCCGGGGCTTTAAGGAGCCGCAGAAAAGCCGCAGCCCATACCGGCCCAGTACCTGATAATATCCCTTGCACCAGCGCAGGCGCTGGCGCCAGGCCTGGGAAAAACGCTGGGGCTGTTCATCATAAAATACGCCGTTTGGGCAATAGGCGATTCGCTCTCCCCGCAGGATGCATTCGGCGCTGAACTGGGCGTCCTCGGTAAGGGAATAGTATTTCCATCCCCCCTGGGCCAGCAGGATATCCTTATGGATGAGGTAGCCGGTGCCATTTACGGTGCAGCTGGTGCCTAAGCCCATGCGGGCGCCATTGAGAAAGCGGGATTCCCGCAGAAACCAGAGGGAATACCCGGCACTGATCCAGTTATCCCCGTAATTGCGGGAGGCCCGGTAGCCCGTTACCACCCGGTGCCCCTGGGCAAACACTTCGTCCATCCTAGAGACAAAATCCGGCGCCAGGAGATTATCCGCATCCAGGATGAAATAGCCGTCAAAGGCATCCTTCCCCCGGGTGGCCCAGATATGTTCTAGCAGAAAATCCAGGGCATAGCCCTTGCCTACCTTTTCCTGGTTAAACCGCTCAAAAACCCGGGCGCCGTGGCTTCGGGAAACGAAAGCCGTCAGATCCGTACAGTTATCCGCCGCCACAAAGGCTTCCATAAGATCCTGGGGATAGGTTTGGGCCCGGATGCTGTCCAGGAGCCCGCCAATTACATCCTCCTCATTTCGGGCGCAGATCAAGAAGGCGTAGCGCCGGCCGGAGGGCTTGGGCAGGGGAAGGGGGTGGGAAGCCGGAGCCGTGCGCCCGGGGTGGAGCAGGGCATAGAGCATGTAGAAAAACTGATAGCCATAGCAGGCAAGGAATAATGCGGATAAAGCATAATTTATCCAAAGGATGCTTTGCATAGGATACCTCCCTGTATTATTGGAGCTGGGGATTAGTATAAGGGAAATATGTGAACAAATTTACTGCCTGTGTCTTAAGATTTCTTAAAATTCCCATGAACGCCCCTTTATAGCGGGAAAACCAGCCCTGCGCCTTTACAACCCTGGCAGAGGGCGGGCGAAAGCCTTCGGCGGTTCCGCCGGACTCCCACGCTTAAGCATAAAGGAAACAGATTAAAAAATCATTAACATTCGGTCAATAGGGGATTAAATCGGCCGGCCTATGGGCGGGGGATGGATCAGGGCACGGTTTCCCGTTCTGTTAGGGGGATGGCAAGGGTAACGCAGGCCCCCTGGGGGCTGTTATCCAGGGAAAGGAAGCCCCCCTGGGCCAGGGCCAGCTGCTGGCAGATATATAGCCCTAGGCCCAGATGGCTCCCATCGTCCTGGCCGGTGTAATAGGGCTGGGTGGCCAGGCGGAGCTGCTCCTCTGTAAAATCGGGCCCATCGTTGGCCACGGATAAGCACAGACAATTTTCCCTCTGTTCCAGGGAGATATAGACGCAGCCCTTGGCATAGCGGAGGGCATTGGACAGCAGGTTATCATAAATTTGCAGGAACAGGCCCCGGTCCAGCGGGAGGGGGGCCATCTTCCCATAGGTGAACAGCAGGGAAAGGCCCGCCTTATTGCAGAGCAGCTGGGCGGCGCTGCGCATCTCTCCCCGCAGATCCGCCGGATCTACCGGGCTGATGACGGGGGCCGCATCCTCTAGCCGGCGCAGGGCGCTCATGCCGCTGACGTAGGCCTCCATCCGGGAAAGATGGGTATCCATGGTGGCAAGAACATCCGACGCGGGCCCCTGGCCCTCCATCAAAAGCTCCAGATAGCCGCGCAAAACGGTGAGGGGGGTGCGCAGGTCGTGGGCAAACACCCGCAGAAACCGCCGCCGTTCTTCCATGGTCCGCCAAAGGGCTGCATTATTCTCCCAGAGGGCGGCCCGCATGGATTCAAAGGAGGCGCAGGGGCGCCCCAATTCATCCTTCCGGCCATATTGCAGAGAAAAATCCAGGTCGTTGCGGGCGATGCGGCCCGCCGCCTCGGAAAGGGCCTGGAGCCCGGGCTGCAGCCGCCGGCGGTAGAAAAGGAACCCCGCCGCCACCACGCATAGCACCGTGGCCAGGGGGATCACCAGGGCCATGCCCCAGGCTGAGATTTGCAGGCAAAGGCTTTCATAGGCCGTAAAGGGAATGACCCGGCCGTCTGCCAGATAAAGCCGGGTATGGGAAAACCCCAGCAGGGAGCTGTAACTATCCACATAGTTATAAATAACCTCCTGCCGCATGTTCTCAAAAAAGCTGAACAGCAGCACTACTGCTAATATGCCTAGTAGGATGGAGAGGAACATATACAGCATAAAGCTCTGCCGCAGGGAAAGGTTATGAATCCAGCGGGACAGGGCGCCCATTTCCTTCCCGGTTGTGCGGCGGCCACTCCCCTTCAGCGGACCCATTTGTAACCCATCCCCCAGGCGGTTTCAATATGGTTTTTGCAGCCGGCAGCGCTGAGTTTAGCACGGATGCGGCGGATATGCTCGGATACCACGGTGCTTTCTCCCTCGCTGTCATAGCCCCAGAGCCGCTCGTAAATCCGCTCTTTATCAAATAGCATTCCAGGATTCATGGAGAGAAACTCCAATATTTCAAATTCCTTCCGCGTCAGCGGGATGGAGACCCCTGCGGGGCCATAAACCGCCTTTTCCCCATAATAAATCCACAGGTCCGTATCGAAGCGGGCGGCGGCAGGCCTGCCCGCCCGGCGGCTCTCCCGCCGGAGATGGGCCTGGACCCGGGCCAGCAGCTCTGCCAGGCTGAAGGGCTTGACGATATAATCATCGCCCCCCAAGCCCAGGGCCGTCACCTTATCCGAATCCTCTGCCCGAGCGGTGAGGAAGAGGATGGGGCAGGAAACCAGATCCCTCACCTGGCGGCACAGCTCCAGCCCATCCATGCCCGGCATGCCAATATCCAGCAGGATCAGATCCACCTTCCCGGGCAAAAGGGACAGGGCCTGCTTCCCATCCTGGGCGCAGAGCACCTGATAGCCATGGTTGGAAAAATAGGTGGTGAGCATCAGGCGGATATCCCGCTCATCATCCACAATGAGAATACAGGCCATGGGGAAACGAATCCTCCTTTTATAAGGGGGCGCGGGCCCAAAGCCCCTTGCCGGGCATCCCTTTCGCAGGGGCTGCCCGGCAGAAATCATATACACCCCTTTTATCATAATAGCATACTGGAAAAAATTCAAAGTTTTATCAACGGGAAACAAACAGCGCCCCCAAAGAACGGCAGAGCATGGGCCCCCTTGCGGCATTGGGAAAAGGTTTATGCCGCTCTGCAGGGTGGGGGCATAGAAAGCATTTGATTTGACCCGGTGGGGCAAAGATGATAGAATGAAACATAATGCTTGGATTAATTTTGTGAGGTGGGTGCCAATGCTTCAAGAGCGAAACGAGGCCCGTTCCACGAAGGGCAAGGATTTGCTCCTGGTGGGGGCCATCATCCTCCTGGCGGTCCTGGCCCGGCTGGTGCTGAACGTGGCTTCTTCCCTTTCCTGGGGAGGCTTTTTGCAGCTGGGGACGTTTGTGCTGCTGGTAGGCCTGTGCTTTCTGCTATATAAAAAGCGTCTTTCTTCCTACCGGTATACCCTCTACTATAAAGAGCCGGATCCGGAAGCGGTGGATGCCTTTGGCCAGCCCCTGCAGAATCCCTATCCTACTGGTACCTTGGTGGCGGAGCGAATGCTGGGGGATAAGACAAAGAGCATAGAGGTAATCCTGCCAGGCGAGATGGTAGCCCTGGTGGAACCGGAGGGCGGCAGCATAGGCATCATCCTGCCCGAAGCAGGAGACAAGCCCCCGAAGATACACGATGCCGTGGTAACCACGGGGCGGAAGGATACGGCCTATAGCCTTATTTTCCAGCAGAACCGGAATTATTACCGCCTGGTATTCCACCCCTCGCAAGAGATGGCACAGCTGCTTAAGGATATTATCGCAGCCGTGCAGGCAGCATGAGGGGGGGGCGGCGTTATGGCCGCACCCTGCCGGAAGCTCTGGGGGAATTTGCCCGGCAGAATCCCGCCCGTTTTCATATGCCTGGCCATAAGGGCCAGGACCAGCCCTTTGGGGGGCGGCTGGCCGGCTGGGATGTGACCGAGCTGGAGGGAACGGATAACTTGGCCAATCCCCAGGGCGTCATTGCCCTGACGGAGCGCAATTATGCAAAGGCCTATGGCGCCCGGGACAGCCTCCTGCTGGTAGGGGGGAGCACTGCTGGCATCAGCACCATGGCCCTCGCCCTGGGGCAGGGCAAGCGGGTGCTCCTGGGCCGGGATTGCCATAAGAGCGCCCTTTCCGCCTTAGCCCTGGGGGGCCACGAGGGAATCTTCCTCCTGCCTCAGGTGGATGGGGAGACAGGCCTTGGGGGCATGCTCACGCCCCAGGCCATCTACGAGGCCCTGGCAGCGCAGCGGGCGGATGCCGTTCTGCTCACCAGCCCCAACTACTATGGCATGTGTGCCGATATAGAAGGCATTGCCCAGGCAGCCCATAGCCATGGAGCCCTATTGCTGGTAGATTGTGCCCATGGGGCTCATTTTCCCTTTTCTTCCCGCTTTCCCTCCTTTCCGGCAAAGGAAGTGGACCTATGGTGCGTCAGCGCCCATAAGACCATGGCCGCCTTTACCCAGAGCGCCGTCCTCCACATAGGGACAAACTGCCCCCTGGAGACGGAACAGGTGCGGCGGATCCGGAACATGGTGCAAACCAGCAGCCCCAGCTACCTGCTCATGGCCAGCCTGGACAGAGCCCTGTACCTGGGGCAGAAGATCGGCTTTGAAAAGCACCTGGACCGGATCGAAATCCTGCGGGCGCGCATCGACCGGATCAACGGCCTGCATGTCCTGGGCCAGGAGGAGCTGGCGCCAGGCGCGGTGGATATGGATATCTCCCGGATGGTAATCGACGTGCGGGCCAGGGGCATCGATGGCTGGCAGGCGGAGGAGGCCCTGGCAGACAGGGGCATCCTGTGCGAAATGTGTGATGCCTATCACCTGGTGCTCATCACCACGCCTCAGGATCCGGATGAATGGTACGATAGGCTGATCGACGGGCTGACCCACTTGCCCTATGGAACGGGGGAGCCCCCCGTGGACCCGCCGTTTTTCCAGGAAGGGCGCCGGGTATGCTCCCTGCGGGAGGCTATGCTGGGCCCGGCAGAGCAGGTCCCTCTGGCCAGCGCCGGGGGGCGGATCTGTGCGGATGCTGCGGGGATTTATCCGCCGGGGCTGGCAGCGGTTATCCCGGGGGAGCGGATCAGCAAAGAAACGGCCCAGTATCTCCTGCGCCAACAGGCAAAGGGTTTTTCTCTATTCGGCATCGAAAATGGACGTATTAGTTGCATAATAGAAGATTAAGCACTATAATAATATATGAAGATGAAATATTCTGCCATTCTATTTGATTTTGATGGAACGCTCATCGAAAGCGGCCCCTGCATTATTTACACGCTTCGCCGCACATTAAGAGAGATCGGTTTAAACGAACTGGCCGCCTGGAGCGATACGGCACTGCGGCCCATGGTAGGCCCCCCGTTGCGCGAGGGCTTTGCGAACTATTTGCAGTTGCCGGAAAAATACGTGGATAAAGCCATTTCCATCTATCGTTCCCATGCCAATGACCCTATGGCCTTGTGCCTGCTCCATCCCTATCCAGGGATTCCAGAGTTGCTGAAAAAGCTCCGGGAAAAGGGGGTCAAGATCGGCATTGCCACAGCGAAGCTGGATGCTATTTCCCGCCTGCACCTGAAAACGACGGGCCTTACGGACCTGATCGACTTTGTGAGCGCCTCCAAATCCGACCAGCAATGCAGCAAGCCCCAGCTGATTCTGGAGGCCATAGAGGCCTTGGGGGCGGATAAGCAGCATACGGTTATGGTAGGGGATCGTCTCTACGATATGGACGCCGCCCGGCAGACCGGCATTCCAGGGATTGGGGTGCTTTATGGCTACGGCAGCCGGGCGGAGCTGGAAGCACATGGGGCTTCCTATATAGTCGAGACCGTTGAGCAGCTGGAGAGCCTGCTCACAGAAGAGGAGGAACTATGAAACTCATATTCGCCATCGTACAAAATGACGATTCCAAACGGCTAATTCGGGAGATGATCAAGCACCATATCAGCGTAACGCGGATCTCCTCTACGGGCGGTTTCCTCCACGGCGGTAACAGCACCTTGATGATCGGTGTGGAGAAGGATAAATTGCAGGAGACCCTGGATATTATTCGGGAGCAATCCAGCGTTCGCAAGGAATACATGGTCATCCCCACGACCCTTCCCGGATATGTGGACAGTTCCCCCACCCCGGTGCAGGTAACCCTGGGCGGCGCCACGGTATTCGTGGTGGATGTAGCGGAGCATTACCGCTTCTAGGCCCTATCATGGCACAAGAAAGCCTGACGGCAGGCCAGGCTGCGGCCCGCCGCCTTTTACAGGCCCTTCGGGGAGGCGTTTCCGGGGGCCGGTTTCCCCATGGGTTGCTGGTTCTCTGCCCGGATAACCGCTTTGCAGAGGCGCTGTGCCGCCAGGCTGCGGCCTTATGGTGCACAGGCAGGGAGGATGCCGGCCGCCTGGCCGGGGCGGTGGATTATCAGGAGCTGGGGGAAACCCCGCCCCGAATCGACCGGATCCGCTCCATCCTGGAGGAGCTGAAAAAGCGCCCCTTCCAGGGCGGCGGGCGCTGCGTCTATATCCGCAATGCCCATACCATGAGCGAGATCGTACAGGACGTGCTCCTCAAAACCTTAGAGGAGCCTCCCGCCGGGACCCTTTTCCTCCTTTCCGGCAATGAGAACGGCCTGCTGCCTACCATTCGCTCCCGCTGCGCCCGTTTCTTTTATCCTGCCCCTACGGCGGAGGAAAGGGCGGGGTTACTGCGCCAGGCCGGCGCTTCCCCCCAGGAGGCGGAGCAATATGCCCGCTGGGGCGGCATATCGGAAAGGGCTCTGCGCTTATACCAGAGCCAGGATTACCGTACCCTGCGCCAGGAGGCTCAGGGGCTTTTATGTAGGCTGCTTATTGGGGAGCTGCCTCTGGAAAACCTTTCTGCCATCGCAAAGGAAGGGGAGGAGGCGGCTACGTTTATGCTATCCTTGGCCCGGGATATACTCTTATATAAGCAGGGGCTCCCGCCGGCGGAAAATCCGGAGCAAACCCAGGAGATCCGGCGGCTGGGCGACCGCCTTACAAACCGGCAGGCCACCTGGCTCATTGGGGCGCTGACGGACTGCCTGGGGCGGCTTTCTACCAATGCTTCGGCCCAGGCTACCTTCACCAGCCTGTTTACACAAATTGCAGAGGAGATTGCTTAATACAGAATGAAAACCGTAATTGGCGTAAAATTCAGAGGCGTCAGCAAAGTATATTTTTTTGATCCGGGAGAGCTCCCTATACAGGCAGGGGACGGAGTAATCGTAGAAACATCCCGGGGGGTGGAATTCGGCGATGTGGTTCAGGGTCCCCACGAGGTGGAGGAAGGGCTGATCCCGCCCCCCCTGAAAACCGTGGAGCGGATTGCCACCCCGGCGGATCATGAGATGCGCGCCCAGAACATATCAAAGGAAAAGGGCGCTTATGAGATCTGCCAGCAAAAGATCCAGGAACGTGGGCTGGATATGAAGCTGGTGAATGTAGAATACAGCTTCAACGGATCCAAGGTCATCTTTTATTTTACGGCGGATGGCCGGGTGGATTTCCGGGAGCTGGTAAAGGACCTGGCAGGCATTTTCAAAACCCGCATCGAGCTGCGGCAGATTGGCGTGCGGGATGAGGCAAAGATGCTGGGAGGGTTGGGCAGCTGCGGTCGGCCTGTATGCTGCAAAACCTTTTTGGCCGATTTTCAGCCCGTTTCCATCAAAATGGCCAAGGAACAGAGCCTGTCCCTTTCGCCTACGAAGATCTCGGGTATATGCGGCCGGTTGATGTGCTGCCTCAAATATGAGCAGGACTGCTATGAATCCATGCGCAAGCAGATGCCTAAGCCCGGCAAGGAAATCTATACCCCGGAAGGCATGGCTGGTACGGTAGTGGAGAATAACAAAAAAACAAAAAAAACCAAGGTTAAAATGGTTCTTCCTGATGGGAGCCTGGATGTGCGGGAATATCCATTCCGGGAGCTGAGCAACCAGCCCCAGTTCCCTCGCATGGCAGAGGGGCAAGGAGAAACACCGGCCCCGGAAGCCCAGGCCGAAGGGGAGACGGAGGGCTTCCTGCGGCCCCAGGGCCCGGCCAAGCGGGAGGACGGGGAGCGGGCAAAGCCCCGGCGCCGCCGCCGAGGCGGCCAGCGCGCCAAGCGGGAGGGCGGCCCGAAGCCCGCGGCGGATAAGGCCGATGCCCCGGATAAGCAGGCCCCTGCAAAGGAAAAGGGAAAAGGCAAAAACAGGGCGAAAAGCGAAGAAATGCAGCCTTGACAAACCCTTGTTCCGTGTTAAAATGATAATGAAATAAGTTTGTGGAGGTTTCCAATCATGGCATACGTTATCAGCGATGAGTGCATCAGCTGCGGCGCTTGTGAGTCTGCTTGCCCTGTTAGCGCCATTTCCCAGGGCGCGGAGCATTACGAGATCGATAGCAGCACCTGCATCGAGTGCGGCGCCTGCGCCAGCACCTGCCCCGTTGGCGCGCCTCAGCCCGAATAAACCTAAATTGGAACAGAACTCGTATGTAAAGGGCCCCGTCCAATGGGAGGGCCCTTTATTTTGCTGCCAGTGAGCTTTAAACGACCTATAGAAAAGGATACGCGCATGGAAAAAGAAATAACGCAAAGCGAAAAGCAACCTGCTGAAAACAAGATGGGCACCCAGCCTATTCCTTCCCTGGTTTTTAAGATGTCCCTGCCCATGATGGTATCCATGCTTATGCAGGCGCTGTATAACGTGGTGGATAGCATCTTCGTATCCCGCATCAGCGAAAATGCTCTCACGGCCGTTTCCCTGGTATTCCCTTATCAGATGCTCATCGTAGCGGTGGCAGTGGGCACGGGGGTAGGCGTCAACTCCCTGGTGGCCCGGCGGCTGGGTGAGCGAAAACAGGCAGAGGCGGATGCCGCCGCTGCCCACGGGGGCTTTCTTTCCCTGCTGGGGGGCCTAGCTTTCGGCATCGTCTATGCCCTGCTTACGCCAGCCCTCATCGGCGTATTTGCTCCCGGCCAGGAGATTTATGATTATGCCTGCACCTATTTG
>CALVLF010000107.1 GCA_944336625.1 uncultured Clostridia bacterium
GGGAGAGAATGGCTATGGGGATGAGGATGGTTTGGGGAGAGCGACGCATGGGAGGAACCTTCTTTCCAGCAGCAGAGAGCTAGGGCAGGGGATGACGTTTGCGAATCCGCAGGATGCGGTCAAAAAAGCCCAGGCCAATGAGGATATAGCTGCTTGTGGGCAGCAGGAGAAAGATAAGGCCATAGGCAATCACCAGATACAGGGCCCCCTTTTGCCGCAGGCGCCGGTAATAGGCGATGAAGCAGAGGCCCATCAGGGCCAGGGGCGCGCCGATGATCCATTCGATGGCCGTGGCCATAGCCGTAGCGTTATTCAAATCCAGCAGCAAAACCGCGAAAGCGCCTGCCAGCAGGATCAGGAGGGCATAGGTAAAGGACTTGCCCAGCTGCCAGTTATGAAAGGCCGTCATGGGGCGCAGAGGGGTTCCGGCGGCCCGGCAAAGGCTCCGGGCGATCAGGGTGTCGAAAAAGCCGCAGGCCATGGCCATGGCCACCAGGAGGGAGGTGAGCAGATCTGGGGCCATGAGCTGCAGATAGGCTGCATAATCCTCCAACAGGGAGATGGTGGCAGCAGGGGCCTGCAAATCCCGGGCTGCCTGGACCAGTTGGCGGGTGACGGTGGTCATGATCTCCGTAAACTGGCCAAAGGGGCCTTGCCCCGCAAGGAGAGAGGGGAGGCAGAGCATACAATAAAGCCCCGCTGCCAGAGCGCCGGCGGTAATGGCTGCCGCATTGCGCCAGGGCCTTTTTTTCACAAGGTGGTAAACGAGCACCAGGGTGGCAGGCAGGTATAGGCACAGCAACAAAATGCCCGTAAAAATATCCAGCCCCGCCGCTGCGAAAGCGCAGAGGGCGGAGGTAAACAGTGCAATGCCCAGATAAACCGGCCCCCAGGCCGCCGCCACAAAGGCAAAAAATCCCGGCAGGAGCATGAGCAGCAGGGGGACAAAGGAAAGCAGCAGGGCCGGCAGGCCCATGAGGGCCGCGAAAAGGGCCCGCTTGGCGCTGAAAGATTTCAAAGGGAAGGCGCTCCTCTTTCTAGAAAAATAGAATACCGCCGTCGCCTGCCAGGAAATATTCCCGGGGCGCAGATCTTTCTATATTATACAACGTTTTTCTCGTTACTGTAAAGCGGGGGCGGAGCCTCGTCGTCGCAAAAGGCCGCCGCTGCTCGGTTGCAAGCGCGCAGGACGCTTCGGCTTGCTTAGGGCCTTTTGCGGTTACGCAATCCGTACTTTGCCCATTCTAAGGCTGCCTTGTGTAAAAGGGGCCTTTTGGCGCGCTAAGAAGCCCTGGAGCTTCCTTGCCCTCCTTGAGCATCCCCTTCGCTTTTTCCGTCACCTGTGGCCAAAAAGGAAGCTTTGCAAAGCCTCCGGCGGAGGGGGCGGCGGCGGGAGCGCGAAGCGCTCCTGGAGAGGCCGGTAAAACCGGCCCCTCCCCTTCGCAAAAGGGCCCCGGGATGCTGGCATCCCGGGGCCCTGTATGCGAAGCGCCGCCGCCCCCGCGTATTTCCGCCAACGCCCCGCTTCACCTGCGGAGAAAGCCGGGGGCCATGGCCTACGGCCCCCGGCGGCTAAAAAGGCGGTTGAAAAAGGGTGCCCTTCCGCCTGCGCGAGGAAGGGAAAAGCCGGGGCCCATAATCCAGGGCCCCGGCGGCACTTAAGGTAAGACGCGGGCAGGAACCATTATTTCCTGCCAACATCCGCGCGCGAATATAGCCGCGCGCTTAGCGCCCGTCCGCGCAGGACCGTTTAGCGCCGGCGCCGCCACCACAGGTAGGCGCCACCGCCCAGGGGGAACAGGAGAAGCAGGAGGGCATAGAGGCCGCCGCCCTGCCGGGGGGTGGAAGCCGCTGCCGCAGGGCTAGGGGCAGGGCTGGCGGCGGTATCTCCCAGGCTTTCGGGCTGGTCCGGGGCCAGCTGATGGGCCACATAGCCATCTTCCTCCGAAATGCTGCCACCGGCGGCGGTCATGCGGGCCCATACCTCCAGGGCCTCCTGGCTCACCTCCGCGACGAAGGTAACCGTATCGCCTGCTGCCAAGGCGTCTGCCATGAGCACGAAGCCGTCGCTGCCATAGACGATCTCCGCTTCCTGCCCGCTATGCACCTGTACGCTTCCCTCCTGTAAGGTAAGGCCAGGGGAGAGGGAAAGGCGCAACACGCAGTTTTCCATAGCATCGGGCAGGGTGAAGGTATAGGCAATGGTGTCCCCGGGCCGCACGGTCTCCCCGGCGGCAGGCTCCGCCAGTAGGGCCAGGGCAGCGGCGGGGAAAAGGGCCAGGGCCAAGGCCAGCAGCAGGGCAAGGGCATGGGCTTTGGGGCTGGAGAATCTCATTGGGCCGCCTCCTCTCCATACAGGGCCGGCCGGCGGAAATACCGGAAGCCGCTGGACCAGGCCTCTGTTACCACCACTCCGTTTTCTTTGGAGGAGCAGTGGACGATCATATACTGGCCGTCCTCCGTAACGCTGGCCACGATGCCCACGTGGTTGATATCCACGCTCCCGGGCTTGGCCCGGAAGGCCAGGTCGCCGGGCTGGGCCTCATCCCAGCCAAGGGAGGTGGAGTTGGCCCACTGATTGGCGCTGCCGTTGCCGATGGCGGAAAGGATGGAAGGGTCCCCTGTGGCATTGATAAAGGCCCAGGCTACAAAGCCGCTGCAATCCAGGCCGTAATTGCGTATCTTGCCGCTGGTGACGCTGCCCTCGCTGGTGACCCGCCGGGGGATGCCCCAAAGGGGGTTCCAGCCCAGCTCGTTATATTTCCCGCCCCAGAAATAGCTCACCTTGCCCACCAGGGAGCTGGCCGTCATGACTACGGATTCCCGCTGCACGTCCAGCCCCTGGGGCAGAGTAGCGCGGATGGCCTCCATCTCCGCCTCGGACATATCGTCAAAGCTGGTATCCCCCGTAAGGGAGGCGAATACCTTCAGGAATTCCGGCTGCATCAGCTCTTCCAGCACCATTTCCCGCTCCGGATCCCAGCCATAGCGGCTGGGCATCTCCTGGGCGGTGCTGGGGGTGATCATGACCCGCAGGGTATCCCCCTCCACATGGTAGGTCAGCTGGTTCATATCCCAGAATACCTCCCCCAGGCCATCGTACTGAATCTTGCGCAGGTTCATCAGGTCCAGCGGTTCCGCCACATCCAGGCTGCTGGCCGCCACAAATACCGCCAGAATGTCCGACCAGTTGCTGACCGTAAGGCTGGAAAGGGGGGTATAGGCCGCCGCCCCCGTAGGATAATGACGCAGGCCGGCTTCCATTGGCACATCCTCCAGCCCATCCACGATGGCGGGGGTGTATTGGACCAGCTCCAGCTCCTTATCGGCAAAGACCGAGGCAAGCATGTCGATCCGGGCGGAAAGCTGGGCCGTCAGGCCGTCCATTTCCACCTTGAGCTTTTCATAGATCTCGTTTCGGTACTGGAGATACCGGGCATAGCGCTCGTTGCTGTCCCCGCTGAGGCGGCGCTGGGCCCGTTCCCAGGCCGCATATTCCTCCTCGCTCAGCACCCGTACCGTCCGCTCCTGGGTGAAGAGCTCCCCGGTAACGGGGTGTAGGGCGCCGATGACCACCTTGTAGGTGCCGGGCTGGGAAATGCGGAAGTTGCCCCGGTCATATACCCCGTATTCCACCGTGGCCCCGGTTTCATCCTGGGCCTTTACATCCTTTAAAAGGTCATATTCCCCGCCGGCCTTCAGCACCAGCTCCCCGGCCAGGATGGTGACGGTATAGCCGGCCTGGGCCGCGCTTTTATAAACCTCCACGTTGCGCACCAGGGTATAGGCCTGGCCCGTTACCGGGTGGATGGCCTGGTAGGTGAGCCTGTAAACCCCTACCACATGGGGGTTAAAGCCGCCATCGTCCACCAGGGTGACGGAAAGGGCGTTTCCCGCCTCATCCGTTGCAGAAACCCCTTCCCCAGGGTCGAAGGACTGGCCCAGGGTCAGGCGCAGATCCTCGCCAACCAGGGAAACATGGGGGGTAGGGGAAGGCGAGGGGGAAGGAGTAGGGCTGGGCAGCGGCGTAGGCGTAGCCGCAGGCGTGGGCGTGGGCGCAGGCGTGGGGCTCTGGCCCGGGGCAGGGGAGGGGGAAGCCTCCGGCGAGGCGGAGGGCAGGGGGCTGGCGGGGGCGGAAGGGCTGGGCAGGGGGGTATCCTGGGGCTGGGGCGCCGGCGTCTCCTCCCCGGCCGGAGGGGCAGGGGGCGTCTCCCCTTCCGGGGAAGGAGAGGGCAGGGGCCCATCCCCGCCCGCCTCCGTAGGAAGGGGCTCCGTGGCCTCCTGGCCGGGGGGCGTTTGTAGGGCAGGCTCCTGGGCAAGGGCTTGTACCGGCAGCAAAAAGGCCAGGGCCAGCCCCAGGGCCAGGCAGCGGGTTCCATGACGAGCGGGCATATCGTTTCCTCCATAACGCCCCCGGGCAGCCCCGGACAGGCGGGAATTTCCTTTATTTACCAATATTATAACATTCCCGGGCCCCGGCACAAAGCCCGGTTTCCTTCCGTTGAAAATTGTTCACAAAGAAACGCCTTTGCTGCGGGCGGTTTTTTGAGAAAGGCTTTCCCTTCGGGAAGGTTTATGATATGATATCTTGATGAATAAACCGTTGGAGGTATTTTCCTATGCTGGATGAAAGAGCCCTGCCCGCCCTTAAGCAGCTGGAGGCGCTGGAGATCCCCTATACCCTCTATGAGCATCCCCCCGTCCGCACCATGGAGGATTGCGAGGGCATCGGCAGCGACGTAGGGGCCAAGCATTTTAAAAACCTGTTCCTGACCAACCGGGCAGGCACCGATTTTTACCTGGTGCTGATCCGGGCGGATAAAAAATTCCATACCGGCGAGGTCAGCCGCCAGCTGGGCACGGAGCGGCTCTGCTTCGGCACGGAGGAGCAGCTTATGGATGTCCTGGGCCTGCTGCCCGGGGCCGTTACCCCCCTGGCCCTGATCAACGACCCGGAGCACCGGGTGCAGCTGGCCATCGACCGGGATATTATGGCGGACTGGATGCTCTGCATGCACCCCATGGTGGCCAGCGCCAGCGTGGCCATGACCCGGGTGGGCCTGCTCAAATATATCAAGGCCTGGGGCGGGGACTACCGCTATATTACCGCCGGCGCAGACGGCGGGGAAGAATAAACGAGCAAACGAAAGGGCGCAACCATGGAAAACCTACCTACCCCCCGGAACTTTATCGAGGAATTTGTTGCGGAGGACATCCAGCAGAAGGGCCTTACCCATATTCAGACCCGCTTCCCTCCGGAGCCCAATGGCTACCTGCACATCGGCCATGCCAAGGCCCTGTTCATCGATTTTTCCATCGCGGAAAAATTCGGCGGCAGCTGCAACCTGCGCTTTGACGATACCAATCCTACAAAGGAGGATGAGGAATTCGTAGACGCCATTAAGGAGGATATCCGCTGGCTGGGCTTCCATTGGGATCACGTCTATTTTGGCTCCGATTATTTCGATACCTGCTATGAATTGGCCATAAAGCTCATCAAAAAGGGCGTGGCCTATGTATGCGACCTGAGCAAGGAGGAAATGCGGGAATACCGGGGCACCCTGACGGAGCCCGGCCGCAACAGCCCCTGGCGGGACAGGAGCGTAGAGGAAAACCTGGATCTTTTCCAGCGGATGAAGAACGGGGAATTCCCCGATGGCTCCCGGACCCTCCGGGCCAAGATCGACATGGCCTCCCCCAATATAAACATGCGGGACCCGGCCATGTACCGCATCATCCATATGTCCCACCACCATACGGGGGATAAATGGTGCATCTATCCCATGTACGACTTCGCCCATCCCATCCAGGATGCCATCGAAGGGGTAACCCATTCCCTCTGCTCCCTGGAATATGAGGCCCACCGGCCCCTGTACGACTGGGTGGTGGAGCAGTGCGAATTCCAGCACAAGCCCCGGCAGATCGAATTTGCCCGGCTGAACCTGACCAATACCATGATGAGCAAGCGCTACCTCCGCCGCCTGGTGGAGGAGGGCCACGTGGCAGGCTGGGACGACCCCCGCATGCCCACCCTTTGCGGCCTGCGGCGCCGGGGCTATACGGCAGCTTCCATCCGGGATTTCCTCACCCGGGTGGGGGTAGCCAAGGCGGACAGCGTGGTGGAGACCGCCATGCTGGAGCACTGCGTCCGGGAGGACCTGAACGCCCATGCCCACCGGATGATGGCGGTGCTGGACCCCATCCCCCTCATCATTGAAAACTGGCCCGAAGGCCATAGGGAGCAGATCGCCCTGGAAAACCTCCCGGGCAGCCCGGAGGCTGGCAGCCGCACCCTGCCCTTTGGCCGGGAGCTGTACATCGAGCGGGAGGATTTCAGCTATGATCCGCCCAAGAAGTTTTTCCGCCTTAAGCCCGGCGGGGAAGTGCGGCTCAAGGGGGCGTATATCGTAAAATGCACCCGCTATGAAACGGATGAAACCGGCCGGGTTACGGCGGTTTACTGCACCTATGACCCCCAGAGCCACAGCGGCGAGGGCCAGCGCAAGGTAAAGGGCACCCTCCACTGGCTGCCCAAGGAAGGGGCTGTGCCGGCGGAATTCCGCCTTTATGAGGACCTGCTTCTGCCCGAGACGGAGGAAAACGCCGGGCTGGATTTTACAGAGCGGCTCAACCCTGCATCCATCCAAAGGCAGCAGGGCTTTGTGGAGCCCGCCCTGGCCGCCTGCCAGGCAGGGAGCCGTTACCAGTTCATGCGGGTGGGCTATTTCTGCGCCGACCTGGACCATACCCCAAAGGCCCCCGTTTTCAACCGGATCGTGGGGCTCAAAGACAGCTTTAAGATGAATTGAGGCAGCCTATGGAGCAAGTACGCACCCGTTTCGCCCCTTCCCCTACGGGGTATATGCATATCGGCAACCTGCGCAGCGGCCTTTATGCCTATCTTTTCGCCCGGAAACACGGGGGGAAATTCCTCCTGCGCATAGAGGATACGGACCAGGGCCGCTTTGTGGAAGGGGCCACAGAGCTCATTTACCGCACCCTAAAGGACGTGGGCATGGACTGGGACGAGGGCCCGGATATCGACGGGGATTACGGCCCCTATATCCAGAGCCAGCGCAAATCCCTGTATCTGCCCTATGCGGAGCAGCTCATCCAATCCGGCCATGCCTACCGCTGCTTCTGCACCAAGGAGGAGCTGGAGGAGCGGCGCCAGGCCGCTCAGGCCCGGGGGGAAACCTTCTAATACGACAAGCACTGCCTCCACCTGACCCCGGCGGAGATCCAGGCCAAGCTGGATGCGGGCATCCCCTATGTAATCCGGCAGAACGTGCCCACCGCCGGCACCACCACCTTCCAGGACCTGGTATTCGGGGAGATCACCGTCAACAACGAGGATCTGGACGATAACGTCCTCATCAAGGCGGATGGCATGCCCACCTATAACTTTGCCAACGTGGTGGACGACCACCTTATGGCCATTTCCCACGTGATGCGGGGCATGGAATACCTATCCAGCACCCCCAAGTATAACCTCCTATACCAGGCCTTTGGCTGGGAGATCCCCCAATATATCCACATGCCCCCCATCATGCGGGATGCCCAGCATAAGCTTTCCAAGCGGGAGGGGGATGCCTCCTATGAGGACTTCATAAAAAAAGGCTACCTCAAGGAAGCCATCATCAACTACATCGCCCTTCTGGGCTGGAATCCCGGGGACGAGCGGGAGCGCTTCACCCTGCAGGAGCTGTGCGAAGCATTCGACGTGGACCGCATGAGCAAGAGCCCCGCCATCTTCGACCCAGCCAAGCTCACTTGGCTCAACGCCCAATACATCCGGGACCTGAGCCCGGCGGACTTCACCGCCCATGCCGGCCCCTGGTATGAAGCGGCGGGCATCGGCCATATGGACAAGGAGGTCCTTTGCCGCATCCTCCAGCCCCGGGTAGAGATCTTCTCCCAGATTCCGGAGATGGTGGATTTCCTGGCGGCCCTGGAGGAGGGCTACAGCACCGACCTTTATACCAACAAAAAATCCAAAACCAACCCCGAGGTGAGCAAAGCCGTCCTGCAGGCGGCCATACCCCTTCTCACGGCCCTGCCCCAGTGGACGGAAGAGGCTCTGCACGATGCCCTGCTGGGCTATGCGGCGGAGCAGGGCATGAAAAACGGCACCCTTCTCTGGCCGGTGCGCATTGCCCTGGCCGGGAAGCAGGTAACCCCCGGGGGCGCCATTGAAATCGCCTTCCTGCTGGGCCGGGAGGAATCCCTGCGCCGGCTCCGGCTGGGCTTAGAAAAGATAAGCTAACAGGTGCTACGTGCACGGGTCCTGCGCGGACGGCGATAGCGCGCGCAAGCGTTTGTGGGCAGAGATGGTTAGAGCCCACGCCCTTCCTTAAGTGCCGCCCGGCCCCGTAGAGCATGGGGCCGGGCTTTTTCCTTCCTTGCGGGAGCGGGGCCTGTTTCCCGTCCGATTGTAGGTTTACAGCCGCCGGGGCGCTAAGCGCGCGGCTATATTCGCGCGCA
>CALVLF010000108.1 GCA_944336625.1 uncultured Clostridia bacterium
GCAAAGCGCACACAAAGCAAGGGCCGGGGCTTTGCCCCGGCCCTTGCTTTGGTTTGGCGGGCCTTCGGCCCGCCAAACGCCGCCGCCGGCAGCCTTCAAGCTTGCGCGGCGCCAGCGCAAAGCCTTGCGCAGCAAGGGTTTCTTTGCAGCTTTGTCCGGCCCTGCGGCACGAACAAGCCAAAGCTGCAAAATTCGAAAAAGTATCCTGGGGCCGCTTTTTCGCCACACAAAAGCCCGGCTGTGCTGGCCTTTTCTTATACCCAGGCCCCACGCCTAGGCTTTTCGCGGCCCAGGGCGGCAATTTTTTAGTCTGCAATATTGCCCGCATTCGGGCACATACCGCTGCGGGCGTAAGCCTGCAAACGGCGAAAAAAGGGCCGTTCCGCTGCTTTTTGGCATACGAAAGCCCCGCAGAAAGCGGGGCCTTTCAACTTAATCCTGATGGAGCCAAAGGCGTTCATAGCCCTTGTCTCCCCGCACGTAAACCGCCTCCGTATCCTCCACCAGCAGGGGAAGGAAGTCCCCTTCCGGCTGGAAGGTAACGCAGCTTCCGCAAGAGGCGCTGACGGATCGGGGGGTAGGCATCATCTTGCCGGGAAGCCCCATCTTTTTCAGCTTCCGGGCAAAGGTCTGGGCGGCAAAGTGGGTATAGAAGGTGGCCAGGTATTCCATGGGGGGTTATTTTTTGATGGTCAGGGTATGAATCTCGCCGGATACGGCATCCTCCACCTGATAGCCCCCGTTCTGGGCAAAGCGGGTAATATTGCCCACGGCCACCGCGTTATCCACCAGCACCTGCACGCCCTCGGGGGAAGCCTTCAGGGCCTGCTTCGTCATAAGAACCGGCTCGGGGCAGGCCCGGCCGCAAGCGTCAACCTGTTTCATAACGATTGGATCTCCTTTCCATAGGGCTGATTCCCGTGAAATAGGCCGGCCCCGGAGGGCCGGCGGGCGGGATGATTAAGCTTCAGATTTCCGGGTGTTGATTAGCGCGATGGCAGCGACCACCACCAGGCAGATGATAACGGCGATTTTACCATTGGCGGTAGGGCCATCGACAGAAGAGGCCAGGCCAAAGTTATGGCAGAAGGCCGCGCCCACGGTCATGCCCACCACGGCGATGCCACTGTCCGTATTGCCGCTGCCCGCCAGGATGAGCTGGCGCAGGGGGCAGCCGCCCAGGAGCACGCTGCCAAAGCCGGTAACCACCATGCCCATGGCATTCCACAGGCCATCGGTATGGGCCACAGGCTGGCCTGCAAAGCCCAGGTTGAACTTGCCGACAATCAGATTGCCCAGCAGAACGGCCACGAAGATGGCGATGAAGCCATAGAGCAGATGCCCATCCTTGAACATGACGGCGTCGCGGATGCCGCCCACCATGCAAAGGCGGGAACGCTGGGCCAGGGCGCCCACCACCAGGCCGGCGATAAGGGCCGCCACCACGGGCGCCCGCATGGAGCCGGGGCCGCTGGTGCTGAAGAAGAGCAGGCTGGCGCCAAAGGCCAGAACCAGCAGCAGGGCGATGGAGATGATGCTGGGCATATAACCCTCCAGGGCAGGCAGGTTATAGGTGCGCCGCAGGGTAAAGCCCTTGTT
The DNA here is from genome assembly GCA_944336625.1 of uncultured Clostridia bacterium. GTDB lineage: Bacteria > Bacillota > Clostridia > Christensenellales > CAG-138 > Pelethousia. The sequence continues at coordinate 1,600 of CALVLF010000108.1, forward strand.
CAGGAAGAAGATACCCAGCAGGATGCCCACAACGAAGCCCACGAGGCCCACCACCGCATTCAGGTCGCCGCCGCCGATGCGGATGACCATCCGCAGGGGGCAGCCCAGGAACATCAGGGCGCCTACCATTACGGCAAAGCCCAGAATGAAGCGGGTAAGGGGGGCGCTGCCGCCCTTGGGCGCGAACTCCTTGCCGAACAGGCTCATGAGCAGAGCGCCCAGCACCAGGCCCAGGATCTCAGGCCGCACATACTGAACGATCTCCGCCCGGTGCAGGCCCACACCGCCGGCAATATCCCGCAGGAAGCAGGCAATGCAGAAACCCATGTTGGCCGGGTTCCCCAGGGCAACCAGCACGATGGCTATGATGCCCACCACAAGGCCCGTCCCGATGACAAGGCCATGCTGTTTGATGAAGCGCATTGGATAATACCTCCGTAGACGAATGATAGTGTGAAAAAAAGCAACGCCATAATGGCACTTTCATCATAACTAAGCGCCCTTTTAAAAACAAATAGAATTGCTTTGCCGAAGCTCGTCGATTTATAGGGCTTGTCTATATTTGCTCTGCAGAGGGCCCGGAAGCAGGGCCCAGGATATCCTCGAATGAGAATAACGAGGTCCATTTATCGATGAATCCTATCCGGCTTGCGTTTTTACAGCTATAAATCTATAAAATTTGAAGTACAAATCCCCAGCGGATAGGCTATACTAGAAAAAGCGAAAACCGGGAGGCAATCCGATATGATTTATTTTGATAATGGCAGTACGTCCTTCCCCAAGGCCCCCGGCGTTGGGGAAGCCATGGCAAACCTGCTGGAAACCGCCGGCTTTAATATCAACCGGGGCGGTTACGAAGGGGCTTACGAGGTAGCGGATATGGTCCTGGATACCCGGGAGCTGCTCTGCAAGCTCTTCGATTGGGAAGACCCGAAGAACGTGGCCTTTACCGGCAACGTAACCCAGTCTTTGAATTATTTAATCAAGGGCTTTCTGCGGCCGGGGGATCATGTGGTGGTCAGCTCCATGGAGCATAACGCCGTCATGCGGCCCCTGAACCAGCTGGCGGAGGAAGGGATCGCTTTCGATGCGGCCCAGGCAGATCCGCAGGGCCGGCTGGACCCAGCCCGGGTGGAGGCCCTGATTCGGCCGGAGACCCGGCTGGTAGTTATGACCCATGCCTCCAATATCTGCGGCACCATTCTGCCCATAGAGGCGGTGGGGCGCATTTGCAGGGCCCGGGGCATCCGTTTCGTCATAGATGCCGCCCAGACCGCCGGCATCCTGCCCCTGTCCATGCAAACCCTGGGGGCAGATGCTATCGCTTTCACAGGCCATAAGGGGCTCTTAGGCCCCCAGGGCATCGGCGGGCTGGTGATCCGGGATGATTTCGCCCAGGAGGTTCGCCCGCTGATCAGCGGGGGCACGGGCAGCGTATCGGATACGGAGCTTATGCCTGCTTTCCTGCCGGACCGCTTTGAAAGCGGCACCCTGAACCTGCCGGGCATCGCCGGGCTGAATACGGCCCTGCGTTACCTGCTGGATACAGGGCTGGAAGCTATTTATAAAAAGGAGATGTCCCTCTGCAGCCGCTTCTTGGCAGGGGCCCGGCAGCTGAAAAATGTCCGTATCGCCGGCATCGATGGCCTAGAAGGCCGGGTAGCCACCGTCTCTCTGGATTTTACCCATGCGGGGCTGGATAATGCCGCCGTTTCCTTCCAGCTGGATAGCGACTACGGCATCATGACCCGCTGCGGCATGCACTGCGCCCCCCGGGCCCATAAGACCCTCCATACCTTCCCCCAGGGTACGGTCCGCTTCGCCTTTGGCCATAGAAATACGGAGCAGGAAGTAGATACCTGCCTGGAAGCCCTTTCCACCATCTGCCGGGGATAAGACGGAAGAGGGCCTATCTTCCTTCTCTCCTGCCTGGTTTCGGGCCACTTATGGCTTCAATCCATACAAAATGCCCTGCGCAGGCAGGGCATTTGCTTTGCAGGGTTTTGGTAAATTGGCCGGCTCCTTGAAAGGACGCCGGAACGGCTGCAAGCGCTGCGGGCCGCTAGCTTGCCTTATGCGCCTGCCGGCCCATAAGGCAGGGCGCCAGCATAAGCAGCCAGCGCCCACAATCCTTTTCCTAAATGGGCTGCCTGCATAGCGCCAATAAGCACGGCTGGTTTAGCATGTCAGGGAGGCGCCCAGGGCTTTGCAGGCGGCCAGGGCCGTATCATCGGGAGCTCCCTGGCAGATAACCCCCTCCTGGGCCAGAATGGCCCCGTTGCCCCGGCAGGTATCCTCCCAGTTCCGCATCCATTCCCCATCGCCCCATCCATAGGAGCCGAAAAGGCCAGTCTTTTTCCCCTGCAGCTTTCCTTCGCAAGCAGTGAACATGGGCTCGAACTCACTTTCTTCCAGCTGCTCTGCTCCCATAGAGGGGCAGCCGAAGGCGATGGCGTCATAGGCATCCATCTGCTCCGGAGAAAAGGCCCCCACTGGAAGCAGAGCGGCTTCCCCGCCCTTTTCCTGCACTCCCTGGGCAACGGCAGCGGCCATGGCCTCCGTATTTCCCGTTCCGCTCCAATAAACCACGGCAATCTTTGGCATAGACAAATCGTTCCTTTCTTTATAATGGCGTGCTATAAAATTAAGGCGGCGCAAAAGCTTCCGCCCCTTTACCCGGCTACGGCCAGCCGGTCCAGGGGCACGCCCTTGGCATACTGGCTGCAGTAGGCCTGGGTGCAGCGCCGGTATTTGGCAAAAAGGGCCTCTGCCCGGGCTGGGTCTCCATATACCTTCCAGCAGCCAGCGCACTTGAAGCCGCCGGCCTTGTTCTCGATAAAGCCCTGGACATCCTCCGGGGGATAGCCCAGAAACAGGCCGATCTCATGGGGAAACTCCCCCGCCTCTTCCAGCCGCTCCATCAGCCGCAGAATGCAGCCCTCGGGGTTATGACAGCAGTAGCCCCGGGCCCGCAGAAGGGCCTGGGCCTCTGGGCGCTGCAAATCCTGCAAAAGGCCCGAGCGGCGGTATATGTAAACGAGGGTCTTCCCCGCCTGGTGCCGCAGGGGCAGCGTCCGCATGCCCTTTCCCACCAGGGCCCGGTTCCATCTTCGCAGGCAGCAGCGCATGTCTTGCACGCTGCGAAAGGGGCAGGTAAACAGGCTCCCGGTTTTCATCCCCGCCAGGGTGGGCGCGCCGTGGAGCAGCAGCATCTGTTCGTACATGGGTAACCTCCTCGCCTTCGGAAAAAATCGCGGAGTATATTGTTAGTTTAAGCTAACCATATGTGCAAAAAGATAGGCCGTGAATAATTCGACCCGATTCGTTAGTTAGTATTAACTAACTATAAAAAGTATATCATCCCTACTCCCTCCTTGTCAATGCCCTTTTGCAAAGGCGGCCTGGCCCCAAGCCCGCCATTTTTTGCCTGGTTGGAAATTATTTTAAAAAATAGTGAAATCCCGAAAAGTTTATACTATAATGAGCTTGTCCTAGAACTGCGCGCCTGCCGCCCAACCTAGGAAGGGGGCTTTCCTCCGGGGTTTTCCGGCAGCGCCTGTTCCCAACCTTAGAAAATATTCGAAAGGAGCTGCTTCCTATGGCGGATGGCGAAAAAATATATCTCTCCAAAATGACCTCCTGCGGCGGCTGAGCGGCAAAGATAGGGCCGGGTGTCCTAGAAAGCATGCTCACTGGCCTGCCCCGCATCTCCGATCCCAACCTGCTGGTGGGGATGGAGACCAGCGACGATGCAGCCGTATACCGGGTGTCGGATGATCTCGCCCTGATTCAGACGGTGGATTTCTTCCCCCCCATGGTGGATGATCCTTATACCTTCGGCCAGGTAGCCGCCTCTAATGCCCTGAGCGATATCTATGCCATGGGGGGCGTGCCCAAGCTGGCCCTGAACCTGCTTTGCTTCCCCTCGGACAAGCTGGCCCCCCAGCATGTGCGGGCCATCCTGGAGGGAGGCGCCAGCAAGGTGGCAGAGGCGGGGGCCTGCCTCTGCGGCGGCCATACCATTGAGGATAAGGAGCCCAAATACGGCCTTTCCGTTACAGGCTTTGTCCATCCGGATCATATCCTGGCCAACAGCAGCGCCCGGGAGGGGGATCTGCTTATCCTCACCAAGGCCCTGGGCAGCGGCATCCTCACCACCGCCGCCAAGGCGGATATTCTGGATGCAGCCTCCCTCAGCCGCCTGGTAGAAACCATGACCACCCTCAATGCCGGGGCCCAGCGGGCCATGGAGGGGCTAGCCGTCCATGGCTGCACAGATATTACGGGATTTGGCCTCCTGGGCCATACGGCAGAGATGGCGGCGGGGAGCGACCTGACCATCCGGCTCATGGCCAGTTGCCTGCCCCTGTTGCCCCAGGCGCTGGAAATGGCCCAGATGGGCATCATCCCCGCCGGCGCCTACCGAAACCGGGATCATCTAAAAGGCAAGGTATGCATGAGCCCCGCCGTGCCCCTGGAACTGGCGGATATTATGTATGATCCGCAAACCGCCGGGGGCCTGCTGATCAGCGTGGCGCCCCAGGATGGGGAGCGGCTGCTGGAGGCCCTGGGGGAGCAGGGGGTGAAGGACGCCCGCCTCATCGGCGAGGTCTGCGCGCCGGAGGACGAGCTGATCCTGGTAGATCCCTGATCCCTGCCCCGCAGGGGCGCAGCATAAGGGCCCAGCCCCGTTGGGCCCGCTTCCCCGGCTTTGTTCCTGCCCTTTGGGAACGAAGCCGGGGCATTTTTATCTCGCCTTTTTTTGCGCTGCCCGGGAAAGGGGGTAGCGTTCTGCTTTTCTGTGACCAGTTTTCGATGGAGAAAAAAAGCCATGTAGCTGATCAAAGGTTGTGCGGAAGGGATACCCCTTTGCGCATCGGAAAAGCCGGAGGGGGCGGCAGGATTCTATCTTTGGCTCTGGCCAACAGGAACGGGGAACCCGCAAAATATGCGGGCGGTCCTGCTTCTTTTCGCCCAGGGCAGGAACGCCCAATGCTATGAGTAGGGTAGATGCTTGGGGCCGGGGTTTAAACTTTGTTCATAGCTCTATGTTATCCTAAATAAAAAGCCGGCGGCTGGCTGGAAAGGAGCAAGGTCATGCGGCGTACAGTATGCATCGTAGTGCTTTTCGCAGTCCTTTTGGGGCTGCTTACGGCCTGTGGCGGGGATGTTTCCCAGGTGGAGGTGCTGGATTGGGCCCCATCCGCCATGTACAGCGACGAGGAGATAGAAGCCGCCATCCAGGCCGTAAAGGCATATTTCGCCCGGGAGTTTCGAGGCTGCACCCTGCTGCAGATCGGCTATGCCGGCGATGACGCTTCCCAGGCGGAGCAGGGAGAGGATGGCGAAGCCATCGTCCTCACCTCCTCCTTTTGGGTGGGCTCCGAAGGCGGAGATGGCTCCCTCGAGCCGGATTACACCTATTCGGGCTGGAAATGGATCCTTGTACGGAATGGTGCAGGAGGCTGGAAGCATAAAGGCCACGGCTATGGATAAAGGAGCCGGCAAGGCCCCTTTGCCCTGCGCCTATGCGGCAGCAATATCCCCTTCCCTCCCTTCCAAGCGAAACCCGTCCCGTATCTCTAAATAAAATCGCTTCTGACGGCATGTACGTCAGAAGCGTAGGGCCCGGCTCTGCTGGGCTTTCCTTTCAGCCGCCCCCGGCCGTGCCGCAGGCACAGGGGGCGGCTGAAAAAAAACCGCGAAAATGGCGCAAGCCATTTTCGCGAAAGGGCGAAACCCGTCTGGCAGGCCATGCCGCCCGTGAGCAAAGCGAACAAGGCCCTGCTGAAAAATCTCGCTCATGATGCGCAGCATCATGAGCGAAAGAGCGCAAGCCCTTTAGAGCAACCGCACCGTCCAGCCGTGGGGATCGGGCAGGGTGCCATACTGAATGCCCGTAAGGGTATCATAAAGCCGCTGAGTCAGGGGACCGATGGTCTGGCCGTTGACGATGGCGTGCTCCTCTCCGTAAACCAGCTCCCCAATGGGGGAAACCACTGCCGCCGTACCGCAGCCAAAGGCCTCTTCCAAGGTGCCGTTATGGATGGCTTCCAGCAGCTCATCCACGCTGAAGAGCCGCTCCTCCACCGGGATGCCCCAATCCTGCAGCAGGGCGATGCAGCTGCGGCGGGTGATGCCGGGAAGGACGGAACCGGTGAGCTTGGGGGTAATGACCCGGCCGCCGATCTTAAACATGACGTTCATGCTGCCCACCTCTTCGATATAACGGCGCTCCACCCCGTCCAGCCAGAGCACCTGGGAATAGCCCCGCTTTTCCGCCTTGTCCCCGGCCCGGGTAGCCGCCGCATAGTTGCCGCCGCACTTGGCGTAGCCCGTGCCGCCCCGGACGGCCCGCACATCTTCGGTCTCGATGGCGATGCACACGGGGGCCAGCCCCTCTTTATAATAGCTGCCGGAGGGGGAGGCGATGATGTAAAAGCTGGCCTCCTGAATTCCGTGGAGGGAAAGGTCCGGATCCGTGGCGAAGAACACCGGCCGGATATACAGGGAAGTGCCGGGCGCGCTGGGCACCCAGGCCGCATCCAGCCGCAGCAGGGCCTCGATGGCCTGCAGGCCGCTTTCCGGGTCGATGGTGGGCAGGCATAGCCGCTCAGCCGAATCGTTGAGGCGGCGCATGTTATCCATGGGGCGGAAGAGCTGGATGCCCCCATCCGCCCGGCGGTAGGCTTTCAATCCTTCGAAGACCTCAGCGCCATAGTGGAATACCGCCGCAGCCGGCGGCAAACTGATGTTTCCATAAGGTACGATACGGGGGTCCCGCCAGGCGCCGGATCTATAGTCCATGACGAACATGTGGTCCGTAAAGATCCGGCCAAAGCCCAGAGCATTGCTCTCCGGCAGAGGCTTGGGGGCAGTTGTTTTTGTAATGGCGATGTTCATATGGGCTTCTCCTTTCCATTCTCCACAGGGCAGAATGCTGGCCCTGCCACAGGCGGGCGTTTTGCTTTAGGGGGCCATACCCCCCCATTTTCTTCAAATTAATGTGGGTATGATAGCATACAGACCCGCCCTTTGCAACCCGGAAATGGCAACTTGTACCGCCGGGAAAAATGGTATATAATCAATTTGTAGAAATATTTGTCAAATTGGAGGATTATCCGTGGATTGGCGGCAAGAAATATTGCCTGGCCTGCGAAATAACAATCCGGAGGCCATACGGGAATGGGTATGGTACTATGCGCCAAAGGTGCAGGCCATAGGCCTCTCCTATTTCCATGATCAGAACGAGGCGGATGCGCTTTCTAAGCGCGTTTTTTCTTATGCCCTGAGCAGTATTCAGAAAGGCTATACGCCGGAGGATATGCCGGGCTGGCTGGTGGAGCTGGCCCGCATCCAGGCTTCCCAGGCCGTCCTTTCCCAGCCGGCCCGGCCGCTTCCGCCCCAGTCCCCGGCCGCACCCCGCTTCCGGCAGCAGCCCCGGTCAAATGACGCCCCAGCCTTTTCCCCTGCGGATATCCCGGCAGAGGCCCCTGCTCTTTCCTATGGAGCAGCTCCGGCGGCGTCCCCAGCGCCTGCCTCCCCAGCGCCTGCCTCCCCAGCCGCCCCCACAGAGACGGCCTTTGCAGCGCTTCCCCAGGAAGCGCCCCCGGCCCCGGAAAGGCCTTCCCGGGGCGCTGCTTCCCCGGCTGCGGATTATGCGGATTATTATGATGATGCATGGGATCCCTTTGCGGAAGAGGACGAGGAGGAAGCATATGCCCGCCCCTCCGCCCTGGGCCGCTTCTTTTCCGTGATGCTGCTGATCCTTTTCTCCGTCCTGATTCTTGTGCTCCTTTGGGCCCTGGCAGGGCTTTTGATGGAGACGGGCACCCTGCCCGCCGTAGACCTGGGCTATTCCTGGTTTAACGCCCATATCTATCCTTTCTTTTAACCGCCTACAAAGGCTGCGCAAGGCAGGGGATGATTTGCCTCCCTGCCGGATATGCTTAGAAGCATAACCTCGCCCCCTTTTCGCAAGCCGGGAGCTCTGGGAGCCCGGGCAGCGGCCAAAGGGGCCTCTCCATAAATTTTACTTTAAGAAAGCAGGGATAATGATTATGCAAAACCTTATGGAAGCGCTGGGACAGGAGCTGGCGCAAGGCCGCCCGGCTATGCTCTGCACCATTCTGGAGAGCCGGGGCTCCGCCCCCCGGGGCGCCGGGGCAAAAATGGTCCTTATGCAAAGCGGGAAATTCCTGGGCACCATCGGGGGCGGCATCATGGAACATCTGGTGCTGGAGCGGGCCAAAGAAGCCCTGAAGGCGGGATGCTCCCTGACGGAAAGCTTCAACCTGAACGCCAATGCTTCTGCCAGCATCGGCATGATCTGCGGGGGAAGCGTGCGGGTATTCTTACAGTATTGCAGCCCGGCATGGGCAGAATTCTTCTGCACCGTGGCTGCGTATATGGAAAAGGATCAGGACGTTTGGCTGGTGACCCGGGCGGAGGAAAACTGGATCTGCGGCCTGTATGACCAGGCTGGCCAGCTGCTCTGCGGCCAGCCCTGCCCTGTGGGGGCCCTGTCCCACCTGGGGAAGACCCCCTTCCTCCTGGAAACGCCTGAAGAGGCGCCGGTGCTGGTAGACCCCCTGTCCCTATCGGGCTATGTATATATCTTCGGGGGCGGGCATATCTCCCAGGCCCTGGTGCCCGTCCTGGCCCAGGTGGATTTTCGCCCTGTCATTTTCGAAGACCGGCCCGAGTTTGCCCGGCCGGAGCTTTTCCCCGGTGCCGCGGGGGTATACCTGGGGGATTTCTTCAACTTCGGCAAAACCATCACCGTCCGCCGGCAGGATTATATCGCCATCATGACCCGGGGACATATGGCAGACCACGAGGTGCTGGAGCAGGCCCTGCGCACCCCGGCCCGCTACCTGGGGCTGATCGGCAGCCGCTCTAAAATGGCCATCACCCGGCAAAAGCTGCTGGATGCCGGCTTTACCGAGGCGGATATCCGACGCATCCACAACCCCATCGGCCTGCCCATCCTGGCAGAGACCCCGGCAGAAATCGCCATCAGCATCGCCGCAGAGATGATACGCCACCGGGCCGAAGGCGCCCAGGAATAGGCAGGAAAGATAAGGAGGCCTTATGGAAATGGAAACCCTGTATTTTTCCCGCCTGCGGCCGGGAGCCGTCCTGCCTTCCAAGCGGGAGGAAGATGCGGGCTACGATATCTACCTCTGCCTGGAGGAGGATTCCATATGCCTGGAGCCCCATGAGACCCGGGCCCTGCCTGCCGGCATTGCCAGCGCCTGCAGCCCGGGTTATTATTTTCAAATTCTGGAGCGGGGTTCCTCCGGCACAAAGGGCCTGGGCCAGCGCTGCGGCGTCATCGACAGCGGTTACCGGGGGGAATGGTTCATCCCGGTGACCAACCATAACCCCCTTCCCCTGTATATTGCTAAAGCCTCCGCCCGGGAAGCCCTGGCCCAGGAGGAAGCCGCCGGCCTTTGTATTCTCTATCCGGCGGAAAAGGCCATCGCCCAGATGGTCCTCCTGCCCGTGCCCAAAACAGAGGTGCAGGAGCTTCCCTATGAAACCCTGTGTTCCCTTGCCTCCCAGCGGGGGGCAGGCAAGCTGGGCAGCAGCGGAAAGTAAAGGGCGGCGCCCCCAGGGGGCCACAGCATATCGGAAAAACCCTTGGGGGCGGAGGCTTTCGCCACCGAGGCTTCATTCGGATTTGGCAGCATGTGCGGCAAATCCGCAAAAGCCTTGCGTAGCAAGTGTTTCCATCTATTGCCCGCAGCATAGACATATTTCGCGACTATCGCCGTCCACGCAGAACCCGTACCCCAAGCAACCCTCTAAAAAGCGGCCATATAACCCCTTTTCCGGCAGCCTGCGGCGCCCTCCGGGCGCCATACTATGCAGCAAATGCGGAGGGCCTGCCCTCCATAAATAAATATATGGGTGGGCACCTACCAACAGTCAGGCCAAGTCCGTGCTTTGCCTGCCCCGCCAGCGGATGGAACTAGGACGAAAGGAATGTGTGAAGCATGGAAAGAGAAATCTTATTGCTGGGAGATCCGCGGCTCTATGCCGTTTCGAAGGAAGTCGAGCGCGAAGAGCTGGAGGCGCTGCGCCCGGTATTTTCGGATATGTTCGACTGTATCCGGGCCATCCGGCGGGATTATGGTTTTGGCCGCGCCATCGCTGCCCCCCAGATCGGCCTTCAAAAGAGGCTGATCTGTATGCTTACGGATAGGCCCTATGTGATCATCAACCCTACGCTTTCCTTCATAGGGGAGGAAATGATGGAGCTGCTGGATGACTGCATGTCCTTCCCCGGGCTGCTGGTGCGGGTACGCAGGCACCGCCATTGCATTTTGCGGTACCGGGATGAAAACTGGGAACAGCAGGAAAAGCAAATGGACGACGATATGGCGGAGCTGATCCAGCATGAATATGACCATCTGGATGGCATTCTTGCGACCATGCGGGCCATAGACGATAACTCCTTCGTAATGAAGAAATAGTGCCCCATCCTGCCAAAAAAGCGGCAAAAACGCCGTTTTTTGAGCAGCCCAAAGCCCCCGCCCAATGGGCGGGGGCTTTGCCACGAAAGGGCCCTTAAAGCACCTTTGCCAGAAAGCTGCGGAGCCGCTCGCTCTGCGGATTATCGAAAATGGCGTGGGGAGCCCCTTCCTCCACCATCTGTCCCCCGTCCATGAAGAGGATACGGCTGGCCACTTCCCGGGCAAACCCCATCTCATGGGTCACCACCACCATGGTCATTCCCTCGTTGGCAAGCTCCTTCATCACGTCCAATACCTCCCCTACCATTTCCGGATCCAGGGCGGAGGTGGGCTCGTCAAAGAGCATCACATCCGGGTTCATGGCCAGGGCCCGGATGATGGCGATGCGCTGCTGCTG
>CALVLF010000109.1 GCA_944336625.1 uncultured Clostridia bacterium
GCCTTAGCCTATGGGCCTATACCTACCTGAAAATGCCCGGCCTGCGCCTGCAGAAGAAATACCTTCTCCCCAATATGGCCACGGTAAAGGAGATCGCCCAATTTTCCTTCCTGACTTCCCTCCAGCAATCGGTGATGAATTTGGGCATCCTCATGGTTCAAGGCCTGGTAAACAGCTTTGGCACGGCAGTTATGGCGGCTTTCGCGGCGGCGGTTAAGATCGATTCCTTCGCCTATATGCCTGTGCAGGATTTCGGCAACGGCTTTTCCACCTTTGTAGCCCAGAATTACGGCGCTGGGAATGGGGCACGGATTCGCCAGGGCATCCGGCGGGCTGTGGCCATGGCCATAGGCTTCTGCCTGGTTATTTCCCTGCTCGTTTGCCTGTTTGCGCGGCAGCTCATGGGGATTTTCGTGGAACCGCAGGAGGTGGAGATCCTTGCTATCGGCGTGGAATACCTGCGCATAGAAGGGGCCTTCTACCTGGGCATCGGCTGCCTTTTCCTGCTTTATGGCCTCTTCCGGGCCATAAAGAGGCCGGGCATGTCCGTGGTGCTCACGGTCGTATCCTTGGGCACCCGGGTGATCTTGGCCTATACCCTTTCCGCCGTGGATTATATCGGCGTCCGGGGAATCTGGTGGTCCGTGCCAATCGGCTGGGCATTGGCAGATCTATTGGGCTTTCTATATTATAAAAAAAACAGGAAGGCTTTGCTTCCCTTCCTGTAAATGTACCCTTAAAGTCCAATGGCATACACGCCTGAGCAGGCCACTAAAACCGCGTATCCCCTTGGACCTTAAGGATACCCCCTAATAATTATAATGCTGTGCCCTTCTTGGGGCGGGTCAGGCGGCTTACGTCTACGCCCTCATGGGCCAGCAGCCAGATCTTTTTATCGATGCCGCCAGCATAGCCTGTCAGGCTTCCCCCTGTGCCGATAACACGGTGGCAGGGGATGATGATGGAAATAGGGTTATGCCCTACGGCCCCGCCTACAGCCTGAGCGGACATGGTGGGCCGGCCCAGTTTTTCTGCCATGGCCTTGGCGATTTCCCCATAGGTGGTTACCTGGCCGTAGGGGATTTGGCAGAGAAGCTTCCAAACGTCCTGGCGGAAGGAACCGCCCTCCGGCGCCAGGGGCAGAGCTGCAATAGAGGGCTTTTTGCCCGAAAAGTAAGCATCTAGCCATTCTCGGGCCTGGATAAAGAGGGGAAGCTGTGGATTTTGCGTCATCTCCTCCCGGATGGAGCCCAGGTAGTATTTCTGCCCTTGGATCCATAAGCCTGTAAGAGCTTCCCCCCGGGCAGCCAGGGTGATTTCCCCCAAGGGGGAAGGGTATTCCATGGTATAAAGCATAGGCAATCTCCTTCTTTGCTGTATGCGTGGCGAGCGCTGCATAGAAATCTTTGATAAAAAGGCGGCTTTGCGCCTGCATCCTTCCCTCAGAATCGCCCGGCCTGGTGCAATAAGGCCGGGCGGTTGCCTTTCTTGCGGGGGAAAAGGCCGGGTGCAGCCTGCCGCCTAGCGGGCGTATAAATTTCCGCCCCGGCTGTCCGCCGCTACAATCAGCGGCATATCCTCCACGTAAAAGCGGCGGATGGCCTCGGTGCCCAGCTCCGGGAAGGCGACCATTTCTACTTTTTTTATGCTCCGGGCCATGAGCATCCCTGCGCCGCCGGTGGCGGCCAGGTAGAGGGCCCGGCCCGCCATGGCCGCCAGCACGGAGGCAGAGCGGGGCCCTTTGCCGATGAGCACGTTGGCGCCAGCCTGAATAAGGGCGGGGGTATAGGCATCCATCCGGGCGCTGGTAGTGGGGCCGCAGGGGCCGATGATTTCGCCGGGGGCGGCGGGGCTGGGGCCTGCATAATAGATGGCGCAGGGCTGGGGCAGGGGCCATTCCGGAGGAAGCTGGCCGCCGTTTTTTTCCAGCATTTCAAAAAGGCGCTTATGGGCCGCATCCCGGGCGGTATAAACCACGCCGGTAAGAAGGACGGCGTCCCCGGCCTGCAGGCTTTCCAGCTCCCCAGGGGAGAGAGGCAGGGTTATGGGCTTATATTCTAAAGCAAAGGACATGGCTACAGCCTCCTTGTGGCATGCCGGCAGGCATGGCACTGCATATTGATGGCCACGGGCAGGCCGGCGATATGGGTGGGGGACTGGGCCACGTGAACGGCCAAGGCCGTAGTTTTCCCGCCCAGTCCCATGGGCCCGATGCCCGTGGCATTGATGCGGGAAAGGGCTTCCCGCTCCAGGCGGGCCGCTTCCGGGTCCGGGCTGGGCTGGCCCAGGGGACGAAGGAGCTGCCGCTTGGCCAGGAGGGCTGCCCCCTCCATGGTACTGCCGATGCCCACGCCCACTACGCAGGGGGGGCAGGCGCAGGCTCCGGCGGAGACCACCGTTTCCAAAATGGCCCTAAGAACCCCCTCTTCCCCCTGGGCAGGGGTGAGCATATAGACCCGGCTCATATTTTCGCTGCCAAAGCCCTTGGGAGCCACGGTGAGCTCCAGACTGTCCCCTTCTACCAGGCGCAGATGGAGGACGGCGGGGGTATTATCCCCGGTATTTTTCCGGCCCAGGGCAGAAACCACGCTCTTTCGCAGGTAGCCCTCCCGGTATCCTGCGGATACGCCGGCGTTTACCGCCGCCTCCAGGCTGCCCACTATTTGCACGTCCTGCCCCAGGTCCACAAATACCACCGCCATGCCCGTATCCTGGCAGCAGGGGCGGCAGGCCGCCCGGGCCAGGGCCGCGTTTTCCAGCAATTGGGAAAGCACTGCCTTGCCGGGGCCCTCTTCCGCCGCTTCCGCCTGGGTGAGGGCGGCAAGAACGTCCGCAGGCAGGGCGCAGCAGGCTTCTATGCAGGCATCCCGCACTGCCTGGGCAATCGCGGCTGCTTGAATAATCCGCAATAGAATCCCTCCTTTTCCCTATCGATTATAACACAGGGGGCAGGGGCTGCACAGCGGAAAAACAGGAGCAAACAAATATGCATATTTAATTTATAAATATCCATTGACAAGCCGGAAATATATGCTATAATAATCGAAAATCAAGCGCTATGGAGGAATAATTATGAGCAAGCCCATCAAAAAAGTCGTTCTCGCCTATTCTGGCGGTCTGGATACATCCGTCATCATCCCTTGGCTGAAGGAAAATTACGACAATTGCGAGGTCATCGCCGTTTCTGCGGACGTTGGCCAGGGCACGGAGTTGGACGGCCTGGAGGAAAAGGCCCTCAAAACCGGCGCTTCCAAGCTTTATATTGAAGACCTGAAAAAGGAATTTGTAGAGGATTATATCTTCCCCACCCTGAAGGCCGGGGCCATTTACGAAGGGGAGTATCTGCTGGGCACCTCCATTGCCCGGCCTGTCATCGCCAAGCGCATCGCTGAAATCGCCATTGCCGAGGGCGCGGATGCCATCGCCCATGGCTGCACCGGCAAGGGGAACGACCAGGTTCGCTTTGAGCTTTCCATCAAAGCCTTTGCCCCGGATATGGAGATCATCGCCCCCTGGCGCATATGGGATTTGAAGAGCCGGGAGGATGAGATCGCCTATGCGGAAGCCCATGATATCCCCCTGAAGATCAGCCGGGAGACCAACTATTCCAAGGATAAAAATCTCTGGCATCTTTCCCATGAGGGACTGGAGCTGGAAGACCCGGCCAACGAGCCCAACTGGGCCAACAGCTTCCTGGAGATGGGCGTTCTGCCCCAGGATGCGCCGGATGTGCCTACCTATGTAAAGATCGGCTTTGAAAAGGGCGTGCCCGTTTCCATCGATGGCGAGAAGTTGGACGGCGTAGCCCTGGTGGAAAAGCTCAACGCCCTGGGCGGCGCCAATGGCATTGGCATTGCAGATATTCTGGAGAACCGGCTGGTGGGCATCAAGTGCCGTGGCGTTTATGAGACCCCTGGCGGCACCATCCTTTTCAAGGCCCATAAGATTCTGGAATCTCTCTGCCTGGACCGGGATACCATGCATTATAAGGAGCTGGTAGCCTCCAAGATGGCGGAGCTGGTTTATGACGGCAAGTGGTTCACCACCCTCCATGAAGCCCTGGCGGCCTTTGTGGACGTAACCCAGGAAACCGTTACCGGCGAAGTGACCCTGAAGCTCTATAAGGGCAACATCATTCCCGCCGGCGTAACCTCTCCCTATTCCCTCTATA
>CALVLF010000110.1 GCA_944336625.1 uncultured Clostridia bacterium
TTGTCTCTGTCCCGGCAGAATAGAAGTCAAACTTGTCTCCCGCCAGATGTTTTCCGAGCGCTTCTGCGATCTGGCTGCGGCAAGAGTTGTGAACACAGATAAAGGCGATTTTCTTTTTACTCATGGGGGAATCCTCCTTCTTGTGCATCAGAGTAATTACATCGGCGGCTTGCAAAATCCCTGATGGGGGATTTCGCAGTCTTTCAGGCCGGCAATCATCTGCAATGCGGCTTGTTTCTCCAGCCGAGCATGTGCCAATGTATTTGTTGAAAAAACGGCAGAGGATCTGTTCTCTACCGTTTGTTTGTTATCAAAAGGTGTATTCGGGCGCCGCTAAGCTACATAAATGCTGGGATTTTACGGTGTTTCATTTTATTCCCACTCGATCGTTCCCGGGGGCTTGGAGGTAATGTCATAGACCACGCGGTTGACGTGGGAAACTTCGGCGATGATGCGGGAGGAAATGCGCCGCAGGACGGTGTAGGGAATTTCCGCCCATTCCACGGTCATGGCATCCGTACTGGTTACGGCACGGACGCCAATGGCATAATCGTAAGTACGCTGATCCCCCATAACACCAACGGAGCGAATGCCCGTAAATACGGTGAAATATTGCCATATCTGCTCCTGCAGGCCCGCTAGACGGATTTCCTCCCGGAGAATAGCATCGCTCTGGCGCAGGATCTCCAGCTTTTCCTCAGTGATATCCCCCAGGACCCGTACGGCCAAGCCCGGGCCTGGGAAGGGCTGCCTCCAGACAAGGTCGTGGGGGATGCCCAGGGATTCTCCCAAAGCCCGGACCTCATCCTTAAACAGCATTCGCAAAGGTTCCACCAGGCCAACAAATCCCATATCCGCCGGCAAACCGCCTACGTTATGGTGGCTTTTGATCTTCGCGCTGGACTCTGTGCCGCTTTCAATCACGTCCGGATAGATAGTGCCCTGGAGCAGATACCAGTCCTCATCTTGGGTTTTCAGCTTACGGGTTTCCTCTTCAAATACCCGCACAAACTCTGTGCCGATGATCTTTCGCTTCTGTTCCGGCTCCGAAACCCCGGCCAGCTTGCTTAAAAACCGTTCTTTGGCATTCACCGCTGTCAGATTCAGGCCCAGTTGCTCCCGGTAAAAAGCCGCCACCTCTTCCGCTTCATTCTGCCGCAGCAGGCCGTGATCCACAAAGACGCAGGATAGCCGCTCGCCGATGGCCCGGTGAACTAGGGCTGCCGCAACCGTAGAATCCACGCCGCCGGAAAGGGCGCCCAGAACTCTGCCTTTAGGACCTACCTGGCGCCGGATCTGCTCCACCAAGGTATCTGCCAAGTTTTCCGGCTTATACGTGCAGGCGCAATGGCAGATCTTCTTGAGGAAATTTTCAAAGATCAGAATGCCCTTGGGCGTATGGGCTACTTCCGCATGGAACTGAGTGCCATAGAGCCGTTTTTCATCGTTTGCAAAAGCAGCGATACAATGCTCCGTGCGGGCAATGGCCTGGAAACCTTCCGGCAGGGCGGTGACGCTGTCGTTATGGTTCATCCATACATAACCCACATCCATGCCTGCCATCAGGGGGTGATCCCCCATATCGATGGGCGTATCCGCATATTCCCGGTGCCCTGCTTGGATGGTGCCTCCGAAAATATGGGCGATATACTGCATTCCATAACAAATGCCCAGAACCGGCACGCCCATTTCGAAAATGTAGGAAGGGCAGGTTTTCGCCTCCGGATCGTAAACGCTGTCCGGGCCGCCGGTCAGGATGATTCCCGAAAGGCCCTGGCCTTGGATTTGCTCCCTGCTGGCGTTTCTGGATAGCAATTCACTATATACGCCCAGCTCCCGAATTCGCCGGGCGATCAGCTGATTATATTGTCCTCCAAAATCGATTACAACGACTCGTTCCATGCTACCTCTTTCCTGGCGACATTTATTATTTGCCGTCCTGTTACTCCCATTCGATGGTGCCCGTGGGTTTGGGAGTCAAATCATACAGCACCCGGTTTACGCCCTTTACCTCTGCCGTAATACGCTGGGTGATGTGCTGCAGCAGGGAGAAGGGAATATCCGGCACGGTGGCGGTCATGGCATCCACCGTATTTACTGCCCGCAGGATTACCGGGTATTCAAAGGTCCTAGCCTCATCCCGTATGCCAACGGACTTGAAATCCGGCACTACGGTAAAATATTGCCAAACCTGCCCCTGCAGGCCGTTTTTCGCGAATTCTTCCCGCAGGATAGCATCGGACTCCCGGACGGCCTCCAGCCGGTCCCGGGTGATGGCTCCCAGGCAGCGAACGCCCAGACCCGGGTCGGGGAAGGGCTGCCGGTACACCATAGAATCCGGCAGGCCCAATGCGGTGCCGACCACCCGCACCTCATCCTTAAAGAGAAGGCGCACCGGTTCTACCAGCTCGAACTGGAGATCTTCCGGCAACCCGCCTACATTATGATGGGCCTTTACTGGGCCGCTTTCTAAAATATCGGGATAAATGGTGCCCTGGGCCAGGAAACGGATTCCTTCCAGCTTGCGGGCTTCCTCCTCAAAAACGCGGATAAATTCTGCGCCGATGATCTTGCGCTTTTGCTCCGGCTCCGCTACGCCGGCCAGCTTGTCCAAGAAGCGGTCTACCGCATCCACATAAATCAGGTTTGCATCCATCTGATTGCGGAATACCTCGATCACCTGCTCCGGCTCCCCTTTGCGCAGAAGGCCGTGATTTACATGCACGCATACCAGCTGCTTGCCAATGGCACGGATCAAGAGAGCTGCTACTACCGAAGAATCCACGCCACCAGAAAGGGCCAGAAGAACCTTCTGCTCTCCAACCTGGGCTCTAATCTGTGCAATCTGCTCCGCGATAAAGGCTTCCGCCTGGGCGGGGGTACGAAGCCGCTCCATATTTTCCGGGCGCTTATTTCGGTCTTCCATAAGGTTTTTTCCTCCATCCAATGAATAATCGTATTGTATGCAGTTCGCTTGGCCTTAAATAAAGCTCGCTTTACTCGTCATCCCGGAAAACAATGCCATTGGCATCTGCCCGCTCAATGACCGCCAGGGACTTAAGATCATAGCCAGCTTGCCGCAGCCGGTCTCCGCCGCCCTGGAAGCCTTTTTCCACAGCAACGCCTATGCCAACCAACTCCGCGCCAGCCTGCTCCACGATCTCAACCAGGCCCCGCAGCGCTTCGCCATTGGCCAGGAAATCATCCACGATCAGGACTTTGTCCTCCTTATGCAGCCATTCTTTGGATACCAGCTGGGTCACCTGCCGCTTATAGGTATAAGAGAAAATATCGCTGCGGAAAAGCCCGCCTTCGATATTGTCACTCTTGGCTTTTTTTGCAAAAACCATGGGAACACCATAGCGCTCCGCACAGACCGTTGCAAGAGCAATGCCGCTGGCTTCCGCCGTCAGCACCAGGGTGATTTTGCTTATATCGAAGTGCTTGGCGAATTCATCCGCAATATCCCGCATGAGCAGGGTATCTACCCGGTGGTTGAGAAACCCGTCTACTTTTATGATATTGCCTGGCAATACCTTTCCTTCTTTAACGATCCTCTCTTTTAGCTGCTGCATAGGAACCAGCCCCTTTCGTAATTTATTCATCCTGCCGCCCGTATCCATAGGCGCATTAAGGCAAAAACTAAATAATATTATCGCGCATTTTGTAGCCTTATACAAGAGATTTTTTTATGATTTCCAAGAAGCCATTCGCAATGGAAAAATTATTTTCATTTGGTATGAAAACCCCTGATGAATGTTAATAATATCTGACATCTGGCTGAATTGCGTTGAAAAAAAGCGCTGAAAACGATAAAATAATAGTGGCTATTACCTTTAGGCTTGTTTTGTTTACTATAAATCAAAGGAGATTTCATGTTTCATTCCCATAAAAGAAAGCGTACCTTTCGACGGCGCATGCGCCTTTATTTTAGAAATGTAAAGGACTTTTTTGCCCCTTTTCTGGATGCTTTCCTTCGGGCCTCCAGGACGGTAAAGGCGGCAATCATTGGCGGATCCGCAGGGGCAGTAGCCATTGTTGTGGCCTGTATCGTCCTTCTGGGGCCCAAAGAAACGCCAGCAGCGGCTGCAAGGGCAATGGCCCTGCCGGATACCGGGGAGGATATTTCTTTGGTATCCATCGAGCTGACCCCCTCCCCCACTCCCCTGCCTACCCCCACCCCTACGCCAGAGCCAATCCTGCACCGGGGCATAGAAAGCGACCAGGTTCCGGCCCTGCAGCAGCGCTTGATGGAGCTGGGGTATATGGAGATGGACGAGCCCACCAACCTTTTTGGCCCCGCTACAGAGGCAGCCGTCCGCCTATTCCAGCGGCAGGTGAACTTTACGGAAGAGCTGGGCGTTACGCTGGATCAGGATGGCTGGGCTGGTGAACAGACCTTGGGCCTTCTCTATAGCGATAATGCGCCCAAATACGTGGTCAAAGAAGGCATGGAGGGTGACGATATCTCCAGCATGCAGCAGCAGCTCAAAGATATGGGCTATATGGACGTGATTACCGGTTATTATGGCGAAAAAACCATCGAAGCCATCCGGGAATTTCAGGATCGAAACGGCCTCGCGCCAGACGGGCTGGCGGGCGTAAAAACCTACGAGCTGCTCTATTCCCCCAATGCCCGGGAAAGCGCCAGCAAGGCCCGGGAAGCCCGCACTGCGGCCAATATCGCAGAAATGATCGAGGTTGCGGAATCCAAGCTGGGCTGCACCTATGTGCTGGGCGCTACAGGCCCCAGCAAGTTCGATTGCAGCGGCCTGGTTTACTATTGCTTAAAAGAAGCGGGGAGCAACCGCCGCAGGCTCACGGCTGCCGGCTACTCCCAGGTGGACGATTGGGAAAAGATCGAGGATATGGGCGACTTAAAGCGGGGAGACCTGATCTTCTTCTATAACAACGCTTA
>CALVLF010000111.1 GCA_944336625.1 uncultured Clostridia bacterium
CAAAGGACAACAGACTTTTTGGAAAGGAAAAAGCCCGGAAAACCGCATGGTTCCGGGCTTTTTGAGCATTTTTGAATTGGTTTGTCGGGCCTGTTATCTCTTGGAGAACTGAGGCGCACGACGGGCAGCCTTGAGGCCGTACTTCTTACGTTCCTTCATACGAGGATCGCGAGTAAGGTAACCAGCCTTCTTCAGGGCAGCTCGGAGCTCGGGATCTGCAACGATCAGCGCGCGGGCAATACCATGCCGGATCGCACCAGCCTGGCCAGTGGTGCCGCCGCCGCAAACGTTGACCTTAACGTCGTACTTGCCCTGCGTACCCGTAAGGGTCAAGGGAGCACGGACGATCATCTTAAGGGTTTCATAGCCGAAGTAATCATCAAGATCACGCTGATTGATGGTGATGTTGCCGGTGCCAGGGAGAAGGCGAACGCGCGCAATGGACTTCTTACGACGGCCGGTGCCAAGATATTGGGTAGTACTTGCCATTTTCCTGTTCCTCCTGTCCCTTATTTGAGCACGAGCACTTCGGGGGTCTGGGCGGCATGCTGATGCTCCGCGCCGGCATAAATGCGGACTTTCTTGAGCATCTTGCGGCCCAGGGGGCCCTTGGGCATCATACGGCGAATCGCCTCATATACGGCGAACTCAGGCTTTTTCGCAAGCAGGTCGCGGTAAGAGGTTTCACGGATTCCGCCGGGATAACCGGTGTGCCTATAATACTTTTTGCCATCCAGCTTATTGCCGGTAAGCACGACCTTGTCCGCATTGATGATGATGACATGGTCGCCGGTGTCCACATGGGGGGTATATATGGGCTTATGTTTTCCGCGCAGGATAGCGGCTACCTGGGATGCGAGACGGCCGAGCACCATGCCCTCCGCATCGACCACATACCACTTGCGCTCGACGGCTTCGCCCTTGGCCATATAGGTCTTCATGGCTGTCCTCCTAAAAGCAGTAGTGATGAAATCGGGTTGCATCCATGGGGAGGTACATTGCTTCCGGGGCTGTGGCCGCAAATACCGATCCTAACGAACACACAAGTGTTATTTTACTCAAAACCTTCCTGCCTGTCAACCCCAAAAAGGCTTATTTTATGCCTTTTTCTCTTTTAAAGCAGCCCTGTAAAGCCGGTTTGCCGCAATGCCTCATACAAGACGATGGCCGCCGCATTGGATAGGTTTAATGACCGCTGCCCGGGCCGCATGGGGATGCGTATGGTATCCTGGCTGCGCCGGGTTAAAAGTGCTTCCCCCAGGCCCGCCGTTTCCTTGCCAAACACGAGAAAGTCCCCGTCCTGGTACGCTACGTCCCCATAGGAGCGGGTAGCATGGGTAGACGTCAGGAAGAAGCGGCCCGCCGGATATGCCGCTTCCACCTGTTCAAAGGAATCGTAATAATGGATCTCCAGGCTGCTCCAATAATCCAGCCCGGCCCGCTTTAAATGCTTATCATCTAGGCTGAAGCCGAAAGGGCGCACCATATGGAGCACCGTTCCCGTCACAGCGCAGGTTCTGGAAATATTGCCGGTGTTCTGAGGAATTTCCGGCTCTACCAGCACAATATGAAACATGAAGGCGCCTCCTTATTTGAAGCTCCATTCATTGTATCACGGATTTTTGTCCTTGTCCTTCTCTTCTACCATATTTCGAATCTTATCCAGGTACAGGTCCGCCAGCTCCTTTGCATATTCCCCATTATAGCTCCCGGCAATCACCCGGCAGGCCGTCAAATCCCGATCCGGGCCTACCAGCACCCATCCCTTATCGCTTTTCACCTTAACCCCATCCAATAGTTCCACCCGCTGGCTTTTTTCAGATTCCACAAGGCTCCGAAGTACGCGGCCCATCTCTTTCCAAGAGCAGCCTACGCTCCCTTCCTGCTCATATACGCCGGGCAGCCGGTTCAGATATCCTTCAAGCTGCCCCTGCCGGCACAGTTCACTCAATCGGACGATCGCCGCTTCTGCCTCGAATAGTTCCGGGAGATATCCGCCCTCTTCCAGCGCCTGGCGCCGCCATTTTGCAGGGTGTTCCGGGCAGCGCCGCACCTTGCAGCCCCAGCTTTCTAAATAGGCGGCATACTCTTCGCTGATCCCTACAGGCAGAACCACGTCCTTCCCCAGCCGCCCTTCCGTCAAAGCTGCTAAGATAAACAGGAGCACCCGCTCCCCTTCCCGAATATATCTGTCCTGCCATATACAAGTCTCCATCTCACCATTTGGCCGTACGGAGATACCCAGCTCTGCCCCTGCATTGACCATTGCTCCGTGCAGGCGGTCCGGATCAGGCTCCGCCATATACAGCACCTTATATCCCGCCGGCAGGAGTACCCTGGCGATGGTATCATATAGTTCGCTGCTGCCGTTCAGGATAATTTTTACGCCGTTTGTTTCCTGCCCCTTCCCCTTGCCCAGCATATGGGAAAGCCGCGCTTCATAGGCCCGGGACACCCCGCCTATCGTTTGGTAAATTCCAAGCCGCTGCGCTGTCAGGGCAGGATGAGGCCCTTCCCCTAGGCTCTGCCGGAAGGCCCGAAACGCCCCGCCGGTTAAAGGGCAGGCTTTTTCATCGCAAAGGAGCATTTCCACCCCGTGGGTGCTCCCCTCTTCCCGGCGGATATATATGCCCCCTGCAAGGCCAAAGCTGCCGATTCCACAGGCAAAGGCAGAATAGGGGCAATAACCCATATCGCATACATCCGCGCCCTGGGATAGGAGGCCGGCTGCCAGGGCATATTTGAGCATAACGGCTTGCTGGCTTCCATCCGAGGCGATGGCCAGCTCCTTCCCCGCCGCTTTTCCCGCCTGCGCAAAGGCGGCGCCAATGCGGGCTGCCCGCTCCGGCCCCATATCCCCGTCTGTAAACCCTTTTACCACCATATCCAAATTATTTTTTGTCAGGCCGGGTTCCCACACCACATCTTCATTGCAGACCGTTCCCTCTTCAAGGTGCTTATTGGGCCAAAGGGACGCGCCTGCCGTGATGGAACATCCCTTTCCCACGCTGCTGCCAGCGCCCAGAGCCGTATGGGAAAAGATCCGGGCTCCATCTTCCACATGGGCGCCTTCACAGAGGATAGCGCCCCGTATTTCCACGTTCTCCCGCACCCTAGCCCCCGGCATCAAGATGCTTCTTTTAATGCTGCTGCCCGCGCCTACCCGGGCGCCGCTACACAGAACTGTCCCTTCCCCCAGCAGGGCGCCCGGCGCTACTTCCGCCTTCCGGCCGATATAACAGGGCGCCATTATCGCTGCCTCTGCGGACACTTTCGCATCATGCTCCATCCAGATCCCGTCCCGCTCCACAGCCAGGGTTTCAAAGGCGCACTTGCCCTCCAGCATATCCCGCTGGGCCTGAATATACTGCTCCAGGTTTCCAATATCGCACCAGTAGCTTTCCGTAATATGCCCCAGAAGCGGCATACCCATCTCCAGCATTTTGGGGAAGAGATCTTTGCTGAAATCATAGGCCTCGCCCTCGGGGATCATTTGCAGGGCATCCGGGGAAAGGAGATAAATTCCCGTATTGGCCAGGTCGCTGAAAACCTCGGAAAGCTGCGGCTTTTCCAAAAAGCGTTTGATATGCCCCTCTTCATCCAGCAGGGCTACCCCGTATTCAGTGGGCACCGCCACCCGCTTCAGAACGATCGTGGCGGCAGCGCCGCTGCGCTCATGATCCTTCATAAGGGCGCCCAGGTTAATATCCGTAATGGCATCCCCACTCAAAACCAGCACAGGTTTTCCAGGCTGCGCTGCTGCCCGCACGCTGCCTGCCGTCCCCAGAGGGGTCCGCTCTACACTGTAGTGTATATTTGCGCCAAAGGCCCGCCCGTCTCCCAAATGCGCTTCAATCATATTGGGAAGATAATGCAGGGTCGTGCCGATTTCCGTAATGCCATGGGCTGTTAAAAGCTCTACGCAATAGTCGATAACCGGCTTATTGAGCAAGGGAACCATGGGCTTCGGCATGGTGCAAGTTAAAGGGCGCAGCCGCTTTCCCTGGCCCCCTGCCATGATGACTGCTTGCATAAGAAAATACCGCCTTTCCAGATGATTAGCGGTATTATTCTTTGCCGAAAAGCAGCATTCTATTTACGTTTTCAAATCAGCGGGAGAAAAACACGTTATTGCCATAGGTAGCGTAATAGGTATATCCGCTACGGTCCGTTCCCTTGCTGGCCACCCAGAAATACATCACGTCCGAGGGCAGTATAAGCGCCCCATCGACGAATATCTGCTGCACAGCAGCCATGGCGCTGCTGGAAGGCGCCTTGAGATTGCTGGTAGAAAACTGATTCTTCTGATAGATGACCTCCTGAATGGTATCGGGGAAGCTGCTGCTTTGTAACCGGTTATAAATCACGTTTGCCACGGCCACATAGCTATCCATATCTCCTTCCCGATACACAACCTGCGCTACCAAATACAGATCGTCCGCTTCCGAGATACTGGTTGTAGGGGCGGGAGTGCTCACCGGCTCCGGCGTGGATTCAGGGGCTTCCGTGGGCGCTGGGATTTCCGTAGGCTCGGGGGTGCTGTAAGTGCCGATTGTAACGTAATCCATGAGCATATAGCCCCGGAGCCCGTCCAGCTTAACCCTATACCATTCTTCGCTGGTGCCCGTTACCAGAAGCTCGTCATAGCGCGCATATTCCGCCAAGATATCGTAATCGGTACCTGGGCCTGCCCGCAGGTTTACCGTAGCGGCGCTTACATAGCCATCCACGTATTCATCCAGCTCCTCCACCGTATAGGCGGGGGTAGGCTCCGGAACCTCCCCAATGGTGACAAACTCCATCAGCATGTAGCCCCGGAGCCCGTCCAGCTTTACCCTATACCATTCTTCGCAGGTGCCTGTGACCAGCAGTTCATCATAGCGTTCATATTCCGCCAGGATGTCATAATCGGTGCCCGGGCCTGCCCGCAGGTTGATTGTAGCGGCATTGACGTAAGCATCTACATATTCATCCAGCTCCTCTACCGTATAGGCAGGCGTGGGTTCCGGCGTCTCCGTAGGCACGGGAGTCGGACTGGGAGAAGCCGCAGGCGTCGGGGTCTGTACTGGCTCCATGGTGTCCAGCCCCTACGCTGGCACTGGCGCCGGCGTAATGGAAACCACCTGGATATCCTCCTCCTGCAAGCTGAGGATCACCGGCGTCTCCAGGGTGCTTTCCAGAGAAGAGCGGGCCGCTTGAGATGCCTGGTTATCCTGAATGCTTTCCTGTTCAGAAGGCACGAGCAGCGAATTCCCCTGGGAGGCAGCAGCCCCCTCCGTCACATCCACATGCACCGTTGTAGCCGAAGAAGCGCAGCCCGTCAGCAAGAAGGAGGCCAGCAGAAAGGATATGCACTTTGTAAGCCGGATGGTTTTCATTACAGGATAAATTTTTGCAGATCCTCGTTTTTGTACTCGTTGGAAATATGCTCTCGAACGTATGTTTCATCCACCTCCACTTTTGTAAGGGGATAATCCCCGCCTGCGTTGAAGGAGATATCCTCCAGCAGGTTTTCCATGATGGTATGTAAACGCCTTGCACCAATATTCTCGCTGCTCTCGTTCGCTTGATATGCATATTGGGCAATGGCTGTGAGGGCTTCATCCGTAAAACTTAAAAGGATATTATCCGTCCGCAGAAGGGCTTCATATTGCTTGGCAATGGCATGCTCCGGCTGGGTAAGGATTCGCCGGTAGTCCTCCACCGTAAGGGCGGAAAGCTTGACGCGGATAGGGAAGCGGCCCTGCAGTTCCGGGATTAAATCGGATACGCTGGAAACATGAAAAGCCCCTGCTGCAATAAAAAGGATAAAATCCGTCTTTACGGGCCCGTATTTTGTGTTGACAGTACAGCCTTCCACAATGGGAAGGATATCCCGCTGCACCCCTTCCCGGGATACGTCCGGCCCGCTAACACGGCCTTTTTCCGCAATCTTATCGATCTCATCGATAAAGATAATCCCCTCCTGCTCAGCCTTTTCAATGGCCTCCCGGGTGACCTCATCCATATCGATGAGCTTTTCCGTTTCGTCCTGGATCAGGATGCGCCGGGCTTCCTTTACAGGCACTTTACGCTTTTTCTTTTTAGGCGGCAGGATGCCCCCCATCATTTCATTCAGGTCGATATCGATGCCCATGGCCAGCATGGCGTTTCCGCCCGCCAGCTGCTGTTCCACCTCTACCTCTACGATCTCCTCTTCCAGCTGGCCTGCCCGAAGCTTTGCGGCTACTTCCTCCCGCAGGCTGGCGCGCCGGGTTTTTTCTTCCTCGGTGGGTTCGGGCTCCGCAGGCTGGTTCCCACCACCCAGAAGGAACTGCAGCGGATTCACGGAGGATTGAGATTGCTTATGCTTCTGTCCGGGCAAAAGGAGGGTGATGAGCCGCTGCTCCGCAGCCGCTTCCGCCGTCAGGCGGACGGCCTGGGCCCGCCTTTCTTTGCAGAGGCGGATGGAAGCTTCGATCAGATCCCGGACCATGCTGTCCACATCCCGGCCCACATAGCCGACCTCTGTAAACTTGGTGGCCTCCACCTTGACAAGGGGAGCATCCACCAGCTTGGCAAGGCGGCGGGCGATTTCGGTCTTACCCACGCCTGTGGGCCCCATCATGATGATATTTTTCGGCGTAATTTCCTCCCGCAGGCCCTCTGGGAGCCTGCTTCGGCGATAACGGTTCCGCAGGGCGATGGCCACGGCCCGCTTAGCCTCATCCTGGCCGACGATATACTTATCCAGAGCCGCAACGGTTTCCCGGGGCGTCAATATACTCATACTTCCTCCAAAGTGATGTTTCCGTTGGTAAATACGCAGATATCCGAAGCGATTTCTATGGCCTTACGGGCAATTTCCCGGGCAGGCAGATCTGTATTCTGTTTAAGAGCCTTGGCGGCAGCCAGGGCATACATGCCCCCAGAACCAATGGCCGCGATCCCATCATCCGGGTCGATAACTTCACCGGTTCCGGATATGATCAGCAGCTCATTCTGATCCGCTGCGATGAGCAGGGCCTCCAGCTGACGCATGGCCTTATCCCCCCGCCAGTCCTTCGCCAGACTCACCGCTGCCCGCTTCAGGCTGCCGCTGTATTGGGTCAACTTTTCTTCGAACCATTCGCACAGCGTAAAAGCATCCGCTACGGAGCCTGCGAAGCCCACCACTACGTTTCCATTATAGAGCCGGCGGACTTTGCGGGCCGTGCCCTTCATGATGGTTTTTTCCCCCAGGGTTACCTGTCCATCACCGGCCACGGCACAGGCCCCATCCCGGCGGACGGCTACGATGGTCGTTCCTTTTAATGTCATAATATTTTATTTTTCCTCCCTGCGGTCTATAAAAGCGGTAGGGCCGGCCGGAGCATCATTTCCGCCGGCTTCCGGCATATTATCATAAGCATATAATAACATATGGAGCGCTTTTTTGCCCGGGATGCCCGATGACCTTTACAGTTTATTCGCAATTATGCCATCAATTGCCTGCAGCGCACGTTTGGAGAGCGCTTCATAGCGGTCCGTTTTCTTTCGGGGCCGCTCCGCTGCCGGCAGCTCCTCCATGATACCGAAATTGATATTCATGGGCTGAAAATCACTTCCGCAGTATTCAGAAACATAGTGGGCCATAGCTCCCAGAGCCGTTTGCCTGGTAAAGTCTACAGGTTCCTTCCCCAAAAGGTCATGGGCCAGATTGATCCCCGCTACCAAGCCAGAGCCCGCGCTTTCCACATAGCCTTCCACCCCGGTGATCTGCCCTGCGAAATAGAGTCCGGGCCTCTCCTTGACACAATAGCGCCAATCCAGCCGGCCGGGGGAAGGAAGAAAGGTATTGCGGTGCATGACCCCATAGCGGAGAAACTCCGCATGCTCCAGGCCGGGGATCATGCCGAATACCCGCCGCTGTTCACCAAATTTCAGGTTGGTTTGGAAGCCGACGATATTATACATGGTACCTGCCGCATCATCCTGCCGGAGCTGGACTACGGCAAAGGGTTTTTCTTTCCGCCGGGCATCCATCAATCCCACCGGCTTGAGAGGGCCAAAGGCCAAGGTCATCTCACCGCGCTTGGCCATGACCTCCACAGGCATACAGCCTTCAAAGACCCGGGGCGTTTCAAAATCATGCAGCGGCGCCGTTTCCGCCGCTATCAATGCCCGCACAAAATCCAAATATTCCTGCCGGGACATGGGGCAGTTTAAATAATCACTGCCCCGTTCATAGCGAGAAGCGCGGAACACTTTCTCCATATCCAGGGAATCCGCCGCTACGATAGGGGCCGCTGCATCATAAAAATGTAAGCCAGGGCCAAAGAGGGCCTCGATGGCTTCCAGAATGGGCCCGTCGGTCAGCGGGCCGGTGGCTACGATAGCCGGGCCCTGGGGCAGGCTGGCTACCTCCCCGTGAATCACCTGTATATTGGGGTGGCTTGTAATCCGCTGGGTAACCAGGGCGGTAAAGCCTTCCCGGTCCACCGCCAGAGCTCCCCCGGCGGGCACGCGGGTTTTATCCGCCGCCCAGATGATCAGCGAATGCAGGCGCCGCATTTCCTCCTTCATGAGGCCCGCGCCGTTTTGCAGCCGGTCGGAACGCAGGGAATTGGAACAGACCAGCTCCGCAAAGGTATCCGCCTTATGGGCGGGCTGGCGTTTTTCCGGCTTCATTTCATGCAGTTTTACGGGAATGCCCCGCTCCGCCAGCTGAAAAGCCGCCTCGCAGCCGGCAAGGCCGGCGCCGATCACGGAAACAGCCTCAAGCATCTCCATTCCTTTCCTTCTTCTGAGGGCGTACCACATGGCCGCACTCCTTATTGGTGCAGACCGTATAACCGCCGTTTTGCCCCATCTTGTATACCATCATGCTGCCGCACTTAGGGCATTTTTCCTTTGCCGGCCGGTCCCAGGATACGAAGTCGCATTCCGGGTACCGTTCGCAGCCATAAAACACCTTTCCTCGTTTGGACTTGCGCTTGATGATAGCGGCGCCGCATTTGGGGCAGGGTACATCGATCTTCTCGACAATAGCTTTGGTATTCCGGCACTCTGGAAAATTCGGGCAGGCTAAAAACCGCCCATACCGGCCCATTTTATATACCATCATTGCCCCGCATTTTTCACAGGGGATATCCGAAACCTCATCCTCGATAACGATCTTCTCAATGCTTTCCGCAGCTTTTTCCACGTCCTTTTCAAAGGGACCGTAAAAGTCCTGCACTACCTCCGTCCACTCCTGCTCGCCGTCTTTCACCTTATCCAGCTTGCTTTCCATATCCGCCGTAAATTTGATATCCACGATATCCTTGAAATTATCCTTCATCAGCTGCGTTACCACAAAGCCCAGCTCCGTGGGCACCAGCAGCTTCTTTTCCCGCTGAACATAGCCCCGGTCTATAATGGTGGAAATGGTAGGCGCATACGTGCTGGGCCGGCCGATCCCTTTTTCTTCCAATAGTTTTACCAGGGACGCCTCCGTATATCTAGGGGGCGCTTGGGTAAATTTTTGCTCTTTATCGATGCTATTTACAGCCAGCGTTTCTCCTTTTTCGATTTTCGGGAGGGTGCTTTCCGCCTCTTCCGCTTCATCCCGGCTCTCCGTATACAGGACGGTATATCCATTGAACAGGGTGCGGGAGCCAGAGGCCCGGTAGGTACAGCCATTGGCATCGAAGGAAACGGAACTAACCTCATAGCGGGCATCGCGCATTTGACTGGCCAGGAACCGCTCATAGATCAGCTTATAGAGCTTATATTGCTGGGTGCTAAGGGATTCCTTCACATCCTGGGGCCGGTTGTCGATATTGGCCGGCCGGATCGCCTCATGGGCATCCTGGGCGCCCTTTCGGCCTTTATATACATTTGGCTTGGCAGGGACATATTCCTTGCCATATGCAGTGGCGATGTAGCTCCGGGCCTGCTTCTGGGCCTCCTCCGCCACCCGCACGGAATCCGTACGGATATAGGTAATAAGGCCTGTTACGCCCAGGCCTGCAATTTCTACGCCTTCATAGAGCTGTTGCGCCACCATCATGGTGAGCTTGGTGGTAAAGCCCAGTTTGCGGCTGGCCTCCTGCTGTAGGCTGCTGGTGGTAAAAGGCGGCGGCGCATGGCGCGTTCTTTCCGTAACCTTTACATCCGTAACGGTAAAAGGGACGCCGCTGGATGTATTCACCACGGCCTGCGCTTCTTCTTCCGTATGAATATCCGTCTTTTTATCGCCATAACCGTAAAATTTGGCAAGAATGGGTTTCTTCGTACCTTTATGCTTGAGCTGGGCGGTGATGGTCCAAAACTCCTCCGGCACAAAGTCCATAATTTCCTTTTCCCGGTCGCAAAGGATGCGGCAGGCCACGGACTGGACCCGCCCTGCGCTCAGGCCACGGCGGATCTTTGCCCATAGAATCGGGCTGATTTTATACCCTACCAGCCGGTCCAGAACCCGCCTTGCCTGCTGGGCATTCACCAGGTTCATGTCGATCGCTCTTGCCGCGTTTACGGAATTTTTGACCGTATTGGCCGTAATCTCATTAAATTCAATGCGGCATTTGGAGGAAACGTCTATTTTCAAAATCTGGGCCAGATGCCAGCTTATGGCTTCCCCTTCCATATCTGGGTCTGTTGCAAGAAAAACCTGCTTTGCAGACTTTGCTTCCTTTCGGATACCTTCCAGCACATCCCCCCTGCCCCGCAGGGTAATGTATTTGGGGGCAAAGTTGTGCTCCACATCCACACCAAGCTGGCTCTTAGGCAGGTCCCGTACATGGCCATTCGATGCGATGACCTTATATTTATTTCCCAAAAACTTCCCGATCGTCTTTGCCTTTGCAGGGGATTCGACGATGACTAACGTTTCCGCCATGTAAGCGTGTACCTCCACGTGTATAACTAATTCTTACTTCATTTCAGGCTATACAGCCTACCCGACGATTGTTTAATTATTTCCGATAATTCCATCTCTGTCAAGGCAAAATTTAATTCCAGCGGAGAAAAGCCCGTCATTTCGCTCAGTTCGTCATAATTCCGCTCGCTGGCCTGCAAAAGCCGGAGGATGAGCTGCTGCTGGAAGGAAAGGCTGCTTTCATCGATCCTCTTTTCCTGCAGAATGGTCTTTTTCACCTGTATACCATATTCATCCAGGATATCCGCCGCCTCCATTACGGGCTTTGCGCAGCCCATTTGGATGAGGCGGTTGGTTCCCTTACTTTTGGGGTCTGTGGGCCGCCCCGGCACAGCAAAAACATCCCGGCCCTGTTCCAGGGCAAAGTCCACCGTGATGCTAGTGCCACTTTGCAGCTCCGCTTCGATGACCACCACACCCCGGCTGATCCCGCTGATGATGCGGTTTCGCTGGGGAAAATAGGCCGGTATGGCCGGCTCGCCAGGCAGATATTCTGAAACCACCGCCCCTCGCTCCACAATTGCATCATAAATGCGCTGGTTTCGTTTCGGGTAGACCACGTCCACGCCGCTTCCCAGCACAGCGATGGTGGGAAAAGGATTTTCTGCTGTCTGTAAGGCTCCCTGGGCACAGATCCCGTCAATCCCGTTGGCGAGGCCGGATACGACGCAGGCATTCGCCGCAGCCAGATCCCGGGAAAGATGCAGAGCAATCTCCCTGCCATGCTCCGAACATTTTCGGGAGCCAATCATGGCGATGGGAAGCGGGAGCTGGCAGGGAAGTTTCCCCTTTACATATAAGCACATAGGTGGCCGGTGGATTTCCCGCAGCAGCGCCGGATAGTTTTCATCTTCCAGAAGGATCATCTGGATATGATGGCGGCTAAGATATGCCAGGCATTTATCTATATATGCCTCCGAAGCCTTTTTATGCAGCTGTTCATTGAGCCCTTCCTCCCGTTTATTCTGGCTGGGCAGGCAATCAGCCCGAGCATCGTGGAAGGCGGCCTCCGCATCCCCTTCATAGCTTTCCAGGATATCATGCAGCCGCCCATGGGCCGTGCCCAAGGCAAAGCTCAGCCACTGTCTATATCTGCGCTGTTTTTGTTCCACGGGCTATCCTCCCCAATATTTTTTATCCAGGCTTCTATATTGGAGCGCCTCGGATATATGCTGGGGACCAATGGTTTCCGCCCCTTCCAGGTCTGCAATGGTCCTTGCCACCTTGCGAATCCGCCCATAAGCCCGGGCGCTCAGATTCATGCTGTTAAAAGCCCGTTCCATAAGGGCCTGCGCCCGCTGATCCAGGGGGCAGAACCGGTCGATTTGCCGGCCGGAAAGCTGGGC
This sequence comes from uncultured Clostridia bacterium, assembly GCA_944336625.1. Classification (GTDB taxonomy): domain Bacteria; phylum Bacillota; class Clostridia; order Christensenellales; family CAG-138; genus Pelethousia. The sequence goes on from CALVLF010000111.1 coordinate 12,226, forward strand.
GTTGAACTTGATATCTGTGCCCTGATACCGGGCCCGCTGCCGCTCCCGTGCCTGGTTCGTGCGGGCTCGTATGGCGCTGCTAGGCTCGCCGGGCGACCGGCTGGATATCTCTTCGTAATATACCTCCGTCATCTCCACATGCAGGTCGATCCGGTCTAAAAACGGGCCAGATAGTTTTTTTCGATAGCGTTCAATCTGGGCAGGCGTGCAGCTGCACCGGTTTAAACGGCCTCCAAAGTATCCGCAGGGGCAGGGGTTCATGGCTGCCACCAGCATAAAGTCCGCTGGATAGGTGGCCCGAACCGTAGCCCGGTTGATGGTGACCTCCCCATCCTCCAAAGGTTGCCGGAGGGCTTCCAGAACATCCTTTTGAAATTCCGGCAGTTCATCCAAAAAAAGAACCCCATAGTGCGCCAGGCTAACCTCCCCTGGCAGCGCTTTTGGCCCGCCGCCCACCATGGCCGGAACAGAAGCGCTATGATGCGGGGCGCGGAAGGGGCGCGCTTTGGCCATCCCCCGCTCCGATCGCGTTGCGCCCACAACGGAATGGATCTTGGTAATCTCCAGGGCTTCTTCAAAGGTCAGCGTAGGGAGGATTGTGGGGATGGCCCTGGCGAGCATGGTTTTTCCGCTGCCCGGCGTGCCGATCAAAAGGAGGTTATGCCCCCCTGCCACCGCGATCTCCGCTGCCCGTTTAGCCCCCTGCTGCCCCCGGATTTCGGAAAAATCCGTGCCGGGCTGCTGGAGGGCGGCAGCCCATTGGCGAAGGGGAGCCGGGCTACGCCCCTCTTTATTCCGCAGCAGCTCCACCGCCTCAGAGAGGCTGGAAATGGGATAGGCGCGGATTCCTTCAATATAGGCGGCCTCTTCAATATTTTCCGCCGGAAGGACTACATCTACGCGCCCCCTTTCCCGGGCACTGATGAGCATAGGCAACAGTCCGTTTATGCCCCGCAAAGCCCCATCCAGGGCCAGCTCCCCGAAAAATAGCCAATCCGCTGGCGGAGACACCTGCCCGCTGGCAGAAAGGATCCCCAGGGCAATGGGCAGATCGTAGACCGTACCTTCCTTGCGCAGGTCTGCTGGAGCCAAATTGATGGTTACGCGGCCCAGAGGGTAGGTAAAGCCGCTATTCTTAATAGCCGCCCGCACCCGCTCCCGGGATTCCCGCACGGCTGTAT
>CALVLF010000112.1 GCA_944336625.1 uncultured Clostridia bacterium
GAAATAAGCCTGAAAGGCCGGGCTGACGGCGGCGGAAAGCTCCAGCCGCACCGGCGCCAGGCGGCGGCGCTGGCCCAGGACCTTTTTCATGCGCTTGCGGAAATCCGATTCATCGGCAAAAACCTCGTCATCCGGGTTTACATCCGCATTCCGGGTGACGGAAAAGACCACTGCTTCCTCCACAACATAGGGGTCGAAGAGCTGCTGGGCATATTCCAGGATGATGTTTTCCAGGCGGATATAGCGGGTTTCACTGCCGGGAAGATAAAACAGGGCGGGCATAGACCCGGGAATCGGAACGACGCCAAAGATATTCCGCCCCTTGTGCTTTAAAAAGACCCCGATGTGGTTCACCTTATTGGCCAGATGGGGGAAGGGATGCTGCACATCTACGATCTGGGGGGAGAGGACGGGCTGGATGGAGGCCTTGAAATAGGCGCGGACGCACTGGCGCTCCTTCTCCGCCAGCTCCCCATAGGAAAGGTCATAAATGCCATAGGCCCGTAGCCGGGTTTCCACCTGGTGATAAAGCTGCTCCTCTTTCTGATAAAGAGGGCCCACAGCATGAAAGATGCGGGAGAGCTGCTCCCGCGGGGTTAGGCCGGATTTATTATCGATGGCATCCGGGTCCCCATGGGCCATATCGAAAAGGCTCCCCACCCGGATCATGAAAAACTCATCCAAATTGCTGGAAAAGATGGCGATGAACTTCAGTTGCTCTAGAAGGGGCGTTGCAGGATCCGTGGCCTCGGAAAGGACCCGGTCGTTAAACCGGAGCCAGGAAAGCTCCCGGTTCTGGGTAAAGCCTTTTGTATACAGATCATGCATGCAAATCCCCTCTTTCCTTCAACACATGGGATAGGTATCCTTCCCGCACGCCATACTCGCTGACTACAAAGCTCTGGGTATGGCAGTATTTGGCCACGGTTTCAAAGACCAAAAGGCCCGGCAGGATGGTATGGACCCGGTCTGGAGAAGCGCAGAGGATGCCCCGGAGGACTTCCCGGGGCTTATCCTGGGCCCGCTGCAAATAGGCCCGAAGATCCGCCAGGGTATAGCCATTTTTTCCGGCGAGGCGCTTATACTCCTGGGATAGGAGCGCCAAAGATGCCCGGGCCGTCCCGCCTACGCTGTAAATAGGCTGGGAGATGAGGGAGCCCAGGGGCAGCTCCAGCCGCTCCAGCCGGGCCTGGACTTCGCGGCGGATCTGCCGGGCTTCCTGGGGAGTGGGCATTAGGTCACTGACAAAGGCCTTATATAGATTTAGGGAACCCCAGGGGATGGAGGTAGTGAGGACAGGCTGCTTATCCATGAAGAAGGCCAGCTCCGTACTGCCGCCGCCCACGTCTACCGCAAGGCCGCAGGGATTCACCTGGCTATATAGAATGCCATAATAATCGAAAAGGGCCTCCTCTTCTCCTGTGAGAATTCGAATGGAAAAGCCGGTAGCCGCCTGCACCCGCTCCAGCACCGCCGGGCCGTTTACGCTGTTGCGCAAAAAGGCGGTGGCAAAAGGGAAAATGGCTTCCAGGCGCACATATTCCAGCAGGGCACGGATATCCAGCAGAATCTCAATGAGCCGGCGGACGCCTTCCTCTTGGATATTTCCCCCTGCATCCACATAGCCGGCCAGGCCCGCCGCATATTTTTTATTCAGTTTCGGGCGCAGCCGCCCATCCTCCAGGGCATAGGCCACCAGCCGCACCGTATTGGAACCGATATCAATCACGCCCCACATAGGCTTTTCTCCGTTCAAATAGAGTCCATAATCTATACTATATCGCAAAAGGATATGGCTTTCATTATTTCTTTGTAAAATTTACCCACAAAAAGGTGGATTTTCTGCCGCCCGCGACGGGTTACTACATCCGCTGGATGGCGTCCAGGGCCAGAGGCGAGCGTTCGCATTCCTCGGCGAAAAGGGTGATCTGGGCACAGAGGGGGCTGCCCTTCATCCGCTCTGCGGCATAACTCAGGCCGTTGGTCCGCTCATCCAGCAGGGGATGGTCGATCTGGTAGGGATCCCCCAGGAGAATGATCTTGGTGCCCATACCCGCCCGGGTGATGATGCCCTTAGCCTGCTTGGGGGTCAGGTTTTGGGCCTCGTCGATGATGAGATAGGTCTTGGTCACCGAACGGCCCCGGATGAAATTCAGAGCCTGGGCGCTGATAATATCCCGGTCGAAAAGCTCGCTCACCTTCCCTGCCAGGCTCCGCTCATCGGCAAAGCGCTCCTTTTCATTCTGATCCACCAGCAGCTCCAGGTTGTCGATAACGGGCCGCAGCAGAGGGGCGATCTTTTCCGATTCATCCCCGGGCAGGAAGCCGATATCGTCATCAAACTGGACGTTGGGCCGGCTGATGAGGATGCGGCGGTAGGCCGGCTCCTCCTTTTCCAGGATTTCATGGAGGCCTACGGCCAGGCTGTAAAAGGTCTTGGCAGTGCCTGCCATTCCTTTGACGATGACCAGGGGCGCCTCCTGGGCGCTGGCCATGAGGGCCTCCTGCAAAAAAACCTGGCCCGCATTCCGGGGCTTTACGCCATAGGGCTGCTTCTTTTTATATTGCAGGGGAAGGATCTTCTTGCCATTATAGCGGCCCAGCTGGGTCTTTTTATTGGAAGCATCCGCCTGCAGGATTACGAACTGGTTTACCACCAGCTCCGGGCAAACCCGCTCCCCTTCCGGCCCCAGAATATATACGTCCTCCCGGGCAAGCTCCTTTTTACGGAAGGCATCAAAGCGGTTCTCCGGCACGTAAACCTGGCAGCGGCCCGTATACTGGGCCGCCCCGGCAGGGGCCTGCTCCGTAGTGAAATCCTGGGCTTCCAGACCCAGGGCCTGGGCCTTAATCCGCAGGAGGATGTCCTTGGTCACCAGAATCACCTTTTCTTGGCAGCCCCGCAGACCCTGGCAGGTTTTCAGAATGCGGTTATCGCTTTTTGCATCCGAAAAGGCGGCGGGCAGCTGGATTTCCGAATACCCCGTTTCCAGCCGCAGGGTGCCGCCGGAGGGCAGCGCAAGGCCCTGCAGAAGATTGCCTTGGGCCCGGAGGGATTCCAGAAACCGGATAACCTGCCGGGCATTGGCGCCAATTTCCCCATCGGCGGATTTTCGCCCATCCAGCTCTTCCAGCACGGTTAAGGGCAGAACGATATGATTGTCTTCAAAAGAAGTGAGGGCGTAGGGTGCCTGTAAAAGGACGTTTGTATCCAGAACATAGGTTTTTTCCATGGAGCGTACCTTGCCTTTCCTGTGAAATTGGGCCCGCCACAGCGGAAGGCCCTTATGCCTATGCTATAATATGGGCGCAAAGGGCAGGGCCATAGCCTTGTCAAATTCGGGTAAAAGCGGCGGCAGGGCTTCGCGTTGACGGCAGGAAGGCATCTTATTATAATGAAAGCAGGAAAAATCGGGCGCAGGTGCCCTATCGCGCGCAAACGCGCAAAATCCAACGGATGAAAAAAGGAGGAAGAAACCTATGTTGCAAGCTGGAACCCCAGCCCCTGCCTTTACCCTGCAGGATGGAAACGGAGAGGCGGTAAGCCTGGCGGATTTTTTGGGAAAGATGGTCGTTCTGTATTTCTATCCCCGGGATAATACCCCTGGCTGCACCCGGCAGGCCTGCGCCTTTGGGGCGGCCTATGGAGAATTCCAGGCCCACAACGCGGTGGTGATTGGCATCAGCAAGGACTCCGTGGCTTCCCACCAGCGGTTTGCGGAAAAATATAACCTTCCCTTCATCCTGCTTTCAGATCCGGAGCTTACAGCCATCCAGGCCTATGATGTATGGAAGGAAAAGAAGCTTTATGGCAAGGTGAGCATGGGGGTGGAGCGCTCCACCTATATCATCGATGAAAAGGGCATCGTCGAAAAGGCCCTGCCCAAGGTCAAGCCGGATACCAATGCTGCCGACATTCTGGCCTATCTGGAAGCCCGGGAAGGCGGGCAGGAAGCATGACGGAGGTGGTAGCTGCCCTCATCTGGAAAGGAGACCGGTTCCTGGCCTGCCAGCGGCCCGCCCATAAGGCCCGGGGCCTTTTATGGGAATTTGTAGGGGGAAAGGTGGAGCCCGGAGAAACCCGGGAGGAAGCCCTGCAGCGGGAATGCCGGGAAGAGCTGGGCATCGAGATCGCCGTGGGGGACATATTCATGGAGGTAGACCATGTTTATCCGGACCTGGCCGTGCATCTGACCCTTTTCAACAGCACCATCGCCGAAGGAACCCCGCAAAAGCTGGAGCATGCGGACATCCGCTGGCTTCGGGTGGCGGAGATGGACGATTATGCCTTCTGCCCGGCGGATGCGGATATCCTGGCCCGGCTTCGCCAAACCTATGGCGCCTAGGAAAGGCGGGCGTTGCTTCCATGAGCGCCCTTGGCAGGCTCCGGCCTGCTTTGGGTTTATGCGTATAAAATTCCATACCAGGCAAAAGCCGGCGGCCCCCGCCGGCTCTGCAGCGCAAACGCGCAAAGAAAAAAGCCGGCCTCCTGTAGCCGGCTTTCCCCCGGCCTTTGGGGCCGGGAATGGGGGGAATCACACTTCTCATCTCATCTTTTAAAGGAGTTTATAACAAGTTTGTCCATTGGGGATTATGTCTTATAAGCATCCCTCCATCTCTCTTCTTGTTGCACATAGTATACAATAGAAATGTGGCCAAAGATGGGAAAGCCCATGTCCATTCCATAACCAGTTTGTAAATAAGAGATGAACGAAGGGTAAGGGGCAAAGAAAAAGCCGGGCTTGCCGGCTTTTTCTTTGCCGGCGCCTGCCGGCGGGTTCGAGGGGAAATCACACACATCTCATCTTATTTTAAAGGAGCTATCCCTCCTCCGGCACTTGCCTGTATGCCGGCTTTTGGTTTCGCTCTCGTTGGATATAGAATAACATGGAATTATGGCTAAAAATCGCAGTTTCCATGAGGATTTTATTGCGGGTTTGTAAATAAGCAATGTCCAGGCCCGGCTCCGCTGCCCAGGGCTTCCCTTCTTGCGCGCAGTTTAAACAAGAAAAGGCCGGCAAGTACGCCGGCCCCTTCCCCAGCCTATCGCGGCCGGTAATCGGTGGAGAATCACATGTCTTATTTCAACTAAATTAGAAATTTGCTACGATACTGGAGGCGGTATACAGTCCTTATAGGCATCTCTCCTTTCTTCCTTCCGGTAAATATAGGATACCAGGGAAATGTGACGGGAAGAGGGAGGAGCCATGACCGTTCCGTAACCGGTTTGTAAACAAGGAATGAAGGCGGCACGCCTTTACCCCAGCTTAAACCTGGGGCCGCAGGCAGGCGGCCATGCGGGCAGCCAGGCTTGCGGGGGGTTCCCCCTCCTCTGGCGAGAGGAGAGGCAGGCCCGGGGTAAGCAGGCTATCCTGATAGGCCTGGGGTTGGGCTTGGAACAAAGCCGGGTCCACCATGCGCACCAGGCGGCAGGCATAGCCCTGGACTGCCAGGATATTGCCGGCGGCGTAGATGGCAGCTTCTTCCGCCTGGGTATGGGCCATGAGCACGCCATCGGCCTTGCCCTGATGGACTTCCCGGAGCATATAGCAGCCCAGCTCTGGCCGGGGAGGGAGATCATGAGAATGGGACATAGGGAACTCCTTTCGAAAAAAATGGATGGGCCTGCCCTGCATACCCGTCGGGCAGCAGGGGCGGGGACGGAATAGGGGACTAGAATTCCTTTTTCTTATAAATGCGGCAGGAGAGAAGGCCGCTGAGGAAGAAGAGCAGCAGCCCGGCCCCTGGCAGCAGCAGAAGAAGATTTTCCACCCAAAAGCCATCCGGCAGGGACAAGTGGATATCCATCCGGGAGAGGACCAGCAGAAGCACGCTGGGAAGCAGGCAGATGGCCAGCATGGCATAGCGGCCCTTTTCCACCCCTAGCTTGAAAAAGAGGGGATAGAGCAGGGCGGAAAAGAAGAGGCTGATGCCCAGGGTACCCCCCAGGAGCAGGGCAGCCTCCGCCCCCTGGCCCCGCAACAGGAGCAGGAGAAGCAGGAACAGGCACCCAGCCAGGGCCACGCCGGCGGAAAGGAGATATTTGGACCAGACCAGCATATTCTGGGAGATGGGCATGGTAAGGGCATAGCGGTCCCAGTTGGCCCTTTCATCATAGCTCACGGCGGTGACGGGCAGCAGTATGGTGAGCAGAACCACCATGGCCGTCAGCATGCTCGCGGCGGAATCCTCCCCCTCGGAAAGGAAGAAGAGGATCACATAAAATATGGCAACGATAGCGGTCACCCGCCCCTGGGCGGCAAGGCTCTTTAAATCCTTTCGCAATAAACCCCACATGATTATTTTCCTCCTTTGATCATGAGCACCATGGTTTCCTCCAGCTCCGCCGGCTCCAGGGACAGATTTCCTGCCGCTTCCCGCAAAACTAGGGCCTGGCAGCCGAACTGCCCCCGCCTTAGGCCCAGGATGGCCCCTTTGGGAAGGCGCTGCAGCGCCTCTTCATTACCCTGGTAGATGCCATAGGTTTGGTTCAGCTCTTCCTTAGGCAGGGATAGGAGGATGCGCCCCTGGTGGATAAAGGTGATATAGTCGCAAATCCGTTCCAGATCGCTGAGGATATGGGAGGAGATGAGAATGGAATGGTTAGGATTCTGAATGAACTCCAGCAGCATATCCAGCACCTCTTCCCGCACCACCGGATCCAGGCCCGAAGTTGGCTCATCCAGGATCAGGAGCTGGCTATCATGGGCCAGGGCCACGGCCAGGGCCAGCTTCATTTTCATGCCCCGGGAATAATCTTTGATCCGCTTTTTCTCCTCCAGGGCAAAGCGCTGGAGCAGGCTGGTAAAACGTCCTGCATCCCAAGTCTTATATACGCCGGAAAGGATGCTGTTAATATCCCGGGCGTTGAGCAGTTCTGGGAAGGTAGCTTCCTCCAGCACTACCCCTACCTGCTCCTTTACGGCGGTAATCTCCTCCTGGGGGCAGCCCAGGACGGAAATATCCCCTTCATAGTGCACAAGGCCCAATATGGCCTTGATGGTGGTGGTCTTACCGGCGCCATTTTCCCCAATAAAGCCCATGATATAGCCCCTGGGCAGGGTAAACGAGACCTGATCCAAAGCAAAGGTATCGTATTGTTTACATACGCGGTTTAATTCCAGCGCATTCATGGATTAAACTCCTTCCTCTTGCAGCAAAGTAGTAAGCATGGCATGAATTTCGGCGGAGGAAAGGCCCGCCTGCCGGGCCAGCGCTGCGCCTTCCCCCAGCAGGGATTCGGCCCGGCGCAGGAGCTGCTCTCGCAAAAGGGCATTCTCCCGCCCCTGGACAAAGCAGCCCTTGCCCTGCACATTGGCCACAAACCCCTCCTGTTCCAGCTCCGTATAGGCCCGGGTTACGGTAAGGACGCTGATGCGCAGCTCCTTGGCCAGAGTGCGGAGGCTGGGCAGGGCTTCTCCTGGCTGCAGCTCCCCGGAGAGGATGGCAGCCTGGATCTGCTCCTTGATCTGTTGATAAATAGGCGCCTTGGCGGCGCTGGAAATGGATAGCTTCATGAAGGCTCCTGTTCTAAGTGTTCTAACTGTTATGGAAAGAACAATAACAGTATAGCATAAAGCCGCAAAAAGTCAACAGGTGGATTTGCAATTTCTCCCCTCTGGGGCTTATACTAATATAGGAAACAGGAGGCGGGGAACCATGGCAAAGGACCGATTTTCACAGATGACGGAAGGCCCCCTAAAGGGGCTGATTTTACGCATGGCAGGGCCCAGCATCGTCAGCATGCTGGTGACAGCCATCTATAATATGGCGGATACCTACTTTGTGGGCTTTATTGGCACCAGCGCCACCGGGGCGGTGGGCATCGTATTCTCCCTGATGGCGGTGATCATGGCCACGGGGCTTTTCTTTGGCCATGGCACTGGCAATGCCATTTCTAGGGCCCTGGGGGAGCGGCGGGAGGAGGAAGCCAGCCATCTGCTTTCCACGGGATTCTACTGCTGCTTCGCCGCCGGGCTGCTGATCACCATCGTAGGGCTGCTTTTTCTGGAGCCTCTGGCCCGCCTCCTGGGGGCCACGGAAACCATTCTGCCCCATGCCTGCGGTTATATGCGCTATATCCTTCTGGGGGCCCCTTTTATGGCCGCCTCTCTCACCCTAAATAACCAGCTCCGCTTTCAGGGCAACCCCAAAAGCGGCATGTTTGGCATCCTGTCCGGAGCCCTGATCAATATCGTGCTGGACCCCCTGTTCATATTCGGCCTAAATATGGGTACGGCAGGGGCGGGCCTGGCCACCATGCTCAGCCAGATGTTCAGCTTCGGCCTGCTCCTCTATGGATGCACCCGGGGGGAAAACTTGCGGCTCCGCTTCCGCGCTTTCGCCCTTACCAGGGCAACAGCCCTGGAGATGATGCGGGCCGGATTTCCCGCCATGGCCCGGCAGCTTCTCAGCGCTGCCGCTACCATTGCCCTGAACTGGGCCGCCCGGGATTATGGGGATGGGGCCATTGCAGCTATGGCCGTGGTTTCCCGGCTGATGAGCTTCGCCAATTCCGCCGTGCTGGGCTTTGGCCAGGGGTTCCAGCCCGTATGCGGCTTCAACTATGGGGCAGGACGGTATGACCGGGTGCTGGCGGGCTACCGCTTTTCTCAGAAAACTGCCCTCTGCGCCCTGCTCATCCTGGCGGGGGCGGGGTTGCTTTTTGCGGAGCCCCTGGTGGCTCTCTTTCGGGATGATGCGATGGTACTTTCTGTAGGCGTGCCAGCCTTGCGGTTCCAATGTTTGACCATGCCCTGCATGGGCTATGTGGTGATCGCCAATATGCTTTTTCAGAATATCGGGGAAGCCCTGCCCGCTTCCTTTTTATCCATTGCCCGGCAGGGCCTTTTCTTCCTGCCGGCCCTGGGGCTGCTGGCTCCCATACTGGGGGTGCTGGGCATCCAGCTGGCCCAGCCGGTGGCGGATATCCTTACCTTTGCCGCTGCCCTGCCCATGAGCCTGGGGGCCTGCAAAAAGCTGGCGGAGAAGGGGCGGGCCTGATATACCTACATAATAAAAAGCACGGCGCAAGCCGGGCCGGGCGAGGCAGAAAAGTGGCGAGGGCGCCACTTTTTACCTTTTATGCCCCCTGCGCGCGCCCCGGGCGCGGAGCAGCTCCGTGCCCAGGTCCAGGGCGAAAAAGAAGAGCATGTATAAATTGCCCAGCAGGGGGGTAATGCAATAATTAACTGGCGGAAACACAGGGTCGCTTAGCGCAAAGGGGAGGGGCAGCATAAGGAGCCCCGCTCCTAGGGCAGCCACATAAAGAACGCGCTGCTTTAAGGCAACCCGGCATTTCCAGGCCCATTTCAAAACCAGCAAGACGAGAAACCCTATGAAAGCAAGGGCTAGAATAAGGCCATCTATGGTTTCCCAGGCCTGGGTCAAGCGGATATGGGCCTCGTAAACGGCAGAGGCTCCCGCCGCCTGGGGGCCTTCCTTCAGGGGGAAGAACCGGTTGGCGCAGAAAAGCAGGGAAGAGCTTATCAGGGTCAGGGTCAAAAGGACCGCCAAAAGGCCGGCTGCCGCCCGCCGGAGCCGCCGCAGGGCCTGCAGGGCCTGGCTCCGTCCATAGAGGATCCCATCCAGGTCCGTTTCATAGATTTCGCACAGAACCAGGAGCATTTGCACATCCGGCCGGGTCCGGCCGGATTCATAGCTGGAAAGGGCCTGGCGGGTTAGGCCTACTTTTTCCGCCACCTGGGCTTGGGTTAGACCCTTTTCCAGGCGGAGCTGCCGGAGGTTTTCTCCGATGGACATAATCGTATCACCTCACTGGCAGGATAGAGCAAAAAGGCAGCTGCCGTCAAGCAAGGATTTGTTGCGCGGCGGATTGGCCTGCATTTTACCAGGGCGGGAAGAAACATGGCTTGACAATAATCCGGATTCAGATTAAAATGCGGTTTGTCCGCTTAAATTTACAGCAAATTTTCAGGAGGGCAGCATGAAAAAAAGAAAAGCGGATTCCCTGGAGGAATTTAACCAACTCTATAAGAAGATGAAAGAAATCTATCATCTATATGCCAAGTCCCTGGGCATTTCAGATATGGCTTTCTGGCTGCTCTATTCCCTGCATGAAAGCAGCAGCATCCGCACGCAGCGGGATTTCTGCGCCACCTGGCATTATCCGCCCCAAACGGTGAACTCGGCCATCAAAAATCTGGAAAGGCTAGGGCTCATTACCTTGGAATACGCGGCGGGGAACCAGAAAAACAAGCGTATCGTTCCTACGAAATTGGGAAGGGAATATATGAAAAAAGTAATCACACCCCTGGTAGCCGCTGAACGGCGAGTGTTTGAAAGCCTAGAGGACGGGCAGCGGGAGGCACTTTTATCCTTGACGCAAAAATATGTGGATCTTTTGGAGACTGAGGCAGAAGGGCTATTAACCTGCGCGGCTGAAAGCTCGGAAGGTACCTTTTATCCCAACTGATGAAATTAAAAAGCGAAGAACGCTTTCTAACCATATAAATATGGAAAACAGCAAAATGAAAGGAAGAATGTAGGCGTATGAAATCGAACACCCTGTTTTTAAAAACGCCGCCGCTGAAGCTTTTCTTTTTTGCCGCGATTCCAGGCGCGGTCAGCATGCTGGCGTCGGCGCTTTATCAAACGATTGACGGCGTATTTGTGGGGCGGTTCCTGGGGAGCACGGCTTTTGCCGCCATGAATCTGGCCATGCCCTTTGTGATTATCAATTTCTCTCTGGCGGATCTGATTGGCGTAGGTTCCGCAGTGCCCATCTCCATCTCCCTTGGGAAAAAGCAGGAGCAGGAAGCGAATAATATCTTTACCTGTGCCTGCATTCTCATTATCGCTGCCGGGGCCCTGCTGGGCGGAACATTATTTGCCCTGGCGCCCGCCCTGATTCGCCTCATGGGGGCTGAGGGCGAATTCGCTACCCTGGCTATCCAGTATATGCGCACCTATGTGGCCTGCTCCGCCGTGACTACGATCATGTTTGCGACGGATAACTTCCTTAGGATCTGCGGCTATGTGCGGGGCAGCATGCTGCTCAATATCATCATGTCCGCGCTGAGCGCAGGCCTGGGGTTCCTGTTTTTGGGAGTTTTCCGGTGGGGCATCTGGGCATCGGCCTTGGCCACCTGCACCAGTATGTTCATCTGCTCCCTGATTTCCTTTATCCCCTTTTTCCGGGGAAAGGCCCAGCTCCGCTTTTGTAGGCCCCGCTTCCGGGCAAAGATGGTGCGGCAGATCATATCCTGCGGCAGCCCCAACTTTTTAAACAACATCAGCGGCAGGATTACCTCCATCCTGTTGAACATGATCCTGGTGCGCGTAGGAGGTGAAATGGCTGTATCCGTATATGGCATTCTGATGTATGCGGATGGTTTTATCCAGCCGCTTCTTTACGGCATGTGCGATTCCCTCCAGCCTGCTGTGGGCTATAACTGGGGAGCAGGGAAATATTCCCGGGTGCGGGCCATTGAAAAATGCTGCTTCACGGCTAGCGCCGTGATCTGCCTGCTGGCGATTCTGCTTATCGACCTGTTCCCGGCCCAGATTACCCGGCTGTTTATGGCCGACGCTACCGGGGAGACCCTTACGGTATCCATTGGAGCGCTGAGGATTTTCAGCTTTACCTATATTACTCGGTGGCTTTCCTTCGCTACCCAAAGCTATATGCTGGCCATTGAAAAACCTCTGCCTGCAGCTTTGCTTTCCCTTTCCAACACCCTGATCTTCCCGCTGTTGCTCATCGTTCTACTGTGGCCCCTGGGGCTTAAAGGGATCTGGCTGAATTTCCCCGGGACTTCCCTGCTGGCGGCCATTTTATCCCTGGTCATTCTGGGGAAAATGCGCCGGGAGCTTTCTTTGCCGGATGTGGCCTGAAGCCCGGAAGAACAGGAAAAAACTGAAAAGAGGACGGACAAAAAACCGGCGGAAAACTCCGCCGGCTTTTCTTACAAGCAAATAGGAGAGGCCCTAAGGGGCCTCTCCTAAAATGCATGGGTTCAAATATTACACAAGGCCCTGGGCCATCATGGCGTCGGCTACCTTCTTGAAGCCGGCCAGGTTGGCACCGGCTACCAGGTTGTAGCCCAGGCCGCACTCCTCCGCCGCCTGGACGGAAGCCGCATGGATATTCTTCATGATGGTATGGAGCTGGTTATCTACCTCTTCAGCGCTCCAGGAGAGACGCTCGGAGTTCTGGCTCATCTCCAGGCCGGATACGGAAACGCCGCCGGCGTTGACAGCCTTGGAAGGAGCTACGATGAGGCCCTTGCCCATGAGGAAGTAGAGGGCTTCGTTGGTGGTGGGCATGTTGGCCACTTCGATGTAGTACTTGGTGCCATTGGCCAGGATCTTCTCAGCCTCGGCCATATCCACCTCGTTCTGGTAAGCGCAGGGCATGCAGATATCCGCCTTCTGGCCCCAGGGCTTCTGGCCGGGGAAGAACTGTACGCCGAACTTATCCGCATAATCCTGTACCTTGTTGCGGCCGGAATTGCGCATGACCAGCAGATAGTCGATCTTCTCCTGGGTGCAGACGCCATCGGGGTCATAGATATAGCCATCCGGGCCAGCCAGGGTGATAACCTTAGCGCCCAGCTGCCAAGCCTTCATGGCTACGCCCCAGGCCACGTTGCCGAAACCGGAGATAGCGATTTCCTTGCCCTTGATGGTATCCTTCTCGTGCTCCAGAACCTCGCAGAGGTAATAGATGGCGCCGAAGCCCGTGGCTTCCGGGCGGATGAGGCTGCCGCCGTAGGACATGCCCTTGCCAGTGAGGACGCCGTTTTCATAGGCGCCGCGGATGCGCTTATATTGGCCGAAGAGATAGCCGATTTCCCGGCCGCCTACGCCGATATCGCCGGCGGGAACATCCACATTGGGGCCGATATGGCGCTGCAGCTCGGTCATGAAGGCCTGGCAGAAGCGCATGATTTCCGCATCGCTCTTGCCATTGGGGTCGAAGTCGGAGCCGCCCTTGCCGCCGCCCATGGGCAGGGAGGTAAGGCTGTTTTTGAAAGTCTGCTCGAAGCCCAGGAACTTCATAACGGAAAGGTTAACGTGGGAGGCAAAGCGCAGGCCGCCCTTGTAGGGGCCGATGGCGCTGTTGAACTGAACACGATAGCCGCGATTGACATGGACCTTGCCAGCATCGTCCGACCAGGTGACGCGGAACTCGATGACCCGCTCGGGCTCGGTGAGGCGCTCTAGGAGGCCGGCTTTTTCATACTCGGGATGCTGAGCGATGACGGGCTCCAGGCTGGTAAGAACTTCCTCTACCGTCTGAAGAAATTCGGGCTCATGCGCATCGCGCTTTTTAACTTTTTCCAGGACAGATTCGATGTACGCGTTCATTTAATACCTCCACATGATGGTTGGTTATTTAGTCCCGCAGAAGCGGGTAAAAGGATTGGCACATTACATGAAGGATGAAAGCTCGTTCACTCCACCCTGTTTGTTATCATAATTCCCGAAGGTGAATCTGTCAATACAAATACCCCATAAGAATTGTGAAATAATAAATAATAATAAACCCCTGCGAGGCATAATCCCTTGCTTGTTGGGATAAAGAGGAGAAAAACTGGGAAAAATGTAAAATGTAAAAACATCTTGACTTTCTCAAGGAAAACGTTATACTAAAAATGTAAAAAGCTTTTTACATTTTGCTGGTTTTTTGCGATTCCTTATGCATTTGGAGGTATGTATTTATGAAAAAAATGGATGAAATGGACCGTGCCATCCAGTTACGGGCAGAGGAATGGGGATATCGGGCAGCCATCCTGAGCCTAAGCATCTGGGTCCTATATAATTGCTGGCAGACTCTTGCCAAGGGGGCGGCGTATGCGCCCCTGCCCGGCCTGATCCTATGCCTGTCGGTGAGCGTGCAAGGCTTTTACCAGATAGGCATGAAACAGAAAATGGTAGAAGGAGACCAGGAATACCGGGAGCCCAATGTATTGCTGCGGACCATCCTGCTGACCGTAGCTGTAGTGGCGGTGCTTTTATCCCTGGGCACCTATTTTATGGTTAGGGCGTGAGGCAGCATGCGCAATAACATCAAGCAGCTGCGCAAGCAGATGGGCTTCCGGCAGGAGGACCTGGCAAAGGCCCTGGGCGTAAGCCGCCAAACCATCATCGCCATTGAAAACAATAAATATAACCCGACTTTGGAATTGGCCATGA
>CALVLF010000113.1 GCA_944336625.1 uncultured Clostridia bacterium
GCCTGCTTTGTGCCCAGTTCGCGGCGCAGGAGCGATGGACTAGCAGCGCTAATTCGAGCGACTGCAACAAAGAAATGGGCCAAAGAAGGCCTGCTCAGGCATGTATGCCCTTGTTCGTTAAGGGTATCTGCACCATTATACCCAGGCTGGGCCATGTTGCCCCCATACGAACGATTGGATATTTAATGAGGATTGCATATTCGTAGATCCGCTGCTTTTTCAGGATGCGTGGGAAGTGATAGTCGAGCGTTATAAAGCAAGGCCGGCATTTCGTGGCGAAGCATCCAGACGGTATGTAAACGACCTTTCTCAGCCTTATTCCTATGTAATCCCTGAAATTCAGTTTGGAGAATTGGAAGCATCTTTCGTTTTTCAGCAACAGGAGGATGGACGGATCGCAGAACCCACATATATTGTGGATGTAACAGGTCTATCCCCGGAACAAATTCAGAAAACCTATATGCAGATATACAACGAAATCGATCATTTAGCAGGAAGTAGAGCGATCCAAAGCATTTCGCTGGATGAACTGGATGCAGCACAATTCGATCCGAATACATGAGCGGGAAGGGGATGTCTATGCTTTTACGCTCTCCTGTAGGCAATATGGTGAAATGCCTTGGAATGACGTTCGAGCGACAATTGCTTTTACAATGGAGCGGAAAAATTGCGAATGAAATGATGTAGGTTAAAGAATAATGTTAGAATGGCTTTTGTATACTGGACAAGAAATGCGAATTTGCAGCCGCATTCAACAAGCATGATAAACGAATATAGAAAAGCTGCCATGAGAAAATATGCGCCCCTGGTAAGGACTATCACTTTTTTGCTTTGTATGTGCCTGTTCACAGGCTGCGCCGCCCCGGCGGAGCAGGCGCATCTTATCGCCTCCCATACGGTGTCGACCATCGCTACGGTGACGGCATTGCCTACTGTGACCCCTGCGCCTCATAGCACATCCATGCCTACGCCAAAGATCCCTGTAGCCGATACGGATGATTATGAATTCCTACCCGGGCCTTTTCTCCCGCTGCAGGAAACGGAGAATGTATTTTTTCTATGGCCTGCTGAAGCCATCACATCTACCCTGACCGGCACAGCAGTAAGCTATACGGTATTGGAGACGTTTGCGGAAGAAGCGGCGGCCGAGCAGTTGTTTGCAGCAGACCTGGCAGGGGCCTTACAAACCATCGGCATGGATGCTGATTTCCCCCCCTATGGCTATATTTACGGAGATTATAAGATTGTGGATTGGGCATGGATAGATGAATTGGAAGGCTCTTATGGGCGCCTGCATTTGCTTCTGGAACACAATAAGGGGATTGATCTGTTTTTTCGGCGTCATAGGGATGATTATATGCCCCTGTATATCAAGGACCACGAAAGCCTACTGGGGATTTTTCAATTTGCAGGCCAGGACTGGGCGTTGTATACGGATCATGCTACGGGCAGCGGATATATGTCCAGTGCAGTATACTGGTACAACCTATCTACCTGCCGGATGGAATTAGCCCTTGCGTACGATTTGCTGGATAGCTGGGCCAAAACCAACGAAGAAGGCTATGATGCCTATGAAACCAAGCGCATACGGGTTTTAGAAGTAAATCCTGTGGAAAATGGAATGGACAGCTATTTGGAAGTTGCGGTGCATCTGCAGCTCGAGGCGGAATATTGGGATCAGAAGGAGGGCCGGGAGGTGGTTGAACTCGCCCCTGGGCCGGATACCTTTGCAGCAGAAACCAAGCTGCGGCTCTATTATGATCAACAGGCCCAGGCATTCTATACCCGAGTTATGCCGGAGGCCTGTCCCCTGGCCGACGGCATGTCCGATTCCCTATGGCGCTTCTATTTTGATGCCCAACTGCAAGACTTGCGAACTAACGGCAATACTTATCAAAAGCGCTGGGCACAGACCTTTTATGCTGAAAAAAGATAGCGCACTAGGCTGCATACCCATGGATTCATAGCAGAGAAAAGGTTTTGCAGGACGGCGGCCTACCTGCGACAAATATGCGCTTTATACAGCAGCATCACGGTTGGCTGCCTGACAAATTTCTGAAACCGCAGAAAAATGGATTGATCTAATCGAAAAAATATGGTATAATCTAACAAAATATTGGAGTATTGTTTAGTATTTTTTATACTCAAATCGCGGTTCGATTCCCATTTATAGATTATTATATAGACGGATATGCTCCTCAGCCAAATCCGCTTCCATTTTTTCTATCATACGCTCAACTCCCTGCAGGCGTTAATCATCCTTCGTCCCCAAGAGGCCTATAAGATGGCAGGCGATTTTGCCCGGTATCTGCGCTTTACGCTGGATGCTGCCACTGCTGCCGGCGGTATGGGCTCCTTTAAGGAGGAGATGCGGGCAGTAAGGGCTTATGCAGATATCAACCAGGCGCAGCTGGGAGACCGGCTGACCATGGTTTACCGCGTGGCGGACGTGGATTTTCCCCTGCCGGTGCTCACCATCCAGCCGGTGGTGGAAAACGCCATCCTTCATGGAATCAAGCCCAAGGTAGGCGGCGGCACCGTGACCGTTTCCCTGCAGGAGCAGGAAACACACTGGCAGGTTACTGTGGAGGATGACGGGGTGGGTTTTGATCCCATGGAAGTGGATGAGACCCGGTCCATCGGCCTAGGCAATGTGCGCCGGCGGCTGTGCCGCTTCCAGGGCTGCAGTATGCGGATAGAAAGCGCTCCGGGGAAGGGAACCAGGGTGGTGCTTTCCTATTTGAAGGATATTTTTGAAATTTTGCCGGCGGTGGATTCGAAACGGGGCTGAAACGTATGGTTTCCGTACGCTTCGTCTGTTATAATATTTGTTATACCTATGTAGAAAGAAGGGTATGCGCCTTGAAGACCATTTTGGTGGATGACATGCTGCTGGATTTGTAGCTGTTTGAGCTGAAATGCGCCGATATGCCGGATTTCGAAATCGTAGGAAAATTTACAAATCCGGATCAGGCCATCGCCTATGCTTCCAGCCACGTGGTGGACTTTGCCCTGCTGGATATAGATATGCCCGGCATGAACGGTATGGAGCTGGCCCAGCGCCTTCGGAAGATCCGGCGGGATATTATCATCGTCTTTGCTACTGCACATCCCAAGTTCGCCGTGGATGCTCTGCGAATGAAGGCGGACTATATGATCTTTAAACCTTTTGACCGGGACGATATTGCTGATGTTATGGAGCGGGCCAAGCTTCTGCGCCGCCGCCAAAATAAACGGTTTTTCTTCCGCACCTTTGGCGCCTTTGACATGCTGGTGGACGGGGAACCGGTTCGCTTCCGTTCCGCCAAAGCCAAGGAGCTTATGGCCCTGTGCCTTTACCGGCAGGGCTGCCCAACATCCATTCATGAAATCGTAGAATGCCTCTGGGGCGAGGATACTGTCAATGCAGACAGCACTGGCTACCGCCGCACCATCAAAGAGCTAACGGATACCTTGCGGGATTACGCTGCTGAAGAGCTGATCCTCCGGGCCCGGGGGAGCCTGCAGCTACGCCTGGAGCTGGTGGATTCCGACTATCAGCGCTTTCTGGAGGGGGACTCGGATGCTATATGCCAGTTTCAGGGCAGCTTTTTGCACCAGTATTCCTGGGCGGAGCCCATGACCTGTGCCCTGCAAGAGAAGAAGGAGCTGATACTCGCCCGCCTTTCCCGGAGGGGCGAGAGCCAATAAAGGAGGGATGGCATTGGATGCATTTCTGAGAATGGAGCATGTCAGCAAGCGGTTCGGTGATTTTTATGCCAACCGGGATATCAACTTCTCCGTTCGGCGGGGGGAGGTTCATACCCTGCTAGGGGAAAATGGTGCCGGTAAATCCACCCTGATGAATGTTCTGATCGGGCTGTATCAGCCTACAGAGGGAACGATCTATCTGGATGGGAAGAAGGTTCGCATTGATTCTCCGGCCCAGGCTGTAAAGCTGGGAATCGGCATGGTGCATCAGCACTTTATGCTGGTAGAAGCCATGACGGTGTTTGAAAACATTATCTTGGGGGACAGGAATACCCGGGGCATCTTTATCGACCGGGAAGCGCGAACAAAAGAGATTCAGGCCCTTTCCGCCCGCTATGGGCTGGAGGTGGAGCTGGATAAGCCCATTACAGAGATCTCCGTTGGCGCGCAGCAGCGGGTGGAAATCCTCAAAGCCTTATACCGCGGTGCGGAGCTGCTTATTTTGGATGAACCTTCCGCCGCTTTGACGGATCTGGAGGTAGAGGGCCTGTTTGACATCATGCGCAAGCTGACAGGCGAAGGCAAAAGCATCATCTTCATCAGCCATAAAATGCGGGAGGTTTTGCGCATTTCCGACCGCATTACTATCCTTCGGGCGGGCCGGACCGTCTGCACCGTGGATAGAACAGAAACCAACGGGGAAGAGCTGGCCAATCTGATGATCGGCCGGGAGCTGGCGCCCTCCCATTACGAAAAAATTACAGAGCCTGGGGAGCCGGTGGTTTCCCTGGAAAAGGTAGATTATCATAAGGAATCCAAACATAATGGCCTTTGCGGGGTATCCCTGAGCGTGGGCCGGAGGGAGATCGTGGGCATTGCCGGCGTGGATGGGAACGGGCAGAGCCAGTTAGCCCAGGTAGTTACTGGCGTGCTGACGCCGGATGCCGGGGAGGTAGATCTGAAAGGCTCCCGGGTTGCCCAGTTTACCCCCAATGGCTTTATTCTGGAAAGCGTCTCCCATATTCCCGAAGATCGAAACAAAATGGGCCTGATCGGCGATATGTCCGTCAAGGAGAACATCGTCCTCAAATCAACGGATACGCCCCAATTCTCTTCTGCCCGGGGCTTCCATCTGAAGAAACGGGCCATTCGGGACTATGCGGAGCAGATGCGCGAGAAATATGACATCCGCTGTACTTCCGTAGAGCAGGAAGCCAGAAATCTTTCCGGCGGCAATCAGCAGAAGGTGATCCTGGCCAGGGAGCTGGAGGGCCAGCCGGATCTGCTCGTGGCGGTGCATCCCACCCGGGGCCTGGATATCGGCGCGACCCGTTTTGTTCATGATACCATGATTGACGCCCGGGAGAAGGGCTGCGGTGTGTTGCTGATCTCTGCGGACTTTGATGAAATCCTGGAGGTATCCGACCGGATCGTCGTCATGTTTGAAGGCCAAGTGATGGGCGTCTTTTCCGGAAAGGAGCCGCCTATTCAGGAAATCAGCCTGGCTATGGCCGGCAAATGAGAAGGGAGCGCAAATATGAAAAACAGCAATAAACTCATCAGCGTGCTGGTTCCGGTAGCTTCCGTGCTGCTGGCATTTGCCATTGGCTGTGCAGTTATGGCAGGCTTGGGGGCCAATCCCCTGGTTGCGCTCCAGTCCCTGTGGACGGGCGCCTTTGGGAACCTGCGCAACGTAGGCACCACCCTGGCCCGGGCAACCCCCCTGATCTTTACGGGGCTTTGCGCCTGCTTTGCATACCGTTGCGGCGTATTCAATCTGGGAGGGGAGGGGCAGTTTATTATCGGCTCCGTGGCCTGCTGTTATATGGCCACCCAGACCGGTATCGAAGGCTTCCCGGCCATTGTTCTGTGCTTGCTGGCCGGCATTCTAGCCGGCGGGATCTGGGCGCTGATCCCGGGCCTTTTGAAGGTTTACAGAGGCCAGAATGAAATGATCATTTCCATCATGCTCAACTATGTGGCTACGCTCTTTATGGGCGTGGTGTATACCAACTGGCTCCGGGAAGGCAGCGTGCCCCAAACCATGTCCGTGCCGGACACCACAAAACTCAGCCGTATTTTCGGCCTTCGGGCGACTACTGCCTTTATTATCGCCATTGTAGTGGGCCTGCTGATTTACTATTTCCTGTTTTATACCTCCAAGGGCTTCCAGCTTCGGGCGGTAGGGCTGAATATGACAGCGGCGGAGTTTAATGGCTTCTCCGTAAAGCGGTATATCCTTTTTAGCTTTGTCGTTTCCGGCGCTATTGCGGGCCTGGGCGGCAGCGCGGAGCTGCTGGGTACGCAGTACCGGCTGATCAACGGCTTTGCTGCAGGCTACGGCTTTGATGGCGTTGCCATGGCCCTGATTGCCCAGCTGCACCCACTGGCCACGATTCTTGTAGCCATCTTCTTTGCAGCGCTGCGCGTGGGTTCTACCACTATGCAGGCGGCTACCGGCGTACCTACCAGCGTATCCGATATTATTCAGGCGCTGGTTATCGTATTTACGGTGGCTGGGCTTGCCATGGTGAAGCTTTCCCAGTTCAAGGCGGCTATTGACCGCATCTTCGCCAGAAAGGAGACCGTTGCCTCATGAGTTGGGATTTTATATCAAATCTTTTGTTAGCTAGCGTTCGCATGGCTACGCCGCTGATTTTTCTTTCCTTGGCGGAGCTGTATTCCCAGCGGGCGGGCCTGGTGCACATCGGTTTGGAGGGCCTGGCAGCCATAGGTTCCCTGGTGGGGTTCCTGGTAAGCCTGATTACCGGCAGTCCCATGCTGGGGGTGCTGGCCGGCGCCCTGGCAGGCATTCTGGTGAATATGATCTTCGCTTATGCCACCATATCCTTATGTGCAGAGCAGATCGTTTATGGCATGGCCATCAATATTTTCGCGCCCGCCCTGGCAGCCTTTATCTACCGGGTATACTTTGGGGCCGGAAGCACGCTGGTGCAGGTAACCCTCATGAATAACCTTTCCACAACCCTGGGGATTACTTCCGATAACTTCCTGCTGAAGCTCTTGCTGGATCAGACGCCTATGGTATACCTGGCCTATGCGCTGGTTATCTTCACTGCCATCTATTTCAACAAAACCAAGTCCGGCCTCAATTACAAAGCCGTAGGGGAATATCCCAAGGCGGCGGCAACCCTGGGCATCAACGTGATCGGGGTGAAGTACATTGCCTGCATTATTTGTGGCGCTTTGGCAGGCATGGGCGGCGCCTTCCTGACTACCTGCTATTCCAATACCTATGTGGATGGAAACGTGGCGGGCCGTGGCTTCATCGCCCTGGCGGCAGTGATCTTCGGCCGGTGGAGCGGTGGCGGCGTGTTGTTGGCCTGCCTGTTCTTCGGCTTCTGTGATGCGCTGCAGATCCGCTTGCAGGTGGGCAGCTTTGGCGTGCCCTATCAGTTCTTCCAGATGATTCCCTATATTGCCACGGTGGTAGTGCTGGCCCTGATTGGCATGAAGAAGGCCGGTCCCAAGGGCGCGGGTAAGCCCTATCTGCGGGAGGATCGTTGAGGCAAACCGCCGCGCATGCGGCTGTTTCAGATAAAAGATGCAAGTGACAACCACGAACATCAAGAAATGGAGGAAAGTATGATGAAAAAACTGTTTGCTCTGCTCCTGTCCCTGGCCATGGTCCTGTCCTTAGCTGCCTGCAGCAGCGGCACGGCGGATACAGATGCCGCTGCCACTGCGCCTACCGAAGCCCCGGCCAGCGAGCCGGTTGCTGATGCCGATCCTACCGAGGCCCCGGCCGAGGCGCCCACTGATGAAGCGAAGGAGTTCAAAGTGGCAATGATCTGCGACTCTAGTATCTCCGATGGCGGATGGGGCATGTCCTGCTATAACGCTATGGTAGATGCCGCCGCAGAATACGGCTGGACTACGGAAGTTTCCGACATGATTGCCCAATCCGCTTACTATGAGACCATTGTTACCTACTGCGACCTGGGCTATGATCTGATCTATGCCCCCGGCAACCAGTATACGGACGCAGTGCTCCAGGCTGCGGAGGAATATCCGGAAGTGGCCTTCGCCCTCCTCAATGGCGGCACCAGCACCCCGGAGCAGGCTGTTAACGGCAACGTTACCTCCCTTCTGCCTGATGCCCAGCAGGTAGGCTGGATCGCCGGCGCGCTGGCAGGCTTAATGACCGAAACCGGCACCATCGCCTTTATTGGCGGCATGGAGCTGGATACCACCGTTGGCAAATATAATGGCTATGCTGAGGCAGCTGCCTATGTGGGCGAGCAGGCCGGCAAGACCGTTACCACCCTGGATGTGGTTTACTCCGGCGACTTCTCCGCCTCTGATAAGGGCATTGAGTTCGCTAAGGCGATGATCGACCAGGGGGCTGACGTATTCTTCGGCGATGCTTCCGCCGTAGACTCCGGCGCCCGCCAGGCCATTGATGAAGCCAATGCCGCCAGCGGCTCCGTAAGCATTTACGACATCGCGCAGCCCTCTGACCTGCTGGGCCAGAATGAGTGCATCATCTGCAGCCAGGTGACGGATAACGCCTCCCTGGTAGGCCTGTGCATGGAAGCTGTGGAAAACGGCACCTTCGGCGGTGAGGTTATCTACGGCACCCTGCAGAATGGCGTCCTTTCCGCCGGTGCCATCAGCGACCTGGTTCCCGCGGAGATCCAGGAGCAGTATTTGGCTTATCTGGATCAGATGATCGAAGGCACCTTTATGCAATAATTCCTTCCTGCCAAAAGGAAGGGCTGGCGTAAGCCAGTAGAACGAAAAGGCCGGCGGGTTTACCGCCGGTCTTTTCATTGGTTTTGGTAGCCAGAAGTAGTAGGATAAAGCAATTTTCCGGAGCGGTAGAAAAGAAGAGAAAGAAAACCCGAACCAGGTGCCTATAAGGCTTTGGGGTTCGGGCAAAGTTAAGATGGGATTCCTTTGCGGAGCAGGGGTTATGCGGTTCTGGATTCCGGCGGCATGTGCTTCTGGAAAGCCCGTTCCATGACCAGAGACCAGGCCAGCGCCGTAAGGCAGGGGGCCACCAGCATGGGGAGGAGCAGGGTAACGCTCAGAGCCCAGGCCACCGCCAGCAGGAGCACTACCAGCAGGGTGGAAGGGAGATGGGCCAGAGCAAACTGCAGGGAGACCCGCAACAGGCCCAGGGGCTGGAAGGTGAAACGGGAGAGCAGGGGGAACATCCAGCATATAGCCCCTACAGGAATACAAAGCAAAACCAGGTAAGCCGCCGCAGGAATGAGCAGCTGGGGGAGGGAAAAGGCCATCCCCCAGAGCTGCCGAAGGATCCACAACAGCCCCGCAAGAACTGCGCCGCTGATCAGCACAGCGGGTACGGATACTGCAAACTCCCGGCGGAACGTTTGAAAAAACCGGGATAGGGCGCCGCTCTTGCCGGCACGGACGCATTTAACCGTAGCGTCATACAGGGCTGCTGTGGATGCCCCCAGGGTAAACAAGGGGAGGGAAAGGAAAAACCAAAACAGGCTTAGCAGCAGAATATCCGCCAGAAGGGACATACCGCGCCAGATGGGTTTTTCCGAATCGAAAAGAGATTGAAACATAACTACAGGCGTCTTGTCGAATTTGCCGCAAAAGCGGTTATTTTACCAGGGCGGGCAAAGAGGCCGCTGCTGCGGACTGGCCTACCCGGCGGAATTTTTCATCCGGCAGGGCGGGGAGGATTGCAGCGGCGATCTCCGGATATTCATCTGCCATGGCCTCCTTGCAGGTGGAAAGGATCAAATCCCCGCCCTTGCCCGACATAACCCGGCCCAACAGGAGCACATGTTTGAAATGATATAGATCATAATACAAGGCCAGGGCGTGGGAAAGATAGATGCCGATGGAGCGGTAAATAGCGGCAGCCCGGGGGTCGTCCTGCTCCATCAGAGCCTGGACGGCTTTGAGCTTCTCCGCAGGAGAGAGCTCTGCATCCAGCTGGATTCCAGCCGCAGGGGCCAGCTTGATGACGCTATCCTGGGAGAAATACTTTACCCCGCAACCAATATCGCCGGACCATTCATCCACCATGGCGCCGGGGGCAGCGTCCACGGGCACGAAGGCCAGCTCATTGAGCCAGCCGGTGATATTCCCAGCCCCGTCCACATAGCCTACGGCCTCGCTGGTGCCCATGGCAATGCCCAGGACGTTGTTATCATCCAGGCTCATGGCCCCGGCCAGGGCGGTTACATCCCCGTCGTTGGCCACCACCAGGGGCACATCGCCGATTTCCTTGGCCGCCCGGATATAGATATCCTTTACCTTGGCATCAAAAAGATCCTCCGGAACCTTTAAGAACAGGGAGGCCACCATGGTGCGGTTTTCAATGTAGATGCCCGCAGAAGAAACGCCGATGGCATCCACCCGGGGCATGTGGGCAGCGGCGGATTTCATGGCTGCCACGATGCCCTGAAAGTGATAATCCGGGTCCTCGGTGATCTTGGGGAACCAGACTACTTCCTCGGAAAATACGCTTTCTCCATCGATGACAGCGGAAACCTTTCGGTCGGAACCGCCGGCATCAAAGCCGATACGGCAGCCATCTAAATGGCGGCCGATGGCCTGGGATTGGCTTATTTCCGGGGGCAGCTCCGCACATTCCACCACCTGGAAGGGCTGCTCATATACCCGGGCCATAAAGTCCGCGTCAAAGGCACGGCTTCCGCCGGGGGCATATGCTGCCTTAAGAAGCTGGAACATATCCCCATCGCCCCAGACGTATACCTTAAAGCCGCCTTTCATCCAAAGGAGGGTTTTAACCAGCCGGTCCACATAATAGCGGTCCGCCTGCACGAATTCCGGCGTACCGTGGATAAAGGTCCGATAGACGGCCCTTTGGCCGCCCGACCGCTCTACGGCGATGCCAAAGGGTTTGTGCGCATCCCGCAAAAAGGCATGGTTAAAGAGGTAAAGAGGTGCATAATCGGGGTCCAGAGGGGGAATATGCCGGGGGGAAACTTCGATTCCATAGCAATTCATGGCAAAAACCTCCATCCATCGTTTTATATTTCCGGATACGTTACCCTTAAGGTCCAAGGGAAACTGTTATTGTAATCATATCACGAGAGCGGGCGCTTGTCACCCAAAAGGATAATAATTTTCATAAATAAAAATTCTTGAAAAATTCTTTCCTAAGGAATATAATGGGAACCAAGAGATACAACGAAATCACCCCTGCTACCAACATTCTGCGAAAAAGGACTGCGTAAACAAAATGGATACGAAAAACCTGCTTCTTCAAAGCCAATCTTGGATCAGAAGCCAACTGGAGCGCAGTGTACGCTTCTGGTTGGAAAACGGTATGGACCCGGTCAACGGCGGTGTATATACCTGCCTAGATCGCACCGGAAAAATCTACTCTACCGACAAAAGCGTTTGGATGCAGGGCCGCTGCGCCTGGACCTTTGCTTATCTTTGCGCCGTGTATGGCGTAAAGGAAGAATGGCTGGCGGCTAGTAAGAGCTGTTTGGATTTCATGGAGCGGCATTGCATCAACCGGGCGGCGGGAGATCGGATGTATTTTACGGTTACGGCGGATGGTAAGCCTCTGCGCCAGCGGCGGTACTGCTTTTCCGAGGGCTTTTATGCCATAGCCAATGCGGAATATTATGGCGTCACCGGGGAGCAGGAATGTCTGGAGCGGGCACGCCGCGCTTATGAGCTGATCTGGTCTTTGAATCAGGGGCTTATCAAAGATCCCACTGGCTTGGGCCCTAAAACCATTCCCGAAACCCGTTCCGGCCGGACGTTGGCCAACCCCATGATCTATTTGAATATCACCTCCGTGCTGCGCCGGGTGGATCCGGATCAGGCTGCTCTTTATGACCAGCGTGCCGCTCAGTGCGTAGATGAAATCTTCCGTTACCATTATAAACCAGAACTGGGATGCACGCTGGAAAATGTGGGCCCCAACGGTGAATTCCGGGGCGAAATTTCCGAAGGCCGCATCGTAAACCCCGGCCACGATATCGAATGTTCCTGGTTTTTGATGGAGGATGCGAACCACCGGGGTGATAAGGCCCAATATGAAACCGCTGTGAAGATATTCGACCAGGCGGCAAAGGCCGGGTGGGATCCGGAATACGGCGGGCTGCTGTATTTCATAGATTGCCTTGGCAATCCTCCTGAATCCTACGAGCATGATATGAAGCTCTGGTGGCCCCATGATGAACTGCTCATCGCCTCTATGATGATTTACCGGGATACTGGCGATGAAGCTTACCTGGCCTGGTTTGAAAAAACTCTGGAATACTGCAAAACGTATTTCGCCGATGAAGAATATGGCGAATGGTACGGATACTTGCGGCGGGATGGAAAGCCCACCATGCCCCCAGCTAAAGGCTCCACCTTCAAAGGCCCCTTCCATCTGCCCAGGATGCTGGTGATGGTGGATACCATGATCGGACAGATTCTGGCCCGGGCATAGTTTCCCAGCCAGGAAAAAACAGGGAAAGGAGATACGGCATGCACACCGGCGCCGGAAGCGTATTCGATAAAATCAACGACGCATATTATCAGCTTACCACGGCTGATAAAAAGGTGGCGGATTATGTCATCTCCCACCAGCGGGATACCCAATTTATGTCCATCTCGGATCTTGCCGATGCCTGCGGCGTTGCAGAAGCTACGATTTCCCGTTTTTGCCGGCGGCTGAATTATAAAGGTTATACCGACTTTAAACTGGCTGTGGCCAGCGATACCGCTGCCCAGGGGGGCAGCACCATGGCCGCCGGCGAACCCTCTGCGGCGGATAGCATCCCTACGCTTTGCGAAAAGCTTTACAGCATGGATACGGAAGCGCTGTCGCAGACCCTGGCCCTTATCCGGCCCGAACAGATCCAGGCGGCAGGGGATATCCTCCTGAGTGCCTCCCGCGTCCTCTGCATGGGGCAGGGCGGTTCCATGATTATGGCTATGGAGGCCGCCCACCTGTTTTCCACAGCTTTTTCTGGCTATTCTCCCGTATATGATTCCCATTTGCAGGCCATCGCCGCCGCAACGCTGACGGAGAAGGATGCAGTGCTCTTCTTTTCCTATTCCGGCTCGACCCGTGAGCTGCTGGACCTGCTGACGGTGGTAAAGGAGCAGGGCGCCAAGATTATTCTCGTAACCCATTTCCCCAAGTCCCCGGCTGCCGCTTTCGCAGATGTGATTCTGCAGTGCGGCGCCAATGAAGGGCCCCTGCAGCTGGGATCCATCCCGGCCAGGATCGCCCAGCTTTTTGTGATAGACGTGCTTTTTGCCCAGGTCTGCCGCAATAGCGGCGGAAGAAGCCAGAAAGCCCAGGAACAGGTGGCGGCGGCACTTGCTATGAAACATGTCTAAAGGCAAAAATCCCCTGCCAGCTTTTTCGAAGGCAGGGAACAGCTTGCCTAGCTCTATTGACAATGCTTTTTGTCCCGGTTACAATACAGATAACATATCTGTTAGTTTCTTTCTCTACTGTACTATTAGACCTTTGCCTTTGTACCCACATACCCCAAAAACACAATAGAAATATAATTTGGATCAGCCATACAACAAGAACACCAAGGAGGTAAAAACAATGATAAAGAAAGTTCTTGCGATCCTCATGACCCTGTGCCTGGTGCTGGGCCTGGCGGCCTGCTCCAGCAGCGGGGAAACCGCCGCTCCCGCCGCTACGGAAGCCCCGGCGGCCACGGAAGCTGCGGATGCCACAGAGGCTCCTGCTGACTCCGCTGCTACGGATGATTCCGCCAGCGCTGAGCCCGTAGAGATCAGCCTCTGGAGCTTCAACATCGGTTCCTTTACCGAAACCAGCAGCTGGGATAGCGTCATTGCTGCTTTCAATGAAGTACATCCCGAGATTACCGTTACCGTCAACGCCATCAACTACCAGGATGGTGACCAGCGGCTCACTACGGCCATCAGCTCCGGTACCGGCCCGGATATCATCTTCGAAGGCCCAGAGCGCATTGTAGGCAACTATGCCCGCGAAGGCCTGATGGCGGATCTGTCCGATCTGTGGACTGCTAGCGGCAGCGATATCAGCGAAGGCATTTCCTCTCTCTCCCAGCTGGATGGTACCTATTACTTCTTCCCGATCAGCGCAGCTGCCCACTGCATGGCCATCAACTATGAGGTCTTTGAGGCTGCCGGTGCCCTCCAGTATATCGATGAGGAGACCCGTACCTGGACTACCGATGACTTCGTAGCTGCCATGGCTGCTGTGCGGGATGCCATCGAGGCTGGCACGGTTTCCGTTGCGGTGCCCGGCATCATCTACTGCGGTGCCCAGGGCGGCGACCAGGGTACTCGCGCTCTGGTGAATAACCTCTATTCCGACTATTTCGTAACCGAAGATGGCTCTTCCTACAATGCCAACAGCGCTAAGAATGTGCAGGCCCTGACGCTGTTGCAGACGATGGTAAATGACGGATCCCTGTCTGCCAACGCCAGCTTCGCCGCTTCTGACGAGCTCCAGGCCTTCGCCAATCAGACCTGCGCCGTATCCTTCTGCTGGAACTATTCCAACTATGCCCAGTATGCGGCCCAGACCCAGTTCACTCCCTTTGCCATGGCCTTCCCCTCTGACGATGGCGTGCCCGAGCTGGAGATGGCTGGCCCCTATGGCTTCGGCGTATTCGATAAAGGCGATGCCGCCAAGGTAGAGGCTGCCAAGACTTTCGTAGATTTCGTCTGCAACGACCAGACTGCCGGCGTTGAGGTGGTAAAGGCCACCGGCTTCTTCCCGGTGCATACGGACTGGGGCGATGTTTATGCCGGCGATGCGGATGCTGCTGACCGCGCTCCCTTTGCCCTGATGAGCGATTATCTGGGCCGGTCCTATGCCCTGACCGGCGGCTGGACCGAGCAGCGTGCCCTTTGGTGGCCCCTCCTGGCGGAGATCATGACCACCGGTGCGGATCCGCAGACCGCTGCTGATAACTATGTGGCCCAGGCGAACGCCAACATTGGCTAACACTATCCATTACTGTAATATCAAGGAATTTGCGTGACGTTGTGCCCGCTCCCTTGCGAGAGGGGGCGGGCACCATTATACATCCCACCCAAGGCGGGTGGGAAAAATCCATGTAGAGAGGGAAGGTTACTTATGGCGCAGAATACAGATGTGGCCACCGCTGCGGCCGCGCCCCGTAAGGCGAAAAAATCCCAAAAACCCTCCGGAACCTCCGGCATGAGCCGGGCCCTCGTTCGCCGGGAAACGATTTCCGCCTATTGCTTTCTGTTGCCCAGCTTGGTTTTCTTCGTGGGGTTTGTGGTTGTCCCCATGTTCATCTGCCTGTTCTACAGCTTCCTGGATTATGGGCTGGGCGGCGTAGCAGGTTTTGCCGGGCTGGATAATTATATTCAACTGTTTCAGGATGAGGTATTCCATAAGGGCTTTATGAATACCTTGTTGATCGTGGTGGTCGCCGTGCCGACGGTTACCGCGTTTTCCCTTTGGGTGGGCTCCGCCATCTACAAGATGCATACCATTCCCAGGTCGTTCTTCCGCTGCGTGTTCTACCTGCCTGTGGTTACGGGCTCGGTGGCCGTTACCGTGGTTTGGAAGTGGATCCTGCATCCTTATAATGGCCTGCTCAATCAGATTGCCGGCACCACCGGGTTTGATTGGCTGGGCAATGCCTCCACTGCTATCTGGTTTATTATTCTGATCTTATTTACCACCTCTATTGGCCAGCCCATCGTGCTGTATGTGGCGGCCCTGGGCAATGTGGATACTTCCATTATCGAGGCGGCGCAGGTGGATGGCGCGACCAAGCTCCAGGTTTTCTGGAAGATCAAGTGGCCTGCTATCATGTCAACAACCCTGTATGTGCTGGTTATTACGACCATCAATTCTTTCCAATGCTTTGCGCTGATTCAGCTGTTGACCCGAGGCGGGCCGTTGAATTCCACCATGACCATCATGTATCAGGTTTATGATACGGCCTATAGGCTGCAGGATTTCGGCTATGCAAACGCAATCGGCGTAATATTGGCCATTATTATCGCCATCTTTTCCGCTATCCAGTTCAAACTGGCCAAGACGGATAATTAAGGGGGTGCAAATATGAATAAACACATGGATTTAACCGGCACTTCCCCTGGCTATCGGGTATTTTCTGCCATCGTGCTGATCCTGCTGGCCCTGTTCTTTATCTTTCCCCTATACTGGATCATCACGGGCTCCTTCAAGGACGTAATTGAGATCAATGCCCGCCAGCCCGTCTGGTTCCCCCAGTCGCCTACGCTGGATAACTACGTCCGCCTCTTTGAGCATCCGGCCCTGCGCTGGCTGTTCAATATCGTCTTTATCTCCGGCGCGGCTATGATCCTTACCTGCCTTACTGCTTCCCTGGCAGGCTATGCGCTGGCAAAGAAGCGGTTCATTGGCCGAAGCGTGCTGTTTACCATCATTATCTGCGCTATGGCCCTGCCCAAACAGGTAATCGTCATTCCCCTTTTGCAGGAAATGACCTACCTGCATATGAACGATACCCTCTGGGCGGTAATTCTGCCTACAGTGGGCTGGCCCTTTGGCGTATTCCTGATGAAACAGTTTGCGGAAACCATCCCCACGGAGATTCTGGAGGCTGCCAGAGTAGATGGCTCCGGGGAGCTGAATACCTTCGTAAAAGTGGTTTTTCCCATGATCAAGCCCGGCGTGGGTGCGTTGGCCATTTTCACGTTTGTCAACGCATGGAATGACTATTTTCTCCAGCTGGTCATGCTCGGCAGCGATGATAAGCTCACCCTCCCCGTAGGTATTGCCAACCTGCAGGGGGAAATGTCCAGCGACTTTGGACTGATCATGGCAGGCGCAGCCCTGGCGGCCATCCCTATTGTGGCCGTATTCATCATCTTCCAGAAATACTTCACCCAGGGCATCGCTATGGGCGCCGTCAAGGGGTGATGGGATGATTTTAGGGAAAAATCAGGATGCCCTGGCCTACCTGGGGATCCATCCCAACCTGGATATGGCCCTGCGCCATATTACCCCTGCTTTTTTAGACGCGCTTTCGGACGATAAGCGGGTGGAGCTGCAGGGGGAGCAGGTCTACTGCACCCGCTTCACCTATGAGACGATTCCGCTGGAAGCCGGGTTTTTCGAGGCCCACCGCCGTTATCTGGATATTCATATCATGCTGGAAGGGCAGGAGCGGGTGGATGTTTCCCATCCGGCAGGCCTTGCCCTGCTGGAGGAAAA
This sequence comes from uncultured Clostridia bacterium, assembly GCA_944336625.1. GTDB lineage: Bacteria > Bacillota > Clostridia > Christensenellales > CAG-138 > Pelethousia. Next base: position 16,865 of record CALVLF010000113.1, read on the forward strand.
GCAGGGGCAGGATTTTTATGCATATCAAGGGGAGGCGGAATATACCATGGTGCTGCGGCCGGGGAGCTTCCTCGTGGTATTCCCCGGGGATGCCCACCGCATTAAGCTGCAGGTGGATGGGACCCGCCGGGTCAGCAAGGCGGTATTTAAAGTTCTGATTGACGATCCGTCCGCTGCCCTTTTCCCGAAAAAATAATTAGATTGGATTGGAAAGAGCGAATATGAAAGATTACAGCAAATACCAGGGGATCATCCCCGCCTTTTATGCCTGCTATGATGCCCGGGGGGATATAAGCCCCGAAGGCGTGCGGGCCCTGGCGGAGCATTTCCTGAAAAAGGGCGTCAAGGGCCTGTATGTGGGAGGCTCCTCCGGCGAGTGTATCTATCACAGCGTGGAGGAACGCAAGTGCATTTTGGAAAACGTTATGGCCGTGGCCAAGGGAAAGATTACCATTATTGCCCATGTGGCCTGCAATAACACGGCAGATAGCCGGGCCCTGGCAGCCCATGCCGAGGCCCAGGGGGTAGATGCCATCGCAGCCATCCCGCCCATCTACTTCCACCTGCCTTCCTATGCGATTGCAGCGTACTGGAACCAGATTTCTGCGGCGGCACCCAATACGGATTTTATTATCTACAATATCCCCCAGCTGGCTGGCGTGGCTCTTACGATCCCTCTCCTCCGGGAGATGCTGAAGAATCCCCGGGTTATTGGCGTGAAGAACTCTTCCATGCCTGTGCAGGATATTCAGATGTTCCGGGATGAAGGGGCCATCGTATTCAATGGCCCGGACGAGCAGCTGCTTTCCGGCCTGGCCGCTGGCGCCATCGGCGGCATCGGCGGCACCTATGGGGTAATGCCGGAATTGTATATGAAAATCCGGGAGCTGTTCCTGGCCGGTCAGATGGAAAAGGCCAGGGAAGTGCAGGATACCTGCTGCCGCATCATCTATAAGCTGTGCGCTGGGAAGGGCAATATGTATGCCGTCATCAAGGCCGTCCTAAGGGAGATGGGTGCCCCGGACTGCGGCTCCGTGCGCCTGCCCCTGGCCCCCCTTGCAGAGGAAGATGGGCCCATCGTAGCCCAGTGTGCTGCCATGATTCGCGAGGCTATAGCGAAATACTGCGGATAAGAGAGGATCGTTATGCGAATTTATGCTTGTGCGGATTACCGCACCATGAGCCGCCAGGCGGCAAATATCATATCCGCCCAGGTTATCTTCAAGCCGGACTGCATCCTGGGCCTGGCCACAGGTTCTACCCCTATCGGCACCTATGCCCAGCTGGTGGAGTGGTACAAAAAGGGAGATCTTTCCTTTGCAGAGGTGCGCAGCGTCAATCTGGATGAATATTTGGGCCTGGCGCCGGATCATATTCAGAGCTACCGCTATTTCATGCAGAAGAATCTTTTCGACCATGTGGATATAAAGCCGGAAAATACCAACGTGCCCAACGGCCTGGCGGAGGACCCGGAAGCGGAATGCCGCCGGTATGACCGCATCATCGAAGGCTTCGGCGGGGTGGACTTGCAGCTGCTGGGCATGGGGCATAATGGGCACATCGGCTTTAACGAGCCCTCCAACGCCTTTCCCACGGATACCCATGTGGTGGAGCTGACCCATAGCACCATCGAGGCGAATAAGCGCTTTTTCGCCTCTGAGGCAGATGTGCCCCATAAGGCCCTGACCATGGGCGTGCGGAGCATTCTCCAGGCCAAGGCGGTGCTGATGGTGGTCAGCGGCGCAGATAAGGCGGAGGTCGTGCATAAAGCCTTCTGCGGGCCGGTTACGCCGGAGGTCCCTGCCTCCATTCTGCAGCTGCACCGCAATGTAATCCTGGTTGGGGATATGGAAGCGCTGCATCTGCTGCCCAAGGAGGTCCTGCATCTATGCGATTGACAGGCGGCCTTGTTTTTGATCCTGCCAAGGGCTTTGTAGAGCGGGATGTGTGCATCCAGGGGGGTAAGATCGCCGCCTGCGCACAAGATCCTGTGGATGTAGGCGGCTGCTGGGTAATTCCGGGGCTGACGGATCTGCATTTCCACGGCTGCCGCGGCGCGGATTTTTCCGATGGCGAGGCGGAAGGCCTGCGGGAGATGGCGGCCTATGAGCTTTCCCGGGGCGTTACCCAGATCTGCCCCGCCGGTATGACACTGGCGGAAGAGCAGCTGGTAAAAATATGCCAGGTTGCCGCAGCGCATCGGGCTTCTGGCGCCCCTGGCGCGGAGCTGGTAGGCATAAACCTGGAAGGGCCCTTCCTTTCCAAGGCAAAAAAAGGCGCCCAGAACGAAGAATGGCTGCAAGCCCCCAATCTTCCGCTGCTGGAAAAGTTGATGGAGGCCTCTCAAGGCCTGGTGGCGCTGGTCTCCGTAGCGCCGGAGCTGGAAGGGGCGCAGGAATTCATCCGGGCGGCCAGCAAAATGGCCGTGGTGAGCCTGGCGCATACCGCTGCGGATTATGATACGGCCCTCACTGCCTTTCAAAATGGCGCCCGGGAAGTGACCCATATCTATAATGGCATGCTTCCCTTTGCCCATCGGGAGCCCGGCGTGGTAGGGGCGGCGGCCGATAGCCCGGAGGTCATGTGCGAAATCATCTGCGATGGGGTGCATATTCATCCTTCCGTGGTGCGGGCTACATTTCGCCTGATGGGCCCGCAGCGGATGGTTCTTATCAGCGATACCATGCGGGCTGCCGGCATGCCGGACGGGGAATATACCCTGGGGGGCCAGGCAGTAACCGTTAAAGGAAACCGGGCCACGCTTACGGGAAGCGGCTCGCTGGCCGGTTCCGTTACGGACCTGATGGCCTGTATGATCACGGCCGTGTCCTTTGGTATCCCCCTGGCGGATGCTGTTACGGCAGCCGCTGTAAACCCGGCCAAAGTGCTGGGGATCTATCACCGGGTTGGCAGCATAGAAGAAGGCAAGGATGCAAACCTGGTGGTATTGCGAAAGGATCTGTCCATACAGGCGGTCCTGTTCCGGGGAAATGTGGTCCATGGCTCCCTGTAGCCAAAATAATAAATTATTTTAAGGGCCCAGGGCTACTCCATTTCCATAGCTTGGGCGCCCCAAAAAAAGGAGGAAGATCCGCTGGCCAGCGGTGCGGCAGTGTGGAGACCTGTCGTAAAGCGCCGCGCGCTTTTCATGGCGCGGGCGGGAGGGGTTCTGTGCGGAGGCAGGGGCCCTATGGCCGGAATGATGTCTACTGTATCCCTGCAAAACGTCAAAAAGATTTACGACAACGACGTGACGGCTGTCCACGATTTCAATCTGGAAATCGCGGATAAGGAATTTATCGTCCTGGTAGGCCCATCGGGCTGCGGCAAGTCTACCACCCTGCGCATGGTTGCAGGGCTGGAGGAGATCAGCGAGGGCTCCCTGTATATCGACGGCGCCCTTGTGAACGATGTAGAGCCCAAGGACCGGGATATTGCCATGGTGTTCCAAAGCTACGCCCTTTACCCCCACATGACGGTGCGGGAGAATATGGAGTTCCCCCTCAAGCTTAAAAAAATGCCCCGGGAGGAGATCAATGCCCGGGTAAAGGATGCGGCGGAAATCCTGGGCATTACTGAGTATCTGGAGCGCAAGCCCAAAGCCCTTTCCGGCGGCCAGCGGCAGCGGGTAGCCATTGGCCGGGCTATTGTGCGGGAGCCTAAGGTGCTGCTCATGGATGAGCCCCTATCCAACCTGGATGCCAAGCTGCGCAACCAGATGCGTGCGGAGATCATTAAGCTCCGCCAGCGCATCAATACCACCTTCATCTACGTCACCCACGATCAGACCGAGGCCATGACCCTGGGGGATCGCATCGTGATTATGAAGGATGGATTTATCCAGCAGACCGGCACGCCCCAAGAAGTGTTTAACCATCCGGCCAATATATTCGTAGCGGGCTTTATTGGCACGCCCCAGATGAACTTTTTCGATGCCAAGCTGCTTAAAAAAGGCAGCAACGCATACCAAGCGGAAATCGAAGGAAAGCCCATCCCGCTGGCGCAGCCGCTTCAGGATGCCCTGGCTGGCGCCGGGGTGGAAAGCCAGGACGTAGTCCTGGGAATCCGGCCGGAGCATATCCGTTTTGCCGCAGATGCATCGGGCGAAGGGGTGCTCCAGGGCATGGTAGAGGTTTCCGAAATGATGGGAAGCGAATACTATCTGCATGTCAACTGCGAAGAAAAGGACGTGGTGCTGCGGATACCTACTGCGGACCTGCCGGTTGAACTGCGGAGTGGAATTCAGTACGGGACCCAGATGCATTTCACCTTCCATCCGGAATCCATACATTTATTCTCTAAAGAGACGGAGAAGAACCTGATCTGACATTCTTATTCCTTCAAACCCCCGCTTTAAAATGCGGGGGTTTTAGCGTGTCGAAAAAGCGGCCTAAAAAGCCGCTTTTTCGAGTTTTGCAGCTTTGGCTTGTTCGTTCCTCACGGCCAGCCAAAGCTGCAAGGAAACCCTTGCTACGCAAGGCCTTTCGCTCGCGCCGCGCGTGTCGCCACTCGCGATTAAAAGCCGCCGGGGGCTGCGGCCCCCGAACCCCCAGCGGGTTTTTTTGACAGTCTGAACCCCCCGCTTTAAAATGCGGGGGTTTTATATGCCTTTTGCTAAGCGAAGGGACAGCAGGCCTTACGGACCGCTGTCCCTATGAATTGTGCCCATAGCGAAAATGGACAGGCAGGTTCGGACGTTTCTTTTACAGGTTTTTTACGAACAGGGCCCGGATGGCATTGAGAACGGCAATGACCATCACGCCCACATCCGCAAAGATGGCCAGCCACATATTGGCAATGCCCAGGGCGCCCAGCAGCAGGCAAACCAGCTTAACGCCAATGGCAAAAACGATATTCTGATAAACAATGCGCAAGCATTTGCGGGATATACGGATGGCCTTGGCAATCTTCATGGGATCATCGTCCATCAGGACTACATCTGCCGCTTCGATGGCAGCATCGGACCCCATGGCTCCCATGGCGATGCCAATATCCGCCCGGCGCAGGACGGGCGCGTCGTTGATACCGTCTCCCACGAAGGCCAGTTTGGCTTTTTCCGGTTTGCTGTGAAGCAGGGCTTCCACCTTTTCCACCTTATCCGCTGGCAGGAGCTGGCTGTATACCTGATCAATGCCCAACTCCTTGGCCACCTGTTGGGCTACATTGTCCGCATCCCCAGTGAGCATGATAGTTTTTTGGATACCTGTTGCCTTCAGGGCCGTCATTGCTTCCTTGGCCCGGGGCTTTAGCACATCGGAAATAACGATATGCCCTGCATATTTTCCATCGATAGCCATATGGATGATGGTGCCCACGCTATGGCAGCGAATATAGGGGATTCCTAGCAGGTCCATCAGCTTATCATTGCCCGCGGCCACGGAAAGGCCATCTACCTTGGCGACAATGCCCTTTCCACCGAGCTCCTGTATATCCGTCACCCGGCTGCGGTCGATCTCCTTGCCATATGCCCGCTGCAGGCTTTTGCTGATGGGGTGGGAGGAAGAGCTTTCCACCAGCGCCGCCAGCCCGAGCAGCTTTTCGTTTTCCATGGCGTTGTGATGGATGCCATTGACCTCGAATACTCCCTGCGTCAGGGTACCTGTCTTATCAAAAACGACAATCTTGGTTTGGGACAGGGTTTCCAGATAGTTGGAGCCCTTTACCAGAACGCCTTCCTTACTGGCGCCGCCGATTCCGGCAAAGAAGGAAAGGGGGATGCTGATGACCAGGGCACAGGGGCAGGAGATAACCAAGAAAGTCAGGGCCCGGTAGATCCATATATTCCAGCTGGCGGGCATACCCAGGGCCAGCATGCGCACCAGAGGCGGGAGCAGGGCTAGGGCCAGAGCCGCTATACATACCGCCGGCGTATAGACCCGGGCAAACTTGGAGATAAAGTTTTCCGACTTGGATTTACGGGAGCTGGCGTTTTCCACCAGATCCAATATTTTGGATACGGTAGACTCCCCAAATTCCTTGGTCGTGCGTATTTTCAGCAGGCCGGTCATGTTGATGCAGCCGCTGGTGATCGCGTCTCCCGCCTGTATATCCCGGGGCAGGCTTTCGCCGGTGAGAGCAGCGGTATTCAAGCTGGAAACCCCCTCTATCACCACGCCGTCAATGGGTACCTTTTCCCCGGGCTGTACAAGGATAGTGCTGCCGATGGCCACCGCATCCGGATCTACCCGCTCCAGCTTACCATCCCGCTCTATATTGGCATAGTCTGGCCGGATATCCATCAGCTCGCTGATATTCCGCCGGCTCTTGCCAACGGCATAGCCTTGGAACCATTCGCCAATTTGATAAAAAAGCATGACGGCGATGGCTTCCGTATAGTCGCCACTTTTCCCATAAAGGGCCAGGGCGATGGCGCCCACCGTGGCAATGGCCATTAAAAAGCTTTCATCAAAAATTTGCCGGTTCTTTATGCCCTTAAAGGCCTTGATGAGAATATCATAGCCGATAATCAGATAATCGGCCAGATAGAGGAGCAGGCGCATCCAGTAGCCTGCGCCGGGCATAAGGGCATCTGCCGCGTCATAGACCCACTCCGGCAGAAGTTGCAGAACCAGCAGGTATACCGTGGCCAGTAAGATGCGGCCCAGGGTCTTTTTCTGCTTTTTCATCATGCCGCTCTTGCCCCGGCAACCCCAAAGCAGCAGGCCAGCTGCCATGAGGATGATAACGCCAAACAGGATATTTATAATAAGCTCTTGCATGGTACAAGCTCTCCTTTCATCGCTTCACATCTTCGTTCCCCGGCGGAGGCCCTTCGGGCGCGGAAGATCGCGGGTGCCGTTTAGGCGCTTTTCCTGTGCCGGGCGGGATGCGGAATTAAATATAGATCTCGCAGTCATCCTCCACTTTTTTACAGTTGGCGCGGACCTGCTGCATGACGGATTTAGGATCCTGCCCTTCTTCGAAATCCACATGCATCTTCAGGGCCATAAAATTGACGGTGGCGTCCTTGACCCCAGGGGTCTTTTGGGCAGCAGCTTCCATTTTATTGGCGCAGTTGGCGCAATCTACTTCGATGGCATAGGTCTTTTTCATAAAAACTCCTTTCGGCAATCTATAATTAAATAGTTGCTTAATTGTTTGATTGTAGTATATACGCTCCATCGCTTTCGGTCAATGGGTGCGCCGACATTGCTCCTGTTTGGGAAAAAAGGGTTTCCAATTGGGCGAAAGCGGGCCGGATGCGAAACCGGCAGGAAAGGTTCCGTGCCTATCTATATCCTTGCAGCTAGGGAGGCATAGAGGCGAATAGAGGCGAAGTTATGTACAGGGACGTATTGGCCTGCGCAGGACAGGGGAAACTTTTTCTAAAAAAACTATTGCTTTTTTCTTCGCTTGTATTATACTAATAATACCCACCCCCCGTATGGGTATATTGAAAGGAGTTTGCGATCATGCAGGAACGATATGATATAACGGGTATGTCCTGTGCCGCATGTTCATCTCGTGTGGAAAAAAGCGTCTGCGCCCTGCCAGGTATAAAGGAAGTATCTGTAAATCTGCTGAAAAATAGCATGGTGGTGGATTATGATGAAGATATGCTCAGCAGTAACAAAATCATCGATGCCGTAGAAAAGGCCGGTTATGGCGCCGCTCTGCAGGGTGGCAAGGAAACAGCTGGCAAAAAGGCCGCCAGCGCCCCGGGGAATGACATCCAAAAAGAATATCAAAGCATGAAGCGGCGGGTTATCTGGTCCTTCGTATTTACGGTGCCGCTATTTTATATTTCCATGGGGCATATGATGGGCTGGCCTCTGCCCTCTATCTTTCTGGGCACGGAAAACGCCATGATCTATGCCCTGACCCTGTTCCTGCTGGCTCTGCCGGTGGCGGTCATCAATGGAAAGTATTACCGTGTGGGCTTTAAGACCCTGTTTCAGGGGGCGCCCAACATGGATTCCCTTATCGCCCTGGGCTCTGGGGCTTCCCTGGTCTATGGCGTTTATGCCCTATATAAGATCGCCTTTGGATTGGGACATGGGGATATGGCTATGGTACATCAATTTTCCCATGATCTCTATTTCGAAGGCGCCGGGACGATCCTCACGCTGATTACCCTGGGCAAATTCTTCGAGGCGCGGGCTAAGGGAAAGACCTCCGATGCTATCAACAAGCTTCTCAATATGGCCCCGAAAACGGCCCGGTTGCTCCGTGATGGACGGGAAAGCACCGTTCCTGTGGAAGAGGTAGCTGCGGGGGATGTGCTTATTGTGAAAGCGGGGGAGTCCATACCAGTAGACGGCATTCTCCTGGAGGGCCATGCCTCCATTGACGAATCCGCTATTACCGGCGAAAGCATCCCTGTAGATAAGCAGCCGGGGGATAAGGTAATCGGCGCTACCATTAACAAAAGCGGTTATTTCAAAATGCAGGCCACCCGGGTGGGGGATGAGACTGCCCTGGCCCAGATTATTCGCCTGGTGGATGACGCTACTAGCTCAAAAGCGCCCATCGCTAAGCTGGCGGATAAGGTAGCGGGCATATTCGTGCCCATTGTCATCGGCATCGCGATCATCGCAGCTATCGCCTGGCTGATCTATGGGGAGACCTTTGAATTCGCCCTGACCATTGCCGTGTCCGTTCTGGTAGTATCCTGCCCCTGTGCTCTGGGCCTTGCCACCCCTACGGCTATTATGGTGGGAACAGGCCGGGGCGCAACAAACGGCATTTTGATCAAATCTGCCGAGGCTCTGGAGACTGCCCATTCCGTACAGACGGTAGTTCTGGATAAGACCGGTACCATTACCCAGGGTAAGCCCGTGGTTACCGATGTGGTGAGCCAGGAGGAAATGGGGGAGGAGAAGTTCCTACAGCTGGCCGCCTCTCTGGAAAAACTTTCGGAGCATCCCCTGGCGGCGGCCATCGTGGAAGAGGCCCAAAAGCGGAATATCTCTTTCCTGCCTGTGGAAGGCTTTGAACAGATACCCGGCCAGGGTATCCGCGGAACAGTGGCGGGCGTAGCCTGCCTAGGAGGCAATCATAAAATGATGGAAGCCTTTTCCATCCAGGATAGAGAAGTGCAGGGCCTGCAGGATAAGATGGCCGAGGAGGGAAAAACGCCTCTGTTCTTCGCTGCAAACGGCAGGCTGATAGGCATGGTTGCCGTAGCGGATACGGTCAAACCCACCAGTAAGGCCGCCATTGCGGAGCTGAAGCGTATGGGCATTGAAGTGGTCATGCTCACCGGTGATCATCAAAAGACGGCCGAGGCCATCCGCAGGGAGGTAGGGGTGGACCGGGTCATTGCAGAGGTATTGCCCCAGGATAAGGAGCGGGAGATCCGCAAAATCCAGGAATCCGGGAAAAAGGTGGCTATGGTGGGAGATGGCATCAACGATGCCCCTGCCCTTGCCCGGGCAGATGTAGGCATTGCGATTGGTGCAGGCACGGACATCGCCATGGAATCCGCCGATATCGTTCTGATGAAGAACGACCTGCTGGATGTGAGCGGGGCTATCGAGCTGAGCAAGGCGACCATCCGGAATATCAAGGAAAACCTGTTTTGGGCTTTCTTCTATAATGTCATCGGCATCCCGATTGCAGCCGGGTGCTACTATGTAGCCTTTAGCCTGAAAATGAGCCCCATGATTGCGGCCCTGGCTATGAGCTTTAGCTCCGTATTCGTGGTGAGCAATGCCCTGCGGCTGCGCTTCTTTAAGCCAAAACATGGCAGCTCTGCCCCTGCCCACCGGCAAGAGGCGGCAGCTGAAGTGGCTCCTGCCAGCCATGTTCTGCCCCGGGCAGCCACCGAGGAAACCCCGGCTGCAGAGCAGGCAGATAAAACCAATAAAAATGCAAAAAATGGAGGTATTGCAATGAAAAAGGAAATTATGGTAGAAGGTATGATGTGCCAGAACTGCGTAAAGCATGTTACCCGGGCGCTGGAAGGCATCCCCGGAGCGACGGACGTGCATGTGGATCTAGCTACTAAGAAGGCTACGGTTACCCTGCCTTCCGGAACGGAAGATACAGTTCTGAAGGCGGCGATTACCGATGCCGGCTATGAAGTGACGGGGATTGAGACCCATGAAAGCTGATAGGGCTCGCATCGCCCGTTCTATCAAGATCGCCCGGGGGCAGCTGGATGGCGTTTTGAAAATGATCGAGGAAGATCGCTACTGCGTAGATATTTCCAACCAGATTATGGCTACCCAGGCTATTTTGAAAAACGCGAACCGGGAAATCCTATACGCCCATATTCGCAGTTGTGTCCGGGAAGGGCTGCAAACGGAGGAGCCCAACCCGAAGCTGGAAGAAGCCCTTTCCCTTTTGGAAAAGCTCATTCCCTGAAAAGAGGCATCAGCGCCCTGCCCAGGATTTTCCTGGGCAGGGCAGGGCTTTTTTATAAAACAAGGGAACGCCGGCTTTGTAGCGCGCCTTGGCGCTGCCTATGTCCTTTCCAACAGGGAAGCATGCCGTAAAAATAAAAGGGAGGAACTGTTGTGCCAAACTATCCCTTGCCCCATGACCATGGGCAGCAGATTGAAAAAAACCTGGAACCCATGCCCAAGGAGGAGGATTTCCAGACCGTTTCCGATATTTTTAAGCAGCTTTGTGATGGGAGCCGTATTCGCATATTCTGGCTCCTGTGCCATTGCGAGGAGTGTGTGATCAATGTGGCAGCCCTGGTGGGGATGAGCAGCCCTGCCGTATCCCATCATTTGCGGCAGCTGAAAAGCAGCGGGCTCATCGTCAGCCGCCGGGATGGGAAGGAGGTCTATTACCGGGCCGCTGATACGGAGCAGGCCCAGCTTTTACACCTTATGATCGAAAAAATGATGGAAATATCCTGCCCTTCTGCGGATGGATAAAGGATGAGATGGTGATTTATGCAGGATGAATTTGAAAGCATAGAGAAGGCCCTGGGCCATATCCCCGCTGGGACCATCGCCTTAAAGCGGCACAGCGGGGCGGATGTCCAAAGCCCTTACTTTTTAGAGCACTTTATTTCGCAAACGGAAGGGAAGGGTAGGATCGAATCATTTTTGCTGTTTCCAGGTATAGCCCTTTCTCTGCATCAGTACCTGGGGGAGCAGGTTCAAGTCCATCACGCGGCAAAGGACTATATTTTGGAAATCAATCATTGTCATAAAGGGCGAATCGGCTGGAATATGCGGGATGGAGCGGCGGTTTACCTGGGGGCGGGGGATGTATGCCTGCATTCTATCCATAGCTGCGCCGATTCGCAAATGGGGCTGCCCCTGGGCTATTATGCGGGCATCTCCCTGCTGGCAGACCTTAGCGTACTGGAGGAAAACTGCCCGGCGGTGTTAAAGGAAGGCGGCTTTTCGTCCAGCGCCCTGTTTGAAAAATTTTGCCGGGGCGCAAAGCCCTGCGTCCTGCCTGCAGGATGCCCGCTGGATTTTATTTTTACGCCCCTCTATGCCCTGCGAGAGCAGATCCGCCTTCCCTATTATAAGCTGAAAGCTCTGGAGGTCCTTTTATACCTGCTCCAACTGGAGCCGCTGGGGCTTGCGGGGGAGCAGTATGGCTCTGCGCAGCAGATAGAGGTGATCAAGGAGGTGCGAAATTTTCTTATCGAGAACTTAGGGCAGCGCTTTACTATAGAAACGCTGGCTCGCAAGTTCCTGCTGAACACTTCCACCTTAAAGGCCGCGTTTAAAGCGGTATATGGTATGCCCATTGCCGCCTATGTGAAGGAATACCGAATGCAGCAGGCTATGAAGCTGCTGCGCCAGAGCCATGCCAGCATCGCCTCCATTGCCCAGCAGGTAGGCTACGAAACCCAGGGCAAGTTTACCAAAGCATTTAAGGAGAAAACCGGCCTTCTTCCCACGGAATATAGAAAGCTCTATCAGAAATAATGCACTCCATAGCGGGCGGCCAAAGCAAGCGCCCTTCCTTATAAAATGCTTGTGGCAAAGCCTTATAATTTATAATTATGTGTATAACTTGCTGCCCCAGGCCATTTTGCATACAATAGAAACAGAGCTTTCTTGGCAAATGGGGTACATGTCTGCCTGTTTTGCGGGGCAGGTTACCCTTGGGGCAGGCCTGCAGAGGCAGAATCCAAAGGGCCTGCCTGCTTGCAGCGGGATTCCGGCGCCCGCTTACGGAAACGGAGCACTTCGCAGCGAGGGGAGGAAGGCCTTATGCTTCTTAGGCAGATGAAATACTTTATGGCCGTGGTGGATTGCAATAGCTTTACAGAGGCTGCGGAGCGCTGCTATATTTCGCAATCGGCCATTTCCCAGCAGATTCAGGCCCTGGAACGGGAGCTGGGGGTAGAGCTGATTCATCGGGAGAACCGGCGGTTTTCCCTGACGCCAACGGGGCAGTATTTCTATGCCCATGGCAAAGCGGTTTTGGAGCAGGTGGATGAGCTGGTGCGGGAAACCAAGCGCCTGGGGGTGGATGCCGGGCCGCAACTGCGGATCGGCTATCTGCGCTGTTATAGCGGATTGGAGTTACATCAGGCCGTTGCGGATTTTTCCCGGGCCTATCCGGAGGTGGCCATCAGCATTGTAAACGGCACCCATGAGGAGCTGTATGATCTACTGCGCTCAGGCGGGGTGGATATCGTTTTAAATGACCAAAGGCGGGCCTTTTCCGATGCATATGTGAATTTCGAGCTCATGCAGTGCGGGTGCTATGCGGAGATTTCTGCCAATAATCCCCTCAGCCGCGAGGCCTATCTGCAAATCGAGGCATTAAAGCGCTTACCCTGTATCCTGATTACCTCGCAGGAGCAGCAAAACGCCGAGCAGGAATATTACCAGAACACATTGGGATTCGGAGGAAGCTATCTGTTTGCGGATAATCTGGAAGAAGGACGCCTACTGGTAGCTAGTAACCGGGGCTTCCTGCCCATTGAAAGCCTAGGGACGCTGCCGCCGGTGGGGGCATCTATCCGCCGCCTGCCCGTTTACCAGGGCGGGCAGCAACTGCGGCGAAACTACTGCGTATTTTGGCGCAAGGACAAAACCAATGCATATATTCAGGACTTTGCCAATATCCTGCAGCGCCTTATGCCCCCTCAGGATACCACATCCAGGCAGGGATGATGCCTATCGCATAAGTTTCACTTATTTTAAATCCCTGGAATCCAGATTGCGTTTTTTCCTATTTATGGCAATAATAAAAGATATAAAATAGGATAGATGCTTTTGACCTTTAAGGGCAGGGCGGAAGGGATGCCACAACCAGAACGGAAAGACTGCTTGCGGCAGACTAAAAATAAGGAGGCGCATCCGATGGAAGAGAAAAAGCAGGTAGACTTTGGGTTTGGCTGTATGCGGCTGCCCTTGTTGCAGGCGGATAAGCCGGATTCCTTTGACTATGAAAAAATCGCGCAGCTGGTCGATGCTTTTTTGCAGCAGGGTTTTACCTATTTCGATACGGCCTATACCTATCATGGATATCATGGGGAGGAAGGGGTGCGCAGGGCCCTGGTGGAGCGCTACCCGCGGGACCGCTTCCAGCTGGCCACAAAACTTCCTCTGCGGGATTTTAAGGATGCAGAGGATATGGCAGCCATTTTTCAGGAACAGCTGGCCCACTGCGGCGTAGATTATTTTGATTTTTATCTTCTGCATAATATGGGCACCAATGTTTATGAAAAATGCAGAAAATATGGTGCCTTCGATTTTCTTTGCCGCAGGAGGGCAGAAGGTAAGATCCGGCAGGCGGGCATGTCCTTCCACGATACGCCGGAGCTGCTGGATGAGATTCTGGCCCAATATGGAGAGGGGCTGGATTTCCTGCAGCTGCAGGTCAACTATATGGACTGGGAGCAGCCAAATGTTCAGGCCCGCAGATGCCTGGAGATAGCCCGAAAATATGGCAAGCCCGTTACCGTTATGGAGCCCTGCAAAGGAGGAACCCTGGTAAACCTGCCGGCGGAGGCAGAGGCTCTTCTGCGGGCACAGCGGCCGGAAGCCTCCAATGCATCCTGGGCCATGCGCCTTGCTGCCAGCCAGGAAGGGGTCACCCGGGTGCTTTCCGGCATGAACAGCCTGGAACAAATTCAGGATAATGGGAATACCTTCCAGCGCTTCGCCCCGGTTACGCCCCAGGAGTTGGAGGTTATCCGGCAAGTGACCGGGATTATTGAAAAGAATACCCCCGTCCCTTGTACCGGCTGCGCCTATTGCACCCATGATTGCCCCAAGAATATCGCCATTCCCCAATATTTTGCCCTGTTCAACAATATTTCCCGCATCACCGGCAGCTTTTCCAGCCAGGCGGTTTATTATAACAATCTCACCCTGCGGCATGGAAAGGCCAGCGACTGCATTGGCTGCGGCCAATGCGAAAAAGCCTGCCCCCAGCATCTGCCCATTCGGAAATATTTGCGGGATGTAGCGGCAAAGTTTGAAAAGGGCCCGTCCTTCCCCGTGCGGGAATAGGAAACGCAGAGAAGGCATTCCAGCGCTTGGCTTTTCTGCCGCCAGCAGAGGGAAATGCAGAGCAGACTTTCAAAAACAACATTACCCTTAAGGGTAAAAAGTTATATAATATGGCCAAAGCCAGCCTGAAGCTTTCCTCTTTAATAGGGAAGATTTTAAAATAATCCGGCGGCTTTCCAGGGTAGCGATAATGAAGGAGGAAAGTTGAAATGAAAAAATCTTTGGTTGCTTATTTCAGTGCCAGCGGCGTAACGGCAAATGTTGCGCGGGAGTTGGCCCAGGCCGCAGGTGCCGACCTGTATGAGATTAAACCCGCGGTGCCCTATACCCGAGCGGACTTGAACTGGATGGATAAAAAATCCCGCAGCACTATAGAAATGCAGGATAAATCCTCCCGCCCTGCCCTGGCGGACAAGAATGCAGATATCGCTTCCTATGACGTAATTTTCTTGGGCTTTCCCATTTGGTGGTATGTAGCTCCCACGATCGTGAATACCTTCCTGGAGGCGTATGATTTTTCCGGAAAAACCATCGTTCTGTTTGCTACCTCCGGCGGTAGCCGCTTTGGAAATACGGCGAAGGAGCTGCAGGGCAGCTGCCCCGGCGCGAAGTTGCTGGAGGGAAAGGTGCTCAATGGGCGGCAATCCGTTGAAGGGTTGAAGGCTTGGGTAGAGTCCCTTCCGGTATAGTACTATCCTCGCGCAATATTTCGGCGCAGGGCATTTTTCTAAAACGGAATGCAGCCGCAGGATCTAGACTGGGATCCTGCGGCTTTTATTAGCCACTGGAATGCATGCGGATCTACCTGGATGGGAATTTATTGTTGTTTTATGATAAAACAATATAATTTTACATTAACGTAGCAAAAGTATTAAGGAGAGCGATAAGCTGGAAGAATGGCAGCAGATCAAAACAGCGTATAGAACAAAAATATATTTATTGATATTCTGCACAAACCACGTATTTCAAAAAAATATTACAGATAAAAAAGGAACTCTTACCAGAAACAGGCATTTTTCAAATGGAAATTCGCAGTATTAACAGTACGTTAAAAAAATAGGTGCGTTCCTGTGGTATAATACTTTTGTAATAGAGCGCAAAGATTGCGTATTATATTTTGCGCAGAGTTTACGCTACATTGGAGGGTTCTGAATTATGAGAAAGTATTTGGCCTGCCTGATGGCGCTGTTGTGCCTGTGTACTTTTGGCACTACGGCTTTCGCGCTGGAGGCTGGGGCGTCCCGCGTAGTCATTGGCGCAGATCTGGATGCAGAAGAAATTGCCGGGGTATATGAAGACTTTGGCATAGAGCGGGGAAGTGTAGAGGAGATCGTCGTCACCAATGCAGATGAGCGCGCTTATCTGGAAGGGCTAGTCTCCGACCGGAAGATCGGCAATGTAGCCCTCTCCTGTGTTTATATCACTACACTAGAAGCGGGATCCGGCCTTTCCATTACGACGAATAACATCAACTGGTGTACGGAACAGATGTACATGAACGCTCTGGCCACAGCCGGCATAACCGATGCGCGGGTCATGATCACCGCCCCCTTTGCCGTTTCCGGAACCGCTGCACTTACGGGCATATACCGCGCTTATGAAGATATAACCGGCACAACCCTTTCAGGGCTGGCGAAATCCGTAGGAGCGGAAGAACTGGTGCTCACCGGAGAACTGGCAGAGTATATCGGCAGCGAGGAAGCGACAGAGCTCATCAATGAGCTCAAAAAGATTCTGGATCAAACCCAGAATATGTCCGATGATGATGTGCGAGCAGAGATTCGCAGGCTTGCTGAGCAATATAATGTCTCCATAACGGATAGCCAGGTAGAGCAGATCCTGAGCCTTTGCCGCAAGCTGGAAAAGCTGGATATAGATGCCTTGAAAAACCAGCTGATAGGCCTCACAGAAACCGTGCAGAAGGCAAACACGGTGCGGGAAAAGCTTTCTGACTTTGGCCAGAAGATTACCGGATTCTTTGCCTCGGTAGGGCAATTCTTCTCCAATCTTTTCGGAGGCGGCAACTAAAGACGGCCAGAATATAAGAAAAGAAAGGAATATCCGGCACAGCATTTTACTGATGCCCCAAAATAACAACGGCCCGTGTTTCAAATACACGGGCCTGCTGTTTTGAAGGCGCCATTCGGGCCGTTATACTTCCCCGCATCCAGCTTCCTGCTTTCTGCGAAGGAGCTCAATCGCTTCCTTGCCCGTTACGTGGTCGATCTGCATTTCCAGCATGCAAAGTGCGGACCACTCCTTATCGATTGCCTTTTGCCGCCCGGCGGGCGTATCCTCCGGTGCATACTTTAGAGCCAGCTGTTGGATGGCCGCTTGCTTCTGTGGGCCGTCTTCCATGATATGGATTTGGCCGAAGGCGATAACGCTGCGAAAATAACTGGTATATGCTGCAGGAACAATCTGATCCTGGTCAATCACGCAAAAGGAAGCTTTTTTATTTCGCTTTATGGCATCCAGCTTATGCCCGCTTTTTGCACAATGAAAGTAAATCCTGCCGCCATCATATACATAGCTGATGGGAAGGGCGTAGGGGTAGCCATCGTCGCCGGATAGGGCCAATACGCCAGATGTGCCCTTATACAAAACCAGATCAATTTCTTCTTGCGACAAAGCCTGCCGCTTTCTGCGCATTTCCCGAAACATGAAAAATCCTTTCCGCCGGCATATAATTCCTCCGTTTCTCACTTTTCGCAGGGAAATACCGGCTTGAATATCGAATTTTAAATATAGAGTACATTCTTTCAAAAGTCAAGGTAACAAGATCATTTAAAATGCGCCGAGAAATAAACGATCATGTAACGGAATCTAGAGGGCTATATAAAAGGATAATATGGCTGCATATGTCGAAAAACTGGTTGGAAGGCAACTTTTTCAAGGTTTCTACCCAGGCCCTTAGTCCTTCGGCTGCGGCCAAAGGCCCCGTTGTAAAGAAAGCCCAGCACAGCTGGGCTTAACGCCTCTGGCGCGCTTGCTAGCAGAAGCGAATAAAGTTCGAGGGCTTGTTGTCCCTCAGACAAGGGGGACTTCGATAGCCTCGGGCAATATGGCCTTTTACCATATTGCCCTTTGGATGGCCAGCGCCCGCGGGAAAACCGAATTTGTCGGATGCGGACTTGAGAATGAACCAATGGATTGCGGGGAACCGCCCCTCGGCTTTCCTAAGGGGCAGCGCAAAATCATAGGATCGTGTTTAAATAGGCTTTGAGCTCTTCAAAAGTAGAGGTTATCTTATCAATGGACTGATGATGGTAGAATACGCAGGTATTCGGCCCGTCTTCAAATTCTTTTCCTGTAGCAGACCAGAGGATAATTCGCTTGTTGGACCTGGTTGCCAGGGCAATGCCCAGCTCCGTATGGGTCCCGTATCCGCCAGGAAGCAAAACGAGGACTAATTCCGCATCCCGCACCGCGCTTGCTTCGCTGACAGATGTGGCCAGCAGCCGATCCAATCCCTGGCCGCGCACGTCCCCATTCTCCGTCCAGTCATAGGTGGGGATATGTCCTTTGTTCGCCAGAAAATGGATCATATCTGCGGCGATTTCGCGATTTTCCAACCCACTTGCTACATAAAATCTCATACATTTTCTCCCTTCCGGTGGCCTGGGCCAGGATCATTCTGTTTCCAGTGCCGCCTGCAAAGACCTACATATTTATCGTTTGCGCCCAGGACAACCTGTTCGCCAACTTTTGTTATCCCGCCCTGGCCGTCCAGCCTGGCATTAAAGGTTGCTTTTCTGCCACACCAGCAGATGGTTTTGACCTCTTCAATGGTATCCGCCCAGGCCAGCAGCCACTGGCTGCCTTCAAAAAGGTTCCCCTGAAAATCTGCCCGCAGGCCATAACAGATAACTGGTACGTCATATATATCCACAAGATCTGTTAAAAGGAGCACTTCTTCCCTGGTAAGGAACTGGGCTTCATCTACGATGATGCAGTCATACGTATGGGCCTTAATGGCCTCTAAGTCCATCTCCTGGAACAGTACGCAGGAATCTTCCAACCCGGAGCGGGAGCGGATTGTCCGCTCCCCATCCCGAATATCTATTGCAGGTTTTACCAGCAGTGCCTGCTGTCCCTGTTCCGCATAGTTATATTTTACCATAATCGCATTGGCGGTTTTGGAGGAGCTCATGGCCCCATAACGAAAATAGAGCTTAGCCATTGCTTACCGCTGCCCCTTATCGTAGGGAATGCCTTCTGCCTTGGGCGCCCTTGATTTTTTTGAAGTCAAAACCAGTACAATCATCGTTACGATATACGGCAGCATTAGGTAAATATATTCGCTGGATTTAACGCTTTCAAAGCTGGGCAGGAAGGGAATGCTGGCGCTATAGGAACCGATTATCTTGAACAGGGCGAAAAACAGGGATGCCCCCAGGATGTTCAGCGGCTTCCAGTTGCCGAAAATCATAACGGCCAGCGCCAGGAATCCATAGCCCGCTACTGCAGATTGGAATCCGGAGCCAGCGGCCACCGTATAGGCAAAGCCGCCAATGCCACCCAGCAGGCCGGAGATAAAGACCCCTGCATAGCGCATTTTATATACGTTGATGCCGACGGAATCCGCCGCCTGTGGATGTTCGCCGCAGCTTCTGAGCCGCAGGCCAAAGCGGGTCTTATACAGCACGATGGCCGATACGATCAGCAGCAGAATCGCAAGGGGCGTGGTGAGATAAAAGCTTTTGAAAACCAGGTTCTGGAAAAAGGTATCCTGCACCTCCAAGCCGAAGTTCGCCTGGGTAATCCGCACCCAGGTGGGGATCAGAATGGTGGTCTGCCCTTGGCCCTGAATAGCCCAGGTAATGGTAATAGCCAGGGCAGGCGCCAGCATATTCAGCGCCGTTCCGCCAATGGTCTGGTCTGCCTTAAGGTGAATAGAGGCAAAGGCCAGCAGCAGGGAAAACAGAGCTCCGGAAAGGGCCGCAGCAACAATGGCCAGAAAAACGCCCGTTTGGGGGTGAGCGGGCCCAAAGCCGGAAGCATCCAAGGCGCGAAGGACAAGGCAGCTGAATAGAGCGCCCACAACCATAATGCCCTCCAAAGCAATATTGATGATGCCGCTGCGCTCGGAGAACATGCCTCCTAGGGCTACCAGCAGTAAGGGAACCGCAAAGACGATGGTGGCGCTGAGAATATCAGAAACAATATTCATGCTCAAACCTCCTTTTGCATAGCAGGGGCCGAACCGTCTAAATCATTGCCCTTTTCAGAATCCCGCCGCTTGAAAAGCCGGCCAATCAGGGTGCGCATAAGCAGGGCGAAGGCGGCGAGGTAAATGATAGCAGCAATGATAATGTCGATGATTTCCTTGACGAATTCTGGCTGCATGGCGTCGCCTCCTACCTGAATGTAAGAGATAAAGATGGCACTGAAGATGGTGCCCAGGGGATGGGAGGAGGCCAGCAGGGCGGTAGGAATGCCGTTGAAACCCGTGGTTAGCAGGGTTTTCACCAGGGTATATTGGGCGGTGCCGCTCAGGTAGTAGATGCCGCCGCCTATGCCGGAAAGAGCGCCGGCGATAATGGTAGAAAGGACGATATTGCGCTTGGCGTTGATGCCGGCGTATATGCTAGCGTTTCGGTTATAGCCGCAGGCCTTGAGCTCATAGCCAAAGGTCGTCTTAGAAAGGACGATCCATACGATGACGGCCATGATAATGGCGATGAAGATGCCGATGTTAATATAGCGGGAATCCATGAGCTCATCCAGCCCCATTTTGGGCAATATGGCTTCTGGATTTGCCGTAGCAAGGGAAGCAGTCCTGTCCTTATTGGTAGCTCCCCAGTAATTGGCCAGCATCATGGGCATATTGTTGATGGCCAGGTTTACGGCGAAAAGGCCAATCCAGTTGAACATGATGGAAGTGATTACTTCATTTACATTGAACAGGGCTTTAAACAGGCCGGGGAATATCCCCCAGATGGCCCCGCCCAGGGCGCTGCATAGAAGGCACACATACCAGGGGAGCTGGAACTGTATGGCTGCCGCCAGGGCGAAAAAAGCCCCAATGGTATACTGGCCCGGCGCGCCGATGTTGAAAAGCCCCGTCTTAAAGGCGAAGCCTACACTTAAGCCTGTCATGATAAGAGGCGCCGCCTGATAGAGCACCTTGGCGAACTTATCCAGAGCGCCCAGGCCGGCGGTAAGGATCTGCTTGAAGCCATAAAGGGCAAATGGCGCATTAAAGGCATAGAGCAGGATAAGCCCTACCAGCAAACCCAGGATGATGGAAGCAATAGAGGCTAAGCAGCTGATAAAGCCTGTACTGCGTACAAAGTGCTGTAGCTTGGTTTTCATGCGACGCCCTCCCTTTCGGCTGCGGTTTGGCGCTTGGCGCCTGCCATATAAAGCCCTAGCTCGTGAACGGAGGTGGTTTTGGGATCGAACTCTCCAACAACCTCTCCTTCGTACATTACCAGAATCCGGTCGCTGACGTTCATCACCTCATCCAACTCCAGAGAGACAAGCAAAATGGCCTTGCCGGCATCCCGCTGAGAAATCAGCTGCTTATGAATATATTCGATGGCGCCCACGTCTAGGCCCCGGGTCGGCTGCACTGCCACCAGCAACTCCGGCCCTTTATCCACTTCCCGGGCGATGATGGCTTTCTGCTGGTTGCCGCCGGACATGCTGCGGGCGATGGTAACCGGCCCCTGGCCCGAGCGGATGTCGTATTGCTGAATGAGCCGCTGCGCATATTTCCGGATGGCGTCCCTGCGCAAAAAGCCATGGTTCTGGAACTCCGGCTGCCAATACCGTTGCAAGACCAGGTTATCCTCTAAGGTATAGTCCAGAATCAGGCCGTATTTGTGCCGGTCCTCCGGGATATGGCTCATACCTAGCTTGCTGCGGGCGCGGATGGGCGCGGCGGTTATATCCTGGCCGCAAAGGGTTATATGGCCGCTGCCCAGCTTTTCCAGCCCCGTTAGGGCGGAGACGAATTCCGTCTGCCCATTTCCCTCAATACCCGCCAGGCATACGATCTCGCCCCGGCGTACTTGGAAGGACACATCCTTTACGGCGTTGTTTTTATGGAGTTTGCTGGGGACGGTAACGTTCTGCACATCCAGGATCACAGGGCCGGGATGGGGGGCGGATTTTTCCACGGCAAAGCTGACCTGGCGGCCCACCATCATGCGGGAAAGCTCCTCCTTGGTGGTGTCCCGGATATCTACAGTGCCAACGCATTTCCCTTTGCGCAGAACGGTGCAGCGGTCCGCTACGGCCATAATTTCATTCAGCTTATGGGTAATAAAAAGAATGGATTTCCCTTCTTTGGTGAAAGAACGCATGATCTCCATCAGCTCGTCGATCTCCTGTGGCGTCAATACAGCGGTAGGCTCATCGAAAATCAGGATCTCATTGTCCCTATAAAGCATTTTGAGGATTTCCACCCGCTGCTGCATCCCTACGGAAATATCTTCGATGCGGGCATCCGGGTCTACTTTCAGGCCATAGCGGGCAGAAAGCTCCATAACCTTTTTCCGGGCTTCGCTCTTTTGCAGAAAGCCCATTTTGTTGGGCTCAACGCCCAGGATGATATTATCCAGCACGGTGAAAATTTCCACTAGCTTGAAATGCTGGTGTACCATGCCGATATGCAGTGCATTTGCATCGTTGGGGTCCTTGATGGAAACGGTCTGCCCGTTCTTTTTTATGGTGCCAGCATCCGGCTGGTACAGGCCGAACAGAACGCTCATCAGGGTGGATTTTCCCGCTCCGTTTTCGCCCAGCAGGGCATGGACTTCCCCCCGCTTTAACTGCAAGGTCACGTTATCGTTCGCTTTGATTCCGGGGAATTCCTTGGTGATATTCAGCATTTCAATGACATATTCGCACATATGTATGGCCCCCCTGGCGAATGGATGGCGGCCGGGCGCATACCCGGGCCGGTAAGTATGATTCCGAACAGATAAAATGAATGGATAAATGCTAAATGAAAATGGGGGCCGGGCTAAGGCCCAGCCCCGCGGTTATGCCCTGCGCGGGCTTGTCAAACAGGGTTAGTCGTTTTGATAATCGACAGCGATCTCCACGGCGGGGGCATTTTCGGTGTCGTTGGAGATGGTGATTTCACCGCTCTTGACCTTGGCGTAAAGCTCGTTATACTGCTCTATGGTGTAGTTGTTCAGCCGCCAGGAGCCTTCCGCCGTGGGCAGGCCTACGCAATCCTGGGCTGCGCCCAGCTTCTGCTCGGTGCCGGCATATTCGGCAGGCCAGGTGCCGCCATTGTCATAGAGGGAGGTCAGGGCCATAACTACGGAGTTCTTCAGCTCCTTCATGGCAGAGGTGATGATCAGCTCGGATTCAGCGCTCTGGTCTACGTCTACGCCGATGACCTTAGCATTGGCCTCTTGGGCAGCGCCCACAGCGGAGAGATAGATGGCGCCGCCGCAGGAGAACACCACTTCGGTGCCTTCGGTATACCAGCCGCTCATCTTGGTTTTGATCTCATCGTTGGGGGTGAAGCTGCCGGAATACCAATATTTCACGGAGACCTCATCCGCAACGCCCAGCTCCACAGCCGCTGCATTAGCGCCCTGGAGGAACCCGTAGCCATAGCGGATAACGGCGGGAACGTCGATGCCGCCCAGGAAGCCCAGCTGGCGGTAGCCATCCTGCACCGCCGCATAGCCGGCCAGATAGCCCGCCTGCTCCTCTTGATAGGTAATGAGGGCTACATTGGAGGTGGGCTCGGGCACATCGGCCAGGCCCATATCGATGCCCAGGAACATGACCTCAGGATATTCGGCCTGGATGGTCAGGATGGCCTCGCCGAAGAGGTAGCCAGGCATTACGATCACCTTTGCCCCCTTATCGATAGCGGTCTCGATGGACTCGATACGGGCCTCGGTGCTATCCTCAGAGGGACGGTAATAGCTGTAGGTGATGCCATTGGCTTCGGCATATTCCACAACGCCTTCCCAGGAGCCCTGGTTAAAGGATTTATCGTCGATATTGCCGACGTCGGTCACCAGGGCGATTTCATAGGTGCCGTCAGCGGAAGCGGGCTCTTCGGCGGCAGGCTCTTCTGCAGCAGGTTCTTCGGCGGCGGGCTCTTCACTGGGGGCTTCCGTTGCAGGGGCTTCGGTGGGCTCCGAAGCTGCGGGCTCCTCAGCAGGGCTGCTGGAGCAGGCAGCGACGGAAAGCGCCATTAGAAGCGCCAATAAAATCGCAAAGAATTTTTTCATTTTTTCCTCCTTTTTTAAACGCTGTGCAGGCACAGCTTATTATGTTACAAATTATAGCAGAAACAGGTGCGCATTTCAAACGCTTTTCAGATCTGTAGCAGAAATAACACACGGCTGCCAAAAAAACATTGTACAATGGCTGAAAAATGATACAATACTTTTGAAGGAAATATTCGGGAGCAGGGCAGAATGTTCGGATACATTGGACCTTTTCAGGATGAACTGAAGGTCCGGGAAGAAAGGGAATATAAGGGCTGGTACTGCGGGTTATGCAGGACATTGGGCCGAAAATATGGCCCTGCCGGCAGGCTGGCCCTCAGCTATGACTGCACTTTTGTGGCCCTGCTTCTTTCTGGCATAGAGGGTGGGGGTGCGCTCCAGCCCGGCCGCTGCCCATATAAGCCCCTTCCCAAACGGATGATAGCCGCCCCTTGCGAAGCTTTGGATTTCGCTGCGGATCTGGACCTTCTTCTCGCCTGGCATAAGCTGGCGGATGACTGGCGGGATGAGCGGAAGATTTCCGCCTCCGCCGGAAGGCTTGCCCTGGCCCCGGCAGCAAAGAAAGCGCGCAGGCAGCGCCCTGCCTTGGCAGCGGCCATTGAAGCGGGGATGCGAGAATTGACGGCCCTGGAGCGACAGGGATGCAGAGATTTAGACGGGGCGGCGGATGCTTTCGCCAGGATGATGCGCCAGGTGGGCGAACAGGCCGGCCTCGCCGGCCGGCAGGGCAAGGTGCTTCCCCATGTGCTGTATCATCTGGGACGCTGGGTCTATCTAATGGATGCTTGGGCAGATCGGGGAAAGGATAAAAAGAGCGGCGCATATAATCCATTCCTGGCTGCAGCGGCTGGCAAGGAGCGGGCGCGCTTCCTTCTGGATCTTTCGCTGAACGAGGCAGTTGGTGCCTTTGAATTGCTGGAGCCGGAGGCGCATAGAGGCCTTCTAAATAATATCCTATATGAAGGCTGTGGTGCGAGAATGGCAAAAATATTGGAGGGTGAGGATGAATAATCCGTATAAGGTTTTGGGTATCAACGAGAATGCCACGCAGGAAGAGATCCGCGCGGCTTACCTGAAGCTCGTCAAAAAATACCACCCGGACCGTTATACGGATCCGGACCTGAAAGCCGTTGCAAATGAAAAACTTGTAGAAATAAACGAAGCCTATGAATTCCTGACAAAGAAGAATAATGGTTCTGCCAGCCGGGGCCCTGGCAGCAGCTATGGCGGGGCTTATGGCGGCTATGGCGGTTATGGAAGCGGCAGCTATGGTGGCAGCACCTATTCTGGCCCGGATGCAGCGGAATTCGCCAGGGCCCGCGCCTTCCTCAGCCAAAACAATCTTCAGGCGGCCAAAGCCGTGCTGGACCGTATCTCCATTCGAAATGCGGAGTGGTATTACCTTTATGGAATCATCTATCTGCGGCAGGGCTGGTATGATAAGGCCAATGAGTATCTGACCATCGCTTACCAGCAGGAGCCGGGCAATGCGGAATATGCCAGCGCCTATAATACCATCCGCCGTACTGGCAGCCCCTATACCCGCCAGGCCGGGAGCTTTTCCAGCAGCTGCGGCCCCTGCGATTTGTGCGCCAGTTTTATGTGCTTCAGCGGCCTTGGCGTCCCCTGTTGTTGCTGGTGTTGATGGCAGCGGGCCGAAATCCCAGCTGAACCGCCGTAATGCTTATAAATCGAATCAAAAAAGAGGGAATATGCATTGTTCTCTCTTTTTTTGCATGCTATAATTACTTATTCTCCTATATTTCAAGGTTTTTAGACAAATAAATCTCTATTTGTTCTGTTCTTTTCTTATTCAGATTCCCCCTTTGCTTTGAAATTAAAATGGAGGTTCAAATCTATGAAACGTCATGTCATCTGTATGTTGGCTCTGTTTTGCATGCTGTTTTTTTCCCTTTCGCAGGCAGCTGCGCTGGAGAAGAGTGTACAGCTGGTACAACGGGAAGGCTCTAAACAGGTAACAACCCATTATTCTTCTTTGCAGGAAGCCCTACAGGCATTCCGTAAAAGCGGTGCGAAAATTACTCTCCTGAACGATGTGGAAGAAAGCGTAGAATATAGCGGTAATTACAGCCTAACTCTGGATTTTGGCGGACATTATATCTTGGGGCAGGCGGGGCCGGGGCTTACCCATACGGGCCGGGGAAGCCTGACCCTGACCGGAAGCGGAGGCATCATTGGAAAAACCTGCGGGCTGTATGCGGCTGGCGACAGGGGTATCGTTTTACAAGGCGGTACCTATAAGGCCATAGAGTCTGGCGGGATCGCCATCCATAATCCCGCTAGCCAGTTGACCATATCCGGGGCCGTGGAAGCGGAAGGGGAGGTGGCCCTGCTGGATTCCTCCATTCGGGAATTGCTGATCTATGCTGGAATCTTTCAGGGCACCGGTGAAGATTTCGCCCTGCAAAAGACCATGGGAAGCCTGTGGTTGGAGGGGGATGTACGCATTCAAGGAAAAAACGGAGGGCTTCTGCTGCAGGCGGGCCCTTCAGAAGGTTCCCTGGCAGCAGCGCAAAGCAGCAGGATCAACTTGGGAGCGGGCGGATCCATTACCGCCCCAGCAGGGGCTGCCCTTAAGGTTTCTGCCGCCCCAGGATGGGACGTCACTTTGGCAGGGGCGGGTAAGCTCCAGGGCGATAGCGCTTTGCAGCTTCTGTCCGGCGCTTTGGCCATTCCGCCAGAGGCTACGCTTTTCCTTTCCGGCAAAGTGAGCGGCGGGGAGGGGCTTTCCCTGCGGGGTGGCACCTATGACCAAATGCCTGCGCAGGGCATTGCTGGGGGGCTTTACGCCGTAAAATCTCCGGCTGGGGCCTACACCCTGCAAGAGGAACCGCCCCAATCCGATACTGCGCCGGAAAGTCTAACACCGCAGGAAGAAAACCCGTCTGTGGAAGTTGGGCTGCGGCAGAGTAACGGAGAGGCGCATGGATGGCCTGCAGAGGATAGCAGCGGCCAAAACTGGGGGGAGCTGGCAGAAAATTATACGATGATCCTCCTTCCGAAAACAGGCGGGCACCCTGTTCTTATGGAGAGCTTGGCCCTGGTGGGGATAGGACTTTGGGGATTGGGGACGATATGGAGGAGAAAATAAGTTTTCTTGCCATTGCCAAGGCTGCAGGCTTGTGGTAAGCTTATACACGTAATCAGTATTCCCTCAGTTAGCAGAGGGGGAGATCAGAAAGGCAGGCATGTGGATTCATTTTGCTTGCCTTCCTGTATGGAACGGGCAGGTTTGACGCTTGCGCTCCCTACATGTGGCTGATGGTTGGATGGTTTCCATTTCTGCATTTCTGTCCCCATTATCTTGCCGTCACAGGCAGGCCTCTGCAGCTGAGAACACAAATCAGGAAGTGAGGTATAACTCCATATGCAACTGCATCCAGCTGTGCAGGGACTGAAAACAGACTGTATAGAGACCCGCCAGGCCCTACATAAGATCCCTGAAATCGGATTTGACCTGGAGGAGACCCACGCGTACTTGATGCGCAGGCTGGAGGCCTGCTATCCCGATCGCCTGGAGACCCTGGCTGATACCGGGATTAAGGCCGTTTTCCTGACCCCCGGCGCCACGAAGACCATCGCCCTACGGGCGGATATGGACGGCATACCCACGACGGAGGAAACGGGCGCCTCCTATGCCTCTACTCATCCGGGGAAAATGCATGGCTGCGGCCATGACGGCCATATGACCATGGTCCTGCTGGCGGCGCAGCTGATTCACCAGTATCGGGATAGGCTCAAGGTGAATGTTGTCCTCCTTTTCCAGCCCGGGGAAGAGGGCTGGGGCGGTGCAGAGGTAATGATCCGGGAAGGCGCTCTAGAAAATCCCCATGTGGACCGGATTTACGGAATTCATCTCTGGCCAACGGTTCCGAGGGAGAAACTGGGAATTCGCTGGGGTCCCATGATGGCCCAGACCTGTGACTTTGAAATGACCGTATATGGCAAAAGCGCCCATGGTGCCAGCCCGCAGATGGGTGTGGACGCCATAGTTTGCGCTGCGGAGCTAATCACCGTTTTGCAAACCGCCATCACCCGCAGCGTAGATCCGCACCAGGATGCCCTTTTAACCATCGGCAAGATTCAGGGAGGCGTTTCCCATAATGTAATCGCGGATAAGGTTACCCTCAGCGCTACCATGCGGGCTTTCAGCTCTACGGTTTACCAGCAGCTTAAAGAGCGGGTAGCCTCCATGGTGCAGGGCTTGGCAACGGCTACGGGCGCCCGGGTCGAATTTAAGGAGGTAGTACACTATCCTTGTGTGGAAAACCCACGGCCTCTGGTGGAAGAGTTTTATACGTATCTGGATAGCATGGATGACGTTTTCCTGGTGGAGCCGGTCATGGCAGCGGAGGACTTCGCCTTCTACCAGCAGCATACAGAGGGTGTTTTTACCTTTTTGGGCGTTCAGGGCGGGAAGAATAGCCAGCCCCTGCATAATTGCCGGTTCGATTTTGATGAGGAAATTCTTCTTCAGGGCGTTGAGCTATACGCCCGGCTCTTAGGTCTCGTGGAAAAGAACCCATAATTACTATAATACGTTCAAAATGATCAAAAGCCGAGGGCGATTGGCCGCCTTCGGCTTTTTTGTAAAAACCCTTGGATGTCAAAGGTAGAATATAATAAATAAATGCCCGCCCCAAGTCAAAGCAAAGGACGGACAAAAAAACATATTTATACTTGTGCAAAAGAATACTGTATGTTGCATACGGAAAAACACAAAATGTATTATATGTCGAAAAAATGGCGCTGTCAACGAATGTTATTATTATAACATAATATGGCAGGGCTAACCTGCGCCCGTGGGAAGAATTACAAGGAAAGCAATGCAGATGCTTTTCGCATACTATAGAAGGTGAACACACCTGGCCCACTTGCCGCATATTCTGCACAAGGGAAGCGCGGTGCAGGCGACTCCACCAAAGGGAGAAGGAGAAGGATATGGCGCATTTGTGCTCTGCTGGCACGTTAGAATATGATGTAGATATAGGGAAGCTGGCGATCCGCCGGCTGCGGGCGGAGTACCCGGAAGAAAAGGGCCTGGCACAACGGCTGGAGGCGGGGAAAAGAAACGTTTGTTTTACTTTATACAGAGAAGGCGATCTGGAACGGTGGTGCAGGGCGCTGGAAATGATTCTTTTAGGGGATCTAGCCCATTTCGAACTTGCCCGCATGGTGAATGACTTGCCTCTGGAGCTGGAGGAAAAGCGGCGTATTTTGCCGGAAGCGGTAAAGCTTTCCCGGGCATGCTTGCCCAGCGCAGCCAGCGATGGAATTCTACGGGCTCTTATGGCCTTTTATGCGGAAGACAGCCACTTGAACCTGGAAGGCTTTTTACGCTTCCGTATGCAGGATGTGCTGCAGGATTGGAAAATGTGCGTGATGCGGGCGGCGGAAGAGCTCCTGCTGGAGGAGGAATATTGGGAGCTGATGCAGATTCTGGCGGCATTTGTACAGCTCCGCCCGCATCAGGTGCAAGATGTATATATCGTTTTGAATCCGGATGGAAGCTGTACTTTAACGGACGATCGGGATAGCCGGATCGACTATGAGAAGTGTACGGGAGATGGCGTTTTAAGCGTGCTGGTGGGCCTGGCGCCGGAGCGGATTACCGTATATGATTTATCGGGCGGTGCATGTGGCAGGCTGGCAGATTCGTTAGTGCGGGTTTTTGAGCATCGGGTGCGTATTTTTAAATAAAATCCCCCGCTTTTAAAAAAGCGGGGGATGGCGGAAGGGTTATGCGGTATATCAAACTTAACTCTCTAATCGCCTTCTCAGACCTCCTAAGCTGGCTTCCATGCTTCTGAGCATGGAAAGGGCCTCTTCCCGGTCCTCGGGGGAAAAGGTTTCCACCATGGTGGAAAAAAACATGTCATAATCGATTTCACACCAGCGGGTATACGAAATGCCCTTATCCGTCAGCTGCAAACGGACACAGCGCGTATCCTTTTTATCCCGGATGCGCCGGACAAAACCGCCGCTTTCCAGACGCCGCACGGAAATGCCGACGGAAGCCTTACCGATGCCCAGAAAGCCAGCTAGCTCGTTCTGCGTAGGCCTGCCCAGAGCTTTTAAGGCAAAAAGAATCTGCGGCTGCCCCGGATAGAGGCCATATTTTCCAAAGGTAAGCTGCATACAGATATTGTAGGTATGGAGCAGCCGGGAGAATGTACGGCCAATTTCCCCGGTGGATTGCTCCGTGGTCTTGTTTTTGGCTTCCATTGCCTTTATCCTCCTGTATTGGGAACCTCCTGGTGGAAATTGCGATTCTTATATTTTTATGATAGCCAATCCTAAAAGATCCCGTCAATGGCTGAAATTGGCTAAAATTTTTCGATTTTTGGCTGATATTCCTGGGCTATTTCGCCACCGCATTGCGGTAGAAAGGGTTTTATGCTATAATGATAAAGAATTTTATTAACAGAACGGAGAAATATCCCGTTTGACCGAACGATTAGAGGGGGATTTGCTTTTTATGATGGAACCCGCCATGATATTGCGCCGCATGGAAGAGCAGCTGCGCAACGACTACCAGATCGACCTATGTGAAGCGAATACAGTGCAGCTGCATAAGGCGCTGGCAGACGCGGTTATGTACGGCATATCGAATGATTGGCGCCACTCCCGGCGCGCCCACGAGATGGTCCGCCGGGCGTATTATTTCAGTGCGGAATATCTCATGGGCCGCATGGTGTTTAACAACCTATACTGCCTGAATCTGCTGGATGACATGCGTAAGCTTTTGCGCGCCCGGGGCGCTGATCTATCTGCGATGGAAGATATCGAAGATGCCGCCCTTGGCAATGGTGGCTTAGGCCGCCTGGCCGCCTGCTTCCTGGATAGCGCTGCTACGCTGGACCTGCCCATGGATGGCTATGGCATCCGGTATAAGTTCGGCCTGTTTAAGCAGACCATCGAGAATGGCTTCCAGGTGGAGAAGGCAGATGATTGGCAGCGGTATGGTGATCCTTGGTCCCGCCGCCGGGATGATAAAACCGTGCAGGTGACCTTTGCCGATCAAACGGTCCTGGCTGTGCCCTATGATATGCCTATTATCGGCTATGGCACGCATAATATTGGTACGCTGCGCCTTTGGCAGAGCGAGCCCCTGGAGGCTTTTGATTTCAACCTTTTCAACAACCAGGAATATGACCTAGCCGTTCGGGAGCAGAACAAGGTGGAAGATATCACCCGGGTGCTCTACCCGAACGACTCCACTTATGAAGGCAAACGCTTGCGCTTGAAGCAGCAGTATTTCCTCTCTAGCGCCAGCCTGCAGGATATTATACGGCGGTATAAGCGGGTACGGGGTAACGATTTGAGCGGGTTCGCCGCCCACTGCGCCATCCAGCTCAACGATACCCATCCTACCATATCCGTGCCTGAGCTGACCCGGCTGCTTATGCTGGAAGGCTTGGATTTTGATGCTGCCTTTGATATTGTGCGGCAAACCTTCAACTATACAAATCATACCCTCATGAGTGAGGCCCTGGAAAAATGGGATTATGAGCTCATGCGCTCCGTAGTGCCTGAAATTACGGAATTGATCAGCCGTATCAACGATAAGATGAACGGCGAACTCCGGAGCATGGGCGCGGATGAGGCACGCATTTCTCGTATGCAGATCGCTACCGAAGGCCAGATCCATATGGCCCGGCTGGCTGTATATGGCAGTACTTATGTAAACGGCGTGGCCCAAATCCACAGCAATCTGATCAAAAAAGACCTTTTCCCGGACTGGTATGCCATGTTCCCGGAAAAATTCTGCAATAAGACCAACGGCATTACCCAGCGCCGCTGGCTGGGCCTTTGCAATCCAGAGCTGACGGAGTTAATCGCCGACCGGCTGGGCAGCCAGGACTTCCTGCTGGATCTGGATAAGCTTAAGGGTCTGCGGGATCATATGGACGATGCCACCATCGCCCGCTTCAATGCCATCAAGCAGCAGAAGAAAAACCAGCTTTCTGCTATCATCCGGGAAAAGGAGGGGGTGCATATTCCTCCCAGTTTCCTTTTCGATATCCAGGTAAAGCGGATGCACGAATATAAGCGGCAGCTCCTCAATGCCCTTTCCATTGTGGATATCTACTATTCGCTGAAGGATGGGAGTCTGCAGGATTTTACGCCTACCGCTTTCATCTTTGGCGCTAAGGCGGCTCCTGGCTATGCCCGGGCTAAGAGCATCATCAAATATATCAATGAAGTGGCCAATATGGTCAATAATGACCCGGCCGTGCAGGATAAAATGCGGGTTGTCTTTGTACAAAACTACAATTGTTCCTATGCGGAGCACATTATTCCTGCGGCGGATATTTCCGAGCAGATCTCTCCCGCAGGCACAGAGGCTAGCGGTACCGGCAATATGAAGTTCATGCTCAATGGCACCGTAACCCTGGGCACCTATGACGGAGCCAATATCGAGATCGTAGAAGAGGCGGGGGAGGAAAACAACTATATCTTTGGCGCCCGGGTGGAGGATATAGAAGCCATTCGGGATACCTATAACCCCCGGGATATTTACAATCGGGAATATCGAGTGCGCCGGGCGCTGGATACTCTGGTGAATGGAACCTTGAACGATGGCGGAACCGGCGGCTTCCAGGATATCTACAATTCCATTTTGGATGGCGAAAGCTGGCACCGGCCGGATAATTATTTCCACCTGCTGGATTTCCTGCCATATGTAGAGGCAAAGCTCCGGGCAAACCGGGATTATCAGGACCGGATGTCCTTTGGCCGCAAGTGCCTGATGAATACGGCTGGCGCTGGAAAATTCTCCAGCGACCGTACCATTCGGGAATATGCGGATGAGCTCTGGCATATCCTGCCCCTTCACGGATTGAAATAGCTTACCCCCAAGGGACCGCGCAGTGCGGTCCCTTTTGCATATAGGGTAAAATATTTCCTGCCGCTTGTTTGCACACTGCCTTCCAAGCTATATTTGTAGGGCAATTTGCAAGAGGCATTTGTTGGCTGCAGGGGCCGCACCAAAGGCGGCCTTTTTTTGTGAAGCGAATTGGGTTATAATGCTACCATGAACGAAACGATTTCCGAAAAGCTCAAGCTTCTGCCCGACGCCCCCGGCGTATACAGAATGTATAATGGATTGGGGGAGGTTATTTATGTAGGCAAGGCGGTAAACCTGAAAAACAGGGTCCGCCAGTATTTTCAAAACAGCGCCAAGCCCCCCAAGGTGGCGGCTATGGTGAGCCATATAGAGGACTTTGAATATATTCTGACGGCCAATGAAACCGAGGCCCTTACCCTGGAGAGCAACCTCATCAAGACCCTACAGCCCCGGTATAATATCCTTCTGAAGGACGACAAACATTTTCCTTATGTCCGGCTGGATGTACGGCAGGATTTCCCCCGCTTCGAAGTGGTGCGCCGGGTAAAAAAGGATGGAGCCCGCTATTTCGGCCCCTATCTTTCCGCCATCAATTTGCGGGAGGCCCTGGGAATGATCCGGGATGCCTTCCCGGTACGCCATTGCAAAAAGGATATAAAAAAAGCCATTGCCCGGGGGGAGCGCCCCTGCCTGATGTACCATCTGGGAAAATGCTGCGGCCCCTGTTCCGGCCAGGTCAGCCGGGCGGAATACCATGCCCTGCTGGATAGCGTAAGCGCCTTTCTGGAGGGGCATACGGAGCCCATCATCGAAAAACTCACCGCGGATATGCAGGCGGCCTCTGAACGGATGGACTATGAGCTGGCAGCCCAGATCCGGGATAGGATCGCCGCCGTGAAGGGGCTGGGGGAAAAGCAGAAAGCCATATCTACCGCAGGCACGGTGCGGGACGTTTTCGCCCTGGCCCGGGATGGAGAAGAGGCGGTGGTCTTTGCCCTCTTCGTCCGGGGCGGAAAAATCGTAGGGTCGGAGCGGCTGCGCATGGCCTGCGGCCAGGAAAGCGGCGGGGAGATCATGGCGGAATTCCTCAAACAATATTATGCAGAGGATGTGCCTATCCCGCCGGAGGTCGTGGTGCATGAGCTACCGGAGGACTGGGAGGCTATCCAGGCTTGGCTCACGGAGAAACGGGGGCATAAGGCTGCCATCATTTGCCCCCAGCGGGGAGAGAAGCGCAAACAGGCGGATATGGCCTATGAAAATGGCCAGGACGTCATCCAGAAAGCCCGGGAGCTGGAGCGCCGCAGCTGGGAACGTGGGGAAGGAGCCCTGGCGGCTCTGTGCGGGGCCATCGGGCTGGAGGTGCTGCCCCATCGGATGGAGTGCTTCGATAATTCCCATATACAGGGCCGGGATACGGTTTCCAGCATGGTGGTTTTCATCGATGGGCAGCCCGCCCCCAAGGAATACCGGAGGTTTCGCATCAAGGAGGAAGCCGGGGGCAACGATCTCATTGCCATGGAAGAGGTTTTGCGCCGCAGGTTCCAGCGTGCCCAGGATGGGGATACAAAGTTTACCGATTTGCCGGATCTACTGGTAGTGGATGGTGGCAGGGAACAGCTTAAGGTAGCCCTGGAGGTGCTCCATTCCTTTGGCCTGGATATCCCGGCGATTGGCCTGGCGGAGCGCAGCGAAACCATCATTTTGCCGGACCAGGAGGAGCCTTTGGTCCTTTCCCGGCGGGACCCGGCCTTGCATATTCTCCAGCGCATCCGGGATGAGGCCCACCGCTTTGCCATTACCTATCATCGTAGCCTGCGGGCCCGGAATTCTCTCATGAGCCAGCTGGACCAGATCCAGGGCATCGGCCCCAAGCGCAAGCGGGGGCTTTTTGAGCAGTTCCTTACCCTAGAGAATATCCGTGCTGCGGATATAGATGCCCTTTCCAAGGCGCCAGGCATGAACCGGGCGGCGGCAAAGCTGGTTTATGACCATTTCCATATGGAAAATTCAGGCGATGCATGATATATTGAAAAAGAGAGATCAATTTTCTGAAAGGAATTATATATATCCATGTATAAACTGCTGGTTCTCGATATCGACGATACGCTGGCCATTTCCGGGGCAAAGGAGGTGCCACCTCGGAATTTGGCCGCCATTGACCGGGCCCGGAAGGCAGGCATCTACGTGACTGTGGCCACGGGGCGGGGGTATTTCGCCTCTTCCTATATATGGAAGCAGCTGAATATCCAGGGGCCTGTCATAAACTACGGGGGGGCCATCATCATGGATACCCGGACGGGTCAGCCCATTTATACCACTTCCATTCCAGAAGACCTGATTTTAGAGCTGCTGAACAGGGCGGCGGAACTGGGCATCTATGCCCAGATCTATCAGGGAGATTCGGTGATTTACGAAAAAGAAGATCCCTATGGCATCGCTTACTGCGCCCGCCTGAACCTGCCCCATCAACTAGATCCGGAACTTCGCAAGAAGCATTGGGCTGGCACGCCCAAGGTCCTTTTTATTACCGATGATGCCCGTGCGAAGGCCCTTATCCCCGTATTCCAGAAGGAATACGCTGGGCGGCTGAAGGTCTCCGGTTCCAGCCAGGGCTTCATCGAATTTAACCACCCTGCCGCCCATAAGGGAAGCGCCATGGCCAAGATTGCCGAGTATTTTGGGATTCCACAGGAGGAAACCGTGGCTGTGGGCGATAATTCCCTGGATGCGGAAATGATCCAGTGGGCTGGCCTTGGCTGCGCAGTGGGGAACGCCCAGGAAGATATCAAACAAATCGCGGATCTGGTTTTGCCGGACTGCAAGGATATGGCAATTGAATATTTGATCGACCAGGTGCTTTTAAAGGAGTAAAAAATGGAAGCGATCATTCGAGTGGATGCGCTGGCGCAGCAGCTGGGCTTTGAAGTGCTGGAGCAGGGGAAGGAGAGCATTTGCTTCAAATCTTCCGAGATCGGCCGCCCGGGCCTGCAGTTTACCGGCTACTATGCCCATTTTGACCCCCGCCGGGTGCAGTTGATCGGCAATGCTGAGATGAATTACCTCTATAGCCTTTCCCATGACGAGCTTCTTGAGCGTATGTCCCGGTTCATGGGCATGGATATTCCCTGCGTGGTATGCGCGCGGGGGAGTATGCCGCCCGCGGAAATGCTCACCTGCGCAAAAGAACACCAGGTGCCGGTTTTCCGTTCCTTCCTCAGTACGGACCAGGCGGGCCATGCTATATGCAATTATGTAGCCCGCCGCCTTTCCCGCCATATCCTGACCCATGGCGTGTTGATGGATGTCTTCGGGGTGGGCCTGCTGCTGCGGGGGGAAAGCGGCATGGGGAAAAGCGAAATCGCCCTGGAAATGATCCGCGCAGGGCAGCGCCTGGTGGCGGATGATGTGGTGGAGGTAAGCCGGATTGGCGATAGCCTGATCGGCCGGGCGCCGGAACAGATCCGTTATTTTATGGAGGTGCGGGGAATCGGCATTGTGGATGTGCGGTATCTTTTTGGCGTAGGCGCTGTTCTTCCAGAAAAAGAAATTGATCTTGTGGTGGATATGCAGTATTATGAGCCGCAGCAGAAATACCTGCGTACCAGTGGCGACGAGATGCGGACGGTAGAGATCCTGGGGGTACAGCTTCCCAATACGGTGATCCCCGTAAGCCCCGGGCGCAACGTGGCGGTGGTGCTGGAGGTAGTGGCCCGGAACTTCCGGCTCAAACGGCTGGGCTATGATCCCGGCGCCCAATTCGATCCCAGCGCCCTTTTAGGAGCGTATGATTGATTGGCATGCAATAATTTTTATTTAAAGGAGTAGAATAAAATGTACCGGATCGGTGTGGATATCGGCGGTACCAATATTGCCCTGGGCTTGTTGGATCCGGCGTGGGAGCTGGTTGCCAAAGCAAGCGTACCCTTTGCCCGGGGCGGGCAAAAGGTAGCAGCGATTATCGCAGAGCAGGTGGCGGGCCTGCTGGCCCAGGCCGGCATTGGCCAGGACCGGCTCGCCTCCATCGGCGTTGCCGTGCCGGGCAGCATTACGCCGGATGGCAGCCTGGTTTTGCATGCCTATAATCTGGGCTTCCATCATGAGCCCCTGCGGGAGAGGATTCAGGCCCATTTCCCCCAAATACCAGTTGCCCTGGCCAATGATGCGGATGCGGCAACCCTGGCAGAGCTTTATAAAGGGGCGCTCCGGGGCTGTAAAACGGCAGCCCTTTATACCATCGGCACCGGCATTGGCGGCGGCATGATCATCAATGGCCATCTGTTCCATGGGGGGCGGAGCAACGGAGTAGAGCCGGGCCATGTGGTCCTTGTGGACGAAGGGGAGGCCTGTACCTGCGGCGTAAAAGGCTGCGTGGAGGCTTATTGTTCCGCTACGGCGCTGATCCGGGAAGCCCGGCGGGCCATGGCGGCGAAGCAGGACAGCCTCCTTTTTGCGCGGACGAAGGGCGACCCGGATGCCATGACGGCTAAGCTGGCCATCGACTGCGCAAAGGATGGGGATGCGGCAGCCCTGGACGTGTTCCACAGCTATATTGAAAAACTGGGCTCTGCCATCGCCTCCGTGCTGAATATGTTGGATCTTGAACGGGTAGCTATTGGCGGCGGCGTGAGCGGCGCCGGCGAATTCCTCTTTGCCCCTCTCCGGCAGGATGTGGATAAGAAGTGCTTCTTTGAAAACCATGGGGATGTGGTTCCCGCCCAGATGGGCAATGCTGCCGGCATGGTGGGCGCTGCCATGCTGTATGAGCATGAGAGAAAAGGATCGCCGCTTAGCCAATTATAAAAGCACCCTGCGGATAGCCCGGGGCGCAGAATAGACTGCATCATTATGTGCCCGCGCTGCCGGGCACTTTTTCTAAATTCATTATTGTATGCCCCTGGGCCGCAGGTACCCTTATTGCGGCAAGCGGCGGCTATCCAAGGGGAAATACTGCCCCCATTGTGGCAGAGAGATATAAAGTATCTCCGTGAATGGGAAGAAACCTGGTTTCCTAAGCAGCACAGGCGAACTTTGCTGCCGGGATACAGCAAAATCATAGGATGCGGGAAGGTAAAGCGCCGTCCATCGCTCCTAAATTCTATCCCGTTGCTCGGGATCGGATGGCAATTAGGATATAGCGGGCTGGTTCAGGGGATCTTTCCTTGCGCTATAAAGAAGGGCGAAGCCTAGCTTCGTCCTTCTTTATATGGCTCCATGGAAGGGGGCGGCTGTGGAATCTTCCCAAGGAAAGATAATTCTCCACCGAGGGCCCCTGCGGCTTTCCCCTCCGGCGCGTTTACAGGTCCTTCTCCATATGATAATGGGGGACTGGGGCATAGCTTAAATAATAAATATCCCCCAGGATATGATAGCCTGCCGCCTCGTAGAAAGGCTGGGCAGTAACCCGGGCATCCATAAGAATCTTCTTCCCGCCCTGGCTTCGGGCAGTTTCTTCCAACTGGCGGAGCATTTGCATCCCCAACCCCTGGCGCTGATGGGCCGGATCCACGCAGATATATTCCAGCTTATATTCGTCCCCTTTGCTGGACATGGTGCAGGTGCCGATCAGATCATTCCCCTGGAACAGACCCAACACCAGGGCCTCCTTTTCCCAAGAGAAATCCTCATCATAAATGCACAGCCCCATAGGTTTGCGCATAATTTCATCCCGCAGAGCTAGGGAAGCTTCATATTCCGGCGTGCCATAAATGATGGTTCGTAAACTGTACATCCTTACCTTCTGCGCCTGCCTTCCAGGGGGAAGGTGGCTTTTTTATATAATTCCCGTCTATTCTAACAACCCCAGTGGGATTTGGCAAGCCCGGGCGAAAGGGAAAAGGGCCGCCTTCCCAAGGCGCCCCAGGGGTGGAAGGGGCTTAATCCTCCAACAGAGGGATGCCGATATCCACGTTTACACACCGCCCGCTGACAGCAGGGCCCCGGCCCAGGAATAGGCCTTTTTTATAATAACCGATAGAGACCGTAAGATCCGCCTCTACAGCCGGCTCCCCCAGGCCCGTATCCCCATTGAGCCCGCTGCTGATATCGACGCTCACCACATAAGCAGCGCTCCGGTTGATGGCCAGAATTGCCTCGCGCAGGGGGCTGCGTACCTGGCCCTGAAAGCCGGTGCCCAGCAGGGCATCCACCAGGATGGGAAAATCCTCCAAAGAAACCTCCGGCCCCCAGGGCAGGATGGAAACGCCCAGAGCCTGGGCCTGCTCCCGATAATAGATCCCATCCGGGGAAAGGCGTTCCGAAAGCGAATATACTACCGGCGCATAGCCGCCCTGGGCCAGCAGGCAGGCCAGGGCATAGCCATCGCCCCCGTTGTTGCCGCCGCCGGCGAGAATCGCCACGGGACGTTTCCACTCCACAGCCGCAAAAATTCCCTGGGCAGCCCGGCCCATGAGCACCCGCCCCGGGATGCCACCTGCGATGGCGGCGGCATCGCACCTGCGCATGGTTTCCACCGAAACCACCGGCTCCGCCTTGCCATTGACAAACTGGGTTTCTACCATGGCATTAAAACCGATAAACCTTGGGCGGCTCCGTAAAGGAGGAGATGGTGGCGGTTACATCCTTTAAATAGAATACCTCCGTGTTCCCATCTCCCGGCTGATACATGTTTCCCAGGGAGGGATAAGCCTCCAGCATATGGCGCTGGGCCTCGATGCGCGGGTCCTCTATGGCCAGGGCCTGTACTCGGAGCCACCTGCCCTCGTGCATGCCGCACAGCTCGATCTTGGGATTTGCGTGCATCTGCCGGGAAACGTCCTTGGATTTGCCCGTCTGAATATACAGCTTGCCCTCGAATAGGTCGATGGTGCCAAAGGGGCGCACCCGGGGCTGATCCCCATCAACCGTAGCGAGATAATAGGTTTCGCAGGCCTTCAAAAACGCATAGACTTCTTCCATAATCAAAATGACTCCTTTCAAAATATTTTACCGCCGGCCCATGTGGCGGGAAAGCGCCGCCAGACCGGCAAAGGAAAGCCTCACATGAAAAATTCGGCCGGCCGGCTGGCTAAAACAAGCCCGTAACCCGTCCAGTTTTGGTATCCACGTCGATCCGGCGGTAGGCGGGGTCCGAGCCGGTGCCCGGCATCATGCTGATAGAGCCGGCCATGGGGCAGAGAAATTCCGCGCCGCCATATTCCAGAATATCCCGGATGGGCAGGCGCCAGCCCTTGGGGACGCCCTTCCAGGCGGGCTCGTGGGACAGGCTCAGGTGGGTTTTAACCATCATGGTGCAATAGGCGGCATACTTGGGATCGGCTTCGAAGCGCTGGGCCTTTTCCAGGGCAAGGGGGGCCCAATCCACCCCTTCCGCCCCGTAAACCTCCCGGGCGATCCGCTCTACCCGCTGCCTGAGGGGCATATCCAGGGGATAGAGGTAATGGAACTCCCCGGGCTCCTGGCAGGCTTCCACCACCGCCTGGGCCAGCTCCAGGGCGCCTTCGCCCCCATAGCGCCAATGTTCGGAAAGGGCGCAGGGGATGCCTCGCTGCGCGCATAGCCGGCGGAGCAGGTTGATCTCCGCCTCCGTATCCGTATGGAAGCGATTGATGCAGATCACCGGCCGGATGCCGCTTTTACGGACGGTGGCCGCATGATGGAACAGGTTTTCGCAACCCTGCTCTAAAAGGGACAGATTTTCCTCTGCATATTCAGCGGGAAGGGGTTTTCCAGGAACCACCTGGGGCCCGCCCCCGTGCATCTTCAGCGCCCGGATGGTGGCTACGATCACGGAAACATGGGGCGTCAGGCCGGAAAGGCGGCATTTGACATTCCAGAATTTTTCAAAGCCGATATCCGCCGCAAAGCCGGATTCCGTAACGTGGTAATCGAAAAGCTTGAGCCCAAGCCGGTCGCCAATGACGGAGGATTGACCAATGGCGATATTGGCGAAAGGTCCCGCATGGACCAGGCAGGGTTGGTGCTCCACCGTATAGCACAGGGTGGGGTTTATGCAGTTGCGCATCCAGGCCGTCATGGCTCCGGCTACTTCCAGATCCTCCGTGGTAACGGGTTTTCCCTTTTTATCGTAGGCCAGGACGATGTTGCCAATGCGGCGGCGCAGATCCGCCAGATCCCGGGCTACAGAAAGGATGGCCATGAGCTCGCTGCTTACGGCGATGGCTGCGCTGGAGTCCATCTCAAAGCCGTTCATCTTTCCTTCCCCTAGGCCGATGCGGATCTTCCGCAGGCACTGGGCGCAAAAATCGATAACCCAGCCGAATTCCACCCGGCTAGGGTCGATATCCAGCCGCCGCAGGCCTCGCTTGGCTAGGGCTGCATCGTCATAGTTGCGCTCGTGCTGCATCCGGGCGTTCAGGGCTACCATGGCCAGGTTATGGGCATTCATGATGTCGTTGATATCGCCGGTGAGACCCAGGGAAAATTCCGTCATGGGGATGAGCAGGGCGTTGCCGCCTCCGGCGGCGCTTCCCTTTACGTTCATGGTGGGCCCGCCGGAGGGCTGGCGCAGGCAGCCCCCTACGTTTTTCCCCAGCTTACCCAGCCCTTCGATCAGCCCTAGGGAGGTGGTGGATTTTCCCTCCCCAAGAGGGGTGGGGGTGATGGCGGTCACCTCGATATATTTGCCATCGGGCTTATCCTTTAGCCGCTCCATGATCCGGATAAAATCCAGCTTGGGCGTTTTCCCATAGGGAATGATCTCCTCTGGCAGCAGGCCCATCTTTTCCTGAAAGTAGGATACGGGCGGCAGCTTTTTTTCCGCTTCTTCCGCAATCTGCCAATCTTTATAAATGGTGGGATCCAGCATAAATGAATTCTCCTAAGTCTGTATTTTTGCGCGATCGGACATTATAATATGTTTATATTATCATACCAAGTTCCGGATTGATTTGCACGAAGTTCTTTTAGAACAGCGGGGGGAGGCAGGATGGATTTACAGGAAAAATATAATGGGCTTCTAAACGGGCTCAAGGGACTGGGTCGGCTGGCCGTAGCCTTCTCCGCCGGGGTGGATTCCACCTTTCTTCTGGCCTGTGCCCAAATGGCGCTGGGCGACCAGGTCGTTGCCATTACGGTGCGCTCCGATTTTTTTCCCCAGGAGGAGCTGGCGGAAGCAGAGGCTTACTGCCGGGAAAGGGGAATCCAGCATAGCATACTGCCCTTTGACCCGCTGGCAGATCCGGCCCTCGCGAAAAATCCGCCGGAACGCTGTTACCTCTGTAAACGGATGCTGTTCCAGCAAATTCTGGCGGAAGGGGAAAAGCTGGGGTTTTATACCGTGGCGGACGGATCCAATCTGGATGACCTGCAGGATTATCGCCCGGGGCGCAGGGCATTGGAGGAGCTGGGCATTTTGAGCCCCCTGCGGGAAGCCGGGCTCACCAAGGCGGATATCCGGGCCCTGTCCAAATCCCTTTCCTTAAAGACTTGGGATAAGCCCGCCTTTGCCTGCCTGGCCAGCCGCTTTCCCTATGGGGAG
This sequence comes from uncultured Clostridia bacterium, assembly GCA_944336625.1. Lineage (GTDB taxonomy): Bacteria > Bacillota > Clostridia > Christensenellales > CAG-138 > Pelethousia. The sequence continues at coordinate 58,796 of CALVLF010000113.1, forward strand.
CCCATCACCCGGGAAAGGCTGGCGCAGGTTGTGGCGGCGGAGGAATTTCTCCGGGCTATGGGATTTGCCCAGTTGCGGGTCCGGGCCCATGGCAGCATAGCCCGCATCGAAGTCCCGGCAGAGGATATTCCCCGGCTTGCTGCCCTGGAAGCGCGGCAGACGGTCATCAAGCGGCTACGGCAGCTGGGATTCCTTTACGTAACGCTGGACTTAGAAGGTTATAAGATGGGCAGCCTGAATCGGGAATTAGAAAGGAGCTGACGGATGGATTCGGAAAAACTATGGGAACGGGCTGTGGCATTTCACGGCCATGTCTGCGGTGGGCTCATGATCGGCTATAAGGCGGCCCTGTATGCTATGGAGCTGCTGGAGCTTTCCTTTTCGGAGGATGAGCAAAGCGTTTGCATTGCGGAAAATGATGCCTGCGGCATAGATGCTATACAGGCGATTCTGGGATGCAGCATCGGCAAGGGAAATCTTCTGTTCCATATGCGGGGGAAGCAGGCCTTTTCCTTTTATAACAGGAAAAGCGGGAAATCCGTTCGCCTGGTGCTGAAGCCCCGGCCAGCAGGCATGAAGCGGGGGGAGGCCCTGGATTACTACCGGCAGCAGGCGCCTTCAGACCTTTTCTTCTTGCGGCAAGCAACCCTCCCGCTGCCGGAGCCGGCGCGCAATTTCCGCTCCTTTCCCTGCGATGGCTGCGACGAGGAAACCAGCGAAAATATGCTCCGTTTGGAAGAGGGGCGGCGCCTTTGCCTGGATTGCTGCAGGCATTACAACCGCTTTCAGGTTTAAAGCTGCATCTGTTCCAAGACAACAGCATATTTGCCGGGATGGCGTCTGGCCATTCCGGCTGGGTTTTAAGGATAGTATTTTATACACTATAAGTATTACCCTTAACGGACAAGGGGATACACGGTTTTGGCGGTCTGGGCCGCCAGATAGCATCGTTGTGGCCCCTTGCAATAGGATCCTCTATGGCTGCGGGGCCACGCCTTGCTCTCTAGCGGCCCAGCCCGCCAAAACTCTTCGACCTTAGCAGGCCTGCTTTGTGCCCAGTTCGCGGCGCAGGAGCGATGGACTAGCACAGCGCTAATTCGAGCGACTGCAACAAAGAAATGGGCCAAAGCAGGCCTGCTAAGGCGTGTATACCCTTGTTCGTTAAGGGTGGCAGGAGACAGACGAAGGAGTCTCCTGCTTTTCGTTATTAAAGCAGGCAGGGACTATGCAGAGGGGGTGAGCCGGTCCAGACGGTCGAGGTCATCCAGAACGGTGAAGAAGGGCTTGTTAAAATAGAGCAAATAGGCAAGATAAAACAAAACGTCGGATGTAGCGGGAATGTCCAACAGCTCCCGGCCGACGAGCTCAGGCAAGCGGCCCTGCTTCCTGGCGGTTTCCCAGCAGAGATTGGCAAGGCGCTCTACGCTGCGGGAAACGGCAGAAGGGGATTTGTTCAGTTGGCAGGCGATCTGCGGATAGACGGATTTTGTAACCTTAATATTGCCTCTTGGAATATTCTGGGCAAAGTGAAGGGAAAGGATGGCATCTAAAGCTGCGGAAAGCGGGCGTATATCGGAGCGGGTGGTGCCGAGAATGGAACAGACGAGCCGTTCGGATTTCGTTAGCATATGCAAGAGAACCACCTTTCTGTGTTGGAATGAGTTTATAATATGATAAAATTTGCACGAATTGGCGAGTGGCGACACAAGACGACAGATGGACTTTATTATATTTCGTGCTTTTTATTAAGGCGGGAAATTTACAGGTTTATAAATCCCTGATGATCTATAGCAAACAGAGAAGAACTACTGGCTAAAATGCGGATTTTTACTTGACATTAAAATGAGAATCATTATAATAAAATTAGAATTAATATAAACGACTGGGATGCTTATGACAAAATATGAAAAGCAGATTTATGAGATTGTCAATAAGCTGACGAGCCACCTAACGGCGGATCAGATTTTTTCGGAGCTAAAAAAGATATATCCCTCCGTTTCTCTAGCCACTGTATACAATAACCTGAACAAATTGTGCGATGTTGGCCTTATACGCCGGGTATCCATAGAAGGCTCGCCAGATAGATATGACAGGATCTCCAAGCATGATCATCTGGTATGCCGCAGGTGCGGGAAACTTACGGATGTCTGCTTTGAAGATTTGACGAGCACATTGGAAAGGCAATTGGGAGGGGCATTTCTTGCCTATGATTTAAAGGTGTTTTATATCTGTCCCGCCTGCCGGAAGAAGGAGATGGAGCAAACGCAGATATGATCTGTTTGCTGCGGTTGGCGCTGCGCAGCATTTTACTTCTAACATTAATAAAAATGGATGCAGGAAAATAAAATCCCTTGTCCGTTCAGGGGGAGAAAGGAGAATGAGAATGCGATATATCTGTTCCGTATGCGGATATATCTATGATGAGGCAAGAGAGAAGCAGGCCTTTTCTGAACTCCCGGATTCATGGAAATGTCCCGTATGCAAGGCTGCCAAAGGGGCGTTCGCCCCGGAGGAAAAAGCGAACCCGCCAAAGGCTGCAGTGGCTCCGGCGCCGGCAGCCATTCCTGCTGCCCCAAAGGGTGAAGTATTGGAGCAACTTTCCATAGGCGCGTTGTCCGCGCTCTGCTCAAACCTAGCCCGCGGCTGCGAAAAGCAGTATAAGGAGGAAGAAGCGGCGCTGTTCCGTACCCTTGCGGACTATTTTGCAGCTGTGACACCCACCGCACCACAAAAGGACATAGATGGGCTGGCCGCGCTGCTTCAGAATGATTTGGAGCAGGGCTATCCTGCCGTAAAAGCGGCTGCTGACGCGACAGGGGACCGGGGTACGAAACGAATCTGTACCTGGGGAGAGAAGGTTACGAACATGCTGAATTCCCTGATAAGCCAATACCGACAGGAAGGGGAAGCCCTGCTGGCGGAGACGGAAGTTTGGGTTTGTACCGTATGCGGCTTTATCTATATTGGGGCCAATCCTCCCCAGCTCTGCCCGGTATGTAAGGTTCCTGCGTGGAAGTTTGATAAGATTGAAGGGAGGGAGCAGGCATGAAAAAAGTTGCTGTGCGGAATTTGCGGCTTTGTACAAAGGACTGCCTCTGCCTCTATGTCTGCCCAGTAGGCGCAACAGATACGGAAAACAGTATCATCGATGTAGAAAAATGCTTAGGTTGCGGCGTGTGCGCGGCTGCCTGCCCAAGCGCTGCCATTTCCATGGTTCCTGTGCAATATCCACCCCAGCAGAAGAAAGCAGAAACGGTCTTGACAACTTCCCATGCATTGGCCAATAATAAAGCAAAACAGGAGAAGGCGGCGCTGCAGCTGGCCCAGGCGGCAAAAGAGGATGGCCTATACCGCCTGATGACAGCCGCGGCGAAATCCATCCGCCTGGTCAATGAAGATCTTTTGCGAGAATCCGGATATATGCTGCCCCAGAGCGCTAATGCGCATAACCTTTTGGAGCGGTTGATCGCAAATCCCCCTACGGAAAATTTCCCCATAGATGCGGCAAAAAAGCTATTAAAGCAGATTCCCTGTAATGAAACAATGGAACCCCAAAAAGAAAATATAAACAGAAAGGAAGAAAAGAAAATGAGCAAATACGCTGGAACGCAGACGGAAAAGAACCTGGAGACCGCTTTCGCCGGAGAATCGCAGGCGCGCAATAAGTATACCTATTTCGCCTCTGTAGCCAAGAAGGAAGGCTATGAGCAGATCGCGGCCCTGTTCCTGAAGACGGCGGAAAACGAAAAGGAACATGCAAAGATGTGGTTCAAGGAGATGAACGGCATCGGTAACACGGCCCAGAACCTGCTCGCTGCCGCAGAGGGAGAGAATTACGAGTGGACCGATATGTATGATGGCTTTGCAAAGACGGCAGAGGAAGAGGGATTCCCGGAGCTGGCTGCGAAATTCCGCTTAGTTGCCGCCATTGAGAAGCATCATGAAGAGAGATACCGCGCACTGCTCCACAATGTAGAGATGGCTGAGGTGTTCGCAAAGAGCGAAGTGAAGGTATGGGAGTGCCGCAATTGTGGGCATATCGTCGTTGGAACTTCCGCGCCGGAAATCTGCCCGACCTGCGCCCATCCCCAGAGCTATTTCGAGATCCACGCGGAAAACTATTAATGTGGTATGCCGGCCGCTTGCCGGTTGAAGCCTGCTGTAAAAATCTATTATATTATAAAAAAGGGGCTGCTGCCTTCAGGGCAATGGCCCCTTTTTTGCGCACATATAAGGCCCGCCTTCTACAGTGCCAAGCAAAGGGCCAGCCGCCTGGGGAAGAACCTGCCAGGCTCTGCCCTGGCAGTAATGGGGCAAGGCAGCAGGGTAGGGAGGAGGCAGCGGGAAAACTGGCGGAGGGTAAAAAGAAAGCCTGAAGATATGATATCTTCAGGCTTTGGGTCCGGTCACCAAAATAGATGCAGGGTACTTTTCCTAAATCTTTAAGGACTGTCCCGCTAACATAATTCATATTTAAATTATTTAAATTATAGCTAATATTACCTAAAGAATCAAGGAATATCACACTCTTTTGGAGTGTTGTTCATCAAAAAAGAGGCCAGGTCTGGATACTGCATTTTTCAATATCCTGCCCTGGCCTCTCTACCCGTTATACGCCGGGCAACGTGATTTCCGCTTCATATCCACCTTTCATCCGTATGTAGAGGGTATCCACAT
>CALVLF010000114.1 GCA_944336625.1 uncultured Clostridia bacterium
CAGATGTTATCTGGGTTTTTCGGTGGTGCATCTATTAAGATGACCCGATTTGGCTCCCCCTGTTGGACTCGAACCAACGACACTGCGGTTAACAGCCGCATGCTCTACCGACTGAGCTAAGGAGGAATATTGGGTTCGCTCACTGGGGTTTGTTTGCCCACCGGAACGGTACGCCAATTATAATACAACAACCGGGACGATTTGGCAAGCCCTTTTTTCAGATTTTTTAAAAAAGAGCAAATAGCATCTAGAACGGGCTCCCCAAAAGAAAGCAGCGAGTCAGGGCTGGTGGCAAATATCTAATAGCCCAGATCTATGGCCCTTTCCAGCAGCTTTCCTGCCATGGGCGCTGCTACGGAGCCGCCGCCGCCCGCCTGCTCCAGGATGACGCATATGGCCAGCGGATGCTCTTCTTCCTGGATAAAGCCGGTAAACCAAGCGTGGGTATTCACGCTCTTATCGGAGGAGATTTCCGCAGTACCCGTCTTCCCACCTACGGTGTAGCCGGATACGGATGCGCGGGTGCCCGTACCGTATTCTATGGTTCCCAGCATGGCCTCCTGAACGATCTGCGCTTCCTGGGCGGAAAGAATGGTATCATAGGCCTTGCTGGAAGGGGTGTAGCGCACATAGTTGTTCTTTGTGACCACTTTATAAAGAAGCCGCGGCTCCATAACTACGCCGTCATTGGCCACGGCAGCTGTGAGCATGCACATCTGCATAGGCGTCATAATGTCCCTGTATTGCCCAACCCCGCTCCAGGCCAGGTTCCGGTCCGTATCCGGCTTTTCATAGCTGCTGGAATACAGCAGGATATCCTCAAAGAGGAATTCGTCTCCAATGCCAAGATCCCGGGCGGTTTTGGCCATTTTTTCCGGGCCGATCTCCATGGCCAAGCGGGCGAAGGTAGTATTGCAGGAATGGGCATAGGCTTCAAACAGGGTGAGGGAGCCATGGTAGCTGCTGTTGGAATCCCGGATAATGCTGTATTTTTGTACTACGTCCGGCTCCGTTTCCGTATCTTCTACGCCTTCCTGCTGCCGGTCATAATTCAGATCGCCGGTGGCGTTGACAAAGTCAGAATCATCCACGGTAACATCCGGCAGGTATTTGCCCGTCTCCAGGTCGAATACAAGGGGCCCATCGCAGGAAAAAGTCCGCTCCGTTACCCCGGGAAGATAGCGAAGGGCGGCGATAAGCGTTACGGTTTTAAAGGTAGAGCCGGGGGTATATTTTCCCATGGTTACCCGGTTGACCATAGCGCTGGCTGCCAGCTCCCGCTCGCCGGAGATATAGTCGGCCATGTAGCTGGGGTCGAAGGTAGGCTGGCTGACGGAGCAGAGGATTTCACCGGTTTTATAGTTCATGATTACAATAGCGCCCCAGTAATCATCCATAAGATCATAGGCATAATCGCAGAGTTCCGCGTCGATGGTCAGCATCACGGAGGAGCCCACCCGTGCCTCAGAGCTGAAGGTTTCCGCCAGCAGATCCAGGATATCCTGATCGAAGCCGAGAAGGTACTTGGCAAACATGCTCTCTGCGCCAATCGTTTGGCCATAGCTGTCGCCAACAATATGGCAAACGGCCCGGCGGCGTGCGGAGGTAGCGGCGTATTTTCGCTGGCCATCCTCGTCGGTATAGGCCAGCAGTTCCCCGTTTCTGTCCGCAATGCGGCCGGCCTGCACGTTGTCCTTCTGAGCCTGCACGCGGGTATTATAGGGGCTGGTAAACCAGCGGTTCCCATAAATGCCCACGATATACACAAGGTATATGCACAGGATCAGAAACATAGCGCAGAACAGGATGAGCATAGCCCGGATGTATTTACGGCTGTTGTCCTGCATGGGCATCCTCCTTCTCTAAGCGCATCAGCCTATCCTCTTCCAGCGCTTCATCCATGGCGTCTTCCAGCATGTCGCCGTTGCGTATAGCTACGCCCCCCAGTATCCCAAGCAGCATCATGGAAGCAATCATAGAGCTACCGCCATGACTCACAAAGGGCATGGTAATACCGGTCAGGGGAATCAGCTTGATGACGCCGCCAATGATGATAAAGCTCTGCAGGGTGATAAGCACCGTACATCCAAAGGCAACCAGCATCAGATACCGGTCGCGGGCATACAGGGCTACAAGAGCTCCCCGGATGATGAAAACAAGATACAGGGCAATAACGGCGATGCCAAAGATGATGCCGAATTCCTCACAGATTACGGCGAAAATATAGTCCGTATTATAGGCGGGGATGGTCTTGGGCGATCCCTGGGTTAGGCCCAGCCCCCACATTCCGCCAGAAGCAATAGCCATGAGCCCCTGGGCAACCTGGTATCCACTGGTCTCATAGGTAGCCCATGGGTTTTGCCATATGGCGATTCGGGCCCGGACATGATCAAAAACAAAGTAGCTGGCAACTGCCCCCAGGCAGCCGGCGCCCAGGCCGATGAGGGTGGTTTTTATGTGGCCTGTAGCGGAATAAAACAAAATAAGATAGGTCCCTGCCACCAGAAGCGCTGCCCCAAGATCACGCTCCGCTACCAGCAGCGCGCATACCAGGATGGCAAACAGGGCGGAAGGCAGCCAATCCAGCAGCCGCTTCTGATCGGTAAGATAGTTGGCGGAAATAAATACAAGGGCCACCTTTACAAATTCCGAAGGCTGGAAGGAAAAACTGCCGATTTTGATCCAGTTTTTTGCGCCGCCCTGCTCTTCCCCGACGATCAGCAGTACGCCTAATATAGCCAGGCTGCCAATGATCATCACCCAGTTCAACCTGCGGAAAAAGCTGGGCCGGTGCATAAGGCCCACGCAGATCAGCATGGCCACCAGCCCGATGGCATAAAGCACGAGCTGGCGGAAAGCCGTTTCCGGCGAAAGCCTATACTGTACGATCATGCCGATGCCCGCCAGAAGGTTGGCGATGACCAGCAGGAAGCGGTCTGCATAGCGGGAGATCCACAAAAGGAATACATACTGAAAGAGCAAAAGGATAACCAGGGCCAGCGCAAAAAGCAATGCCCAAGGATCAAAGCTCTCATCTCGCAGAGAAAGCAGGGAAAAGGCCATCACTTCAAAGAGCATTACAATAAACAGAAGGCCAAGGGCGCTCATATGCCGTACTCTGTTCATGGCGCCTCCTTTCTGGGAACCCGCCGGAGTTTATAATAAAATTCCACTTCGCCTAGGCGCACCAAATCCCCATCCTGCAAAAGGGCTTTGCGTTTTTGCGGCCTTGCGCCGTTGATATAGATTTTAGCGCGGCCTTTGGGCTTAATATAGGCGTTGCCTCTTCTTTCAAAGAGAAGGGCGTGCTTGCGGCGCACGGATTTGTCGTCGATATAAATATCACAGCGGGGGCTTCGGCCGATCAGATTTGAACGCACCAAGACATAGCCGCCTTCCCTTGTATCGTAAGGAGGCAGAAATTCGATGTTCCGCGCATAGCCTCCCTGCAGCCACTGGAGCGCCCGCCGCAGCTCCGTATATTCGTTGACGGAATGGTAGATGATCCTGCCAAGAATATACAAAATCGCTGCCACAAACACATAGCGCATCAGCAGGGTTATAAAGGAATAAACGGTGGCCGGCATGTGGACCTCCTTAGAATATCCTATGCAAAATTATACCATATCCGGCTTCGGGAACTATGTCCTGTTTTTGAATTCTGGGGCAGTTTTCTTTAAAAATGGGGCGCAAAAGGGAAAACGCTTACTTCAGGCTGGCAAAAAGAAGAAGTATAATATAGCGTTTAGGGCCGGCATGTGAACCGGCCCCAGAAGCGCGATTAAGCGGCCCCTTCCTCTAGCGCGGGGTAGGATGGCGCAGGGGAATAGGCAGGGGTGGGGGAAGGCGCGGGAATCTCCACGTCGATAACGGGCTGGCTGACAGTAACCGTAAGCCGCTTGGTGGCAGGCCCCTGCACCGGATCGCCCCCAACCTCCATTTCTACATGAACGGGCAGGACATAATAGGTATAGCTCTGCCCTGGCAGGGCGGAAGTATCCGCATAGGTTACGGCGCCGGAACCTCGCCAGGTCCGCAGGAGCTGGGGCTCTCCGTCCCCTTCCTGACGATATAGCCGGTAGAGGGCAAAATCCTCCTTACCGGTAAAGGAGATATTGGGCTTGCCGTCCGCTCCCAGAGAAACCCGAAAAGAAAACGGGGGAGACGGAACAACCCAATAAGCACTTTGCGCTGTGGGCTGGCTGCCTTCTACAAAGACCTCTTCTACAATGGCGCTTTGGGGCGTTAAGGCCGTGGCCAGAACGGCCTGATGGAGATTCTCCAAAGAGTATAGATCCAGCTTATATGTATTGACGCCCTGCGGCATGGAGAAGTCCTGGGCAGTATCCTCTGCATAGATGGCGCTGAAAAGCTCCCCAAGCACCAGCGCCGGATATTTACCGCCGGTGGCGTCTTCGGGAAGAGCACCCTCCTGGCTGGTATCATAGCCCATCCATACAGCTGCCGCATAGTCGGGGGTATAGCAGGCCATCCAGGCATCCCGGTTGCCTGCATCTTCGCCTACCGTTCCGGTCTTTCCCGCCAGCGGGAGGGCAAGATCCTTCAGCCGGTGGCCTGTTCCTTCCTGAATGGCGCTTTGGAGCATACTGGTAAGGATATATGCGCTTTGCGCAGAAAGAACCCGCTTGTTTTCAGGCTGGTATTCATAGAGCGTATTCCCGGCGCTATCGGTAATTTTCTGAATGAGGGAAGGGGTGTTATATACCCCGCCAGAGGCGAATACCGCATAGGCCCCGGCGATCTGCATGGGGGATACTCCGTAGGTAAAGCCCCCCAGGGCCAGGGCAAGGCTGGTATCGCTGGCATCAAAGGGAATCCCGCAGCTCTGGGCAAAGTCCTTCCCCGCATCGACGCCAATATCGGCCAGGACCTTGACAGCGGGTATATTCAAGGAGCGGGTAACCGCTTCCCGAAGCGTTACCCAGCCATAGTATTTATCCCGGAAATTGCGGGGGCTATAATCGGCAAAGCTGGTGGGCTCATCCAGCAGCATGGATGCAGCGGTATAGCCGTAGCTTTCCAGAGCTGGGGCGTAGGCGATAATGGGCTTGATCACAGAACCGGGCTGGCGCCGGATATCCGTAGCCCGGTTGAAGGCCATAGCCGCGTATTCCCCCCGGCCGCCGATCATGGCCTTGACCTGCCCGGTAGCGGCTTCCTGCACTACGATAGCAGCTTGCGCATCTCCGGGGAAGAACTCATCATCGGCAAAAATCGCCTCGCACTGTGCCTGGATCTCCGGATCCATAGCTGTATAAATGCGATAGCCCCCTGTAAGCAGGTCCCCGCTATCTATCCCCAGTAGATCCGCCGCCGCCTGCAGGGCCGTATCGATGTAATAATTGCGTTCGGCTGCCGCCCCGCTGTTGCCATCATGCAGGATGATCATTTCCTCGGCCTTGGCAGCGGCCAGCTCTTCTTCGCTCAGGTATCCATATTCTGCCATTAGATTCAAAACGGTATCCCGGCGGCCCAGGGATGCCTGAAAATCAAGATGGGGCGCGTAATTAGTGGGCGATTTTAGAATGCCTGCCAGCATGGCGCCCTGGGCCACGGAAAGATCCCGGGCATGTACGCCAAAATATCCCAGGGAGGCAGCCTCGATTCCATAGTAACCGCCGCCGAAATATACATAATTGAGATACATTTCCAAGATCTCATCCTTGGAATACTGGGTTTCCATCTGGCATGCCAGCACGGCTTCTTCCAGCTTTCGAGCTATAGTCTTATCGGAAGAAAGGTGGCTTAGCTTAATCAGCTGCTGGCTGATGGTAGAAGCCCCCTGTACATAGCCGCCGGCCTTGATATCTGCCCAGGCCGCGCCGGCGATGCGAATGATATCTACGCCTGCATGGTCATAAAAGCGGGCATCTTCGGCGGAAATAAAGGCTTGCCGGACGTATAAGGGCACTTCTTCCAGTGGAATGGAAACCCGGTCTTCCTTATCGTGCAGGCGAATGAGCTCCTGTCCCTGGCAGTCATACAGAATAAGGGACTGCTGGGCCTCTAGAATGAGAGCTGGGTCAAAATCATGCCAGGCATCCAGCTCCCAGATTTGCGCAGCAAAAAACAAAAGGAAAAACAGGCAGCATAACACAGCTGCTAAAGAAAGCCACCGAAGCGCCTGCAAAAAATGATTCCGTCTTTTTTTACCCACCGCTTCCAACCGAACGCGCCTCCCCATTTTAATGATATATGGGTTAGGATTGCCCAAAATCAAAGGGAAAACACACGCTGCCTCCAAAGACGGGGAATATTTTCTGGAAAGGAAGGAAAACTGGCGGAAAAAGCCCTTGCCTACTTGCGGCCCCAAATGGAACCAGTTATAATAAACTGTCGATATATACGATGGAGGGGCTTATGAAGGAGAGCAAAAAGGCAAAAGCGGAGCGAATTGGGCATATTTTGGATGTTTTAGCGGAAACCTATCCAGATGCGGCGCCGCAGCTGGATTTTACCAACCCTTTTGAACTGCTGGTAGCTACCATCCTTAGCGCCCAGTGCACGGATAAGCAGGTGAACAAGGTTACAGCGAATCTGTTTCCGGCCTATGGTACGCCGGAGCGGATGGCTGCGGCTACGGAAGCAGAGCTGGAGCCTTATATAAAAGGCTGTGGACTTTTTAAAACAAAGGGGAAGAATATCATCGCTGCCAGCCGTATTTTGGTGGAAAAATATAATGGCCAGGTACCCCAAACCAGGGAGGAGCTCATGGCCCTGCCAGGCGTTGGGCGGAAAACCGCCAATGTGGTTCTTTCCAATGCTTTCGGCCAGCCGGCAATCGCCGTGGATACTCATGTATTCCGGGTAAGCAACCGGATGGGGCTTGCGCAGGCAAAGGATGTAGAACATACGGAGGAACAGCTTATGGAAAACATCCCCATGGAAAAGTGGTCCATTGCCCACCATTGGCTGATCTTTCATGGCAGGCGGGTATGCTCCGCCCGGAATCCGGCCTGTGCAGATTGCCCCGTCCGGCCTTATTGCCTGCATGCTCTCAATGGAAAGGAAGAAAACTAGCTTATGCAATTTGTAGATAAAGCAAAAATCGCTATCAAAGCCGGGGACGGGGGAGATGGCTGCGCCAGCTTCCACCGGGAAAAATACGTAGCCCGGGGCGGCCCCGATGGAGGGGATGGCGGCCGGGGCGGAAACGTGGTATTCCTAGCAGACCCCAATATGAGCACGCTTTTAGATTTTAAATTCATGCGCCATTACCGGGCGCAGCGGGGCGAAAACGGTAAGGCCAAGCTTTCCCGGGGGAAAAATGGGGAGGACCTGGTGATTCGCGTTCCCGTAGGCACCCTGGTGCGGGATCTGGAAAGCGGCCGCATTGTGGCGGATATGCATATCCCCGGGAAAAGCCGGGTGGTGCTCCATGGCGGCCGGGGGGGAAAGGGAAATGCCCGCTTTGCAACGCCCACCCGCCAAAGCCCCCGCTTTGCACAGCCCGGCCAGAAAACCCTGGAGCACGAGGTGGAGCTGGAGCTGATGACCATCGCGGATGTGGGGCTGGTGGGCCTGCCCAATGTAGGGAAGAGCACCATTCTTTCCGTTCTTACCAGTGCGCGGCCCAAAATTGCCAATTACCATTTTACCACCCTTACGCCCAACCTGGGAGTGGTGCAGCGGTATGAGCAGAGCTTTGTGCTGGCGGATATCCCTGGCCTCATCGAGGGAGCGGCGGAAGGCGCTGGCCTGGGGCATGATTTCCTCCGCCATGTGGAGCGGACCCGAATGCTTATTCATGTGCTGGATGTATCTGGCTCGGAGGGCCGGGATCCTTTGGAGGATTTCCAGCAGATCAAGGCGGAACTTATGCGCTATAGCCAACGGCTGGCAGCCCTGCCCCAGCTGATCGCTGCAAACAAAATGGATATTACCGGCGCGCAGGAGAATTTGGCCAGGCTGCGGAGCGCCCTGGGGCCTTCGGTTCAGATTTTCCCCGTTTCCGCCGCTACGGCCCAAGGCTTTGGCCCACTGCTGGATGCCGTGCTGCAGACCCTGAAAACCCTGCCCCAAACCTATGCTTTCGAAGAAGAGGAAATGCCGGAGGGACACCGCTATACGCCAGGCTTCCAAATCGAAATGGATGGGGACGTTTTTGTCGTAACGGGAGGAAGCGTAGAGTACTTGCTGGATACCACCTATGCGGAGGATGAGGAATCCATGCGCCGCTTCCAGCAATTCCTGCTGAAAGAGGGGATCATCGACGCTCTCAAGGCAAAGGGTGCCAGCGAAGAGAGCACCATCCGCATGGGAGAATGGGAATTTGACTTCATCGAATAGAAAGGATGACCTATGACCGGAAAAGAAAGAGCCAAACTCAGAAGGTTGGCGAATACGATTCAGCCTATTTTTCAGATTGGCAAGGGCGGCATCGGCGCGGCCATGCTGGAGCAATTAGGCATGGCCCTGGATGCCCGGGAGCTTATCAAGATTACGGTGCTGGAAACCGCAGACCTTTCTGCCAGGGAGGCCTGCGATGCTTTGTGCAAAGCCTTGGAGGCGGAGCCTATCCAGTGTATCGGCCGGAAGATAACCATCTACCGCCGGAACCCGGATTCGCCAAAGATCGAGCTTTAGCCTCCTGCCGGCGTATCCGCCTGATTCACCGCATAGGCGATGGCGCCAAAGCTTATGCACATGGCAGACATAAGCCGGTAGTATATGGGATAACCTACGAAAAACGAGGCGATCATTAAACCGATGGCGCAATAAATATACCGCCTGACTCTTCCCTTGCCAAAGGGCCTGGAGCGGGCTTCTTTTTTTCTTTGCCGGAGCTGGGAAAGCATCTCCAGAATGATCTCGTCGATTTCTTCGGGCGAAGGGGTAAGGGCTTGGCGATCCTGTAGGGACAGGATCTGCTCCAGCCCTAAAAAAGAAACGGTGGTTTCCTTACATTCCCGGGCCATTTCCTGGGCTTGTGGGGTAAGGGTGCCTTTATGCAGGAGGGTGACGCCCTTTGCGCTCCGCTTTTTTGCAGCATGAACCGCTGCCAACACGTCATCCTGAGAAAGAGGGGCGGTTTTTTGCGGGATAAAGATAATGGAATCCGGCGCAAAAGCTTGGGGATTGTTTTTTGCGTAAGCGCGCAGCGTTTCAAGCTGCTCTTCCCGAGGCATGCGCTGTATCTTTTTTCGGATGGCATCCTGGGCGATAGCCGCCCGTTCCTGGCGAATAAAACGATCTAGGCGGATGCTCTTGATGAGCTCTAATGCAACAGAGCCAAAGGCCAGCGCCAAAAGGCTCATAAGCCCTGCCATGATCAGATTGGAAATCAGCCCGGAAAAATGTACATAGCATAGCAGGAAAAGAATAAGCCGCAGGGATATATAGTCTACCGCCCTGGCAAAGCTGCTGCGCCCGCCATAGAGTTTTTGCTTATAGTAGCTCATAAGCGCCCGGTTCCGTTTCATACAATATCTCCTTCCTGTGTTCGCCCGGCGTTTATCCGGATGAAAAAACGAATATAACGAATATTTTTAGTATTGACAACGAAATGCAGGATATACGCGGAAAGATTAATGGTGTATAATACAATTGCAACAGTAGCACAGTCTGCATCATTCTGGAAAACCTGGTAAAGATGCAAGCTGAGAAAAACGAAAGGAACGCGTTAAAGGCATATGCGCCTTGGTGTATTCGGCGGCAGTTTTAATCCCATCCATAATGGCCATTTGCAGATTGCCCAGGAGGCTATTCGAGATGGAGGGCTGACGCAGCTTTTTCTTATGGTAGCTGCAAATCCTCCGCATAAGAAGCTATCCTATGCTGTACCCCCAGAGATCCGCCTGGAAATGGCCAAGTTAGCCGCGGAGGATATCCCAGGGTTGCAGGCTTCCAGCCTGGAGATCGATCGGGGCGGTAAAAGCTATACCTCCGATACTGTGGCCCAGCTGAAAAGCCAGTATCCTGGCGCTCAGATCACCTGGCTTATCGGCGGCGATATGCTCCTGACCCTGGATACTTGGCACGAGGCGGCCTGGCTTATGCAAAATGTCCGCTTCCTGGTGGCCGGCCGGCCGGACAGCCCGGGAATCGCTGAGGCGGCCCGGCGGCTCCAGGCGGAATATGGGGCAGAGATCGTCCTGCTGCCAGAAGCCGGGCCCAATATCTCTTCCTCACAGATTCGTGAGCGAATGGAAGCCGGCCTGCCAATCGAGGGGATGACCCCGCCCAAGGTGATCCAGTATATATACGAAAAGGGCCTGTATATGCCCCAGGATATGGTGCATATGATCGACAAGCTTCGTCTTGCGCTGGATGACCATCGTTTCCGGCATACCATGGGCGTTGTCCGGACGGCGGCCCTGCTGGCGGAACGCCATGGGGTGGATCCGGGAAAAGCCCGCCTGGCCGCCCTGCTGCATGATTGCGCAAAAGGCAGGGCAGATGCTCTGGCCCAGGCCTATGGCATGGACGTGGGGGATCTTCCGGCTTCCGTGCGCCATGGTCCCGTTGGCGCGGAGCATGCCAGGCGGAGCTACGGCATTGCCGATCCGCAGGTTTTGCAGGCCATTTCCCGGCATACGGTCTGCGGCGCCGGGATGACGGATTTGGATAAAGTGATTTATCTTGCGGATAAAACGGAACCGGGCCGGCAATATGACGGCCTGGAAGATATTCGCAAAGCGGCGGAGGAAAGCCTGGATCTGGGCATGGCAACCTGCCTAGCCCATACGGCGGCTTATCTGGCCCAAAGGGGAGAGCCTATGCACCCTGCCTCATTAGCGGCATGGGAAGAAATAGACAAAACCATAAAAAGGAGGTAGTCCATTGGAGCAACCGATGAGAGAAGAAGTGCTGTCTCTGTGCAAAATTCTGGATGATAAAAAGGCGGTGGATATTAAGGCCCTGTATGTGGCAGATAAAACCATCGTTGCGGACTGGTTTGTCGTCTGCTCCGGCCGCTCCAGCGTACAGGTAAAGACCCTGTGTGATGAGCTGGAGGATAAGGCGGCGGCCATGGGCCGGACTGTTTTGCGCAAGGAAGGCTATAATGAGGGCCGTTGGATCGTTCTGGACTTCGGAGATATATTGGTCCATATCTTCCATCCGGATGAGCGGCAGTACTATCACCTGGAGCGTCTCTGGGAGGATAGCGGTTGCATCAACTACTCCGAAGAATATGGGAACGAATGACTTGGGCAAGATCCCAAAGATCAGCCAAAGCAGAAATTAAGAAAGAACCGCATCCGATTTTCGGATACGGTTCTTTTTATGATGCTACTCCTCCCAGAAGGCCACAGCCCGAACCGGCGCTCCATCCGCATTGCCATATTTCAGCGGAAGGGCGGCAAAGATGAAGGGAATATGGGCCGGCAGATTATCCAGGTTTGTAAGGTTTTCTATGATGAGAATGCCGGCGCCCAAAAGCCGTTTATGATTTGGAAGGCTTTCGTCTGCTAGCCCGTCTACGCTGAGCGCATCCAAGCCAATGCCCCGCACCTGCTTATATGCCAGAAAGTCAATGGCCTCTGGCGTAAGAAGGGGAAATCCATCATAGTAAGCGGGGGTATCCCAGCAATGGCTCCAGCCTGTATAGAGAAGGAGGTAATCCCCGGCCTGAAGCTCTACTGGAGCTGATTTAAGCCAGGAAAGGGAAATCCAGCCTGAAGCCTCCCGGCAGTCTACCAGAATTGCCCTTCCGCCGAAGCGCTGTATATCCAGCTGGTCCAGAAAAAGCCCAGATGGAAGCACATGGGCCGGGGCATCCATATGGGTGCCCACGTGGGAGAAAAAGTGTAAATCCGTCTCCCGGTATCCTTGGGCCTCCAGGCTGCCTGCCTCTGTGAGGGCCGGTTCTGGCGTTCCAGGGAAAAGGGGCATGCCCGGGCGGATCGTATGGGTAAGATCGATAAAATGCAGCATTAGCGGCGGCGGTAACGGTAGACGGTGCGGCGCCTGCGCTTACGCCGGCGCCGGTTGGCGGCGAGCTTAAAGAGGATGAGCAGGACGAGTAGAATACCCAATATGATAAACCAGATCAAAAAGGGATTGCCCTCGGGCTCATCCTGGTTTACCAACAGGGGGCTGGCGGAAGGATCCGCATCCAATACGCTGCCAATTTCGCTTACGGAGTTCTGGGCAACAAGATCCGCTACAAAAAGCACCTGCTGATTATAGCTATATTCCACCTGGCCCACTACATCGCCCGCCTGGATGGGGGCTGTAAGCGTGCCGCCATTATAGATGGGGTTAGCCGTGATGGAGGCAGAATTCGCCTGGATGGTAGAAACGGTATCCTGCAGGCCGCCAATTTTCGCGTCGCTGCTTATGGCCGCCTGTACGGAAAGCATATTCTGGCCGGCATTTTCAAAGGAGGCATTATTCACCGGGGCGGTGAACTCCGTTACTAGGTTCAGGGAAGATACGGGGACGGAGGCATAGTTCGCAAATCCCCAGTCAAAAAACTGCGCGGCGTTTTCAAAACGGTATTCGGAGGGGACCTCCCCTTCCATATCTCCAAATAGGACAAGAATTAAACCTACGCCGTCATGCTCCGCAGAAGCCACCAGGCAGCGGCCCGCATAGGCGGTATCGCCGGTTTTGATGCCGGTTGCATAGGCGTATTCAAGATTATCCCGGTCTTCCCGGGTATGGATGAGCCGGTTGGCATTTTCCAGAAGCCGGGCGGGGTTGTTGTTTGTAGCCGGCACTTCAAAGGTTTCGCTGCCAACGATCTCCCGGAACGTGGCATTTTGCATGGCATAGCGGCTCAACAGAGCCATATCGTAGGCCGTGGTATAATGGTTCTCATCATGCAGGCCGTTGGCATTGACGAAATGGGTGCCCGTCATGCCCAGCTCTGCTGCCTTCTGGTTCATCAGGTTGGCGAATTCCGCCTGGCTGCCGGCCAGATATATGGCCAGCGCGCTGGAGGCATCGTTGCCAGAAACCATCATGGTGCAATACAGCAGGTCGATAATACGGATTTCTTCATCCCGGGTAAGCGGGTAGGGGGAGGTGAGGGAGCCCCCTGTATCAAATCCGCTGCCGATATTTATGGTCTCATAAAGATCATCGCACATCTCAATGGTAAGAATGCAGGTCATGATCTTGGTAGTACTGGCGGGAAAGGCCTGGGTATGGGCGTTATGCTCATAGAGGATGGCGCCGGTATCCTGGTCAATCAGGCAGACATAGGGCGTGGAGATGGAGGCAGGATCAAACTCTGCCAGCGCCATGCCGGGCAGTAGGGCGAGGAAGAGAAGCGCTGCCAGCAAGGCAGTAATCGTACGTTTCAACACAACAAATCCTTTCAATACGCGGTAGAATTCGACATCGCATAACAATCAATAACTAAGTTATTATATCAAAAGCAAGCCCCGTTTGTACAGATGCCCGGCCTATTTTTGTATTTACTGGTTTCAAAGGGGCAGATATATGGTATAATCAATGATATATATTACTTGTGATAAGCGGGCACAGGATGGTTTTGTGCCTGCTGGGAGGTCAACGCCATGGCAAAACGCATTTTGCTCGTAGATGACGAGCCCCTCATCCTTAAGGGCCTGAAATTTGCACTGGAGCAGGATGGTTACGAAACCGAAAGTGCGGAAGACGGCGAAGCGGCCCTGGAAAAAATCCGAAAGGGCGGATACGATCTGGTATTGCTGGATGTGATGCTGCCAAAGATGAGCGGCATCGAAGTATGCCAGGCTGTGCGGGAAAAGAGCGATATTCCCATCATCATGCTTACCGCCAAGGGCGAGGATATGGATAAGATCCTGGGCCTTGAATATGGTGCGGACGACTATATGACCAAGCCGTTTAATATTCTGGAGGTAAAAGCGCGGATCAAGTCCATCCTCCGCCGCACTGGTGCCAAGAGCGAGGCGCCTAAACTTACCCTGACAGCCGGCGATATTACCATAAACCTTGGAAACCGGAGCGCACAGGCCCATGGCCAGTCCGTTAACCTGACGGTAAAGGAATTCGATCTGCTGCATCTGTTTATGTCCAACCCCGGCAAAGTTTACAGCCGGGACGAGCTTTTGGAAACCATATGGGGCTTCGACTATATTGGAGATTTCCGCACGGTAGATGTCCATATTCGCCGCCTGCGGGAAAAAATCGAGGCGGACCCTGCGAATCCGAGCCATATTATGACAAAGTGGGGGGTAGGGTATTACTTTGCGCAATAAGCTCTTTGGCTCCGTTCGGGCGCGCATGTCGGGCATTTATCTGCTCATAACCGTGTGTGCCCTTCTTTTTATCGGCCAGATGGTATCCAATCTGATGGAGGATTTCTTGGTATCGCAGCGCACCCAGACTCAAAGCCAGGAAACTGCACGTCTGGCCCTTGAGATTGGTCCGGAGCTTATGGGAAATTCGGCGGAGAATATCTATGCTTATGTGCAGGAGCGGGCCTACTCCATGGGCGGCCGCGTTCTGGTGCTGGATATGGATGGCGTGGTGCAGGTAGATTCCGCTTCCCAGCATAATGGTTACCGGCTTCCTTACCGGGAGGTGCGGGATGTGCTCATAGACGGCGCGGAAACCTCCTATGCGTTTCACTATGTGCAGCGGGAGGATGAAAGCGGCGGCCTTTTAACCTGGAACGAACGATCTATCTGGACCGTCTATTATACTGCTCCCATTACCGTGGATGGCACTTATGTGGGGGCGGTGCTTTATTGTGCTTCCATTCAGGATGTGGTGGACAGCATCAATGATGTAAACCGGCAGACCACCATGATCTTCCTCATCATGATGATTACTATCGTCATCCTCACCTTCCTGCTATCGGGGTGGCTCACCAAGCCCATTGTGGACCTGACCGCTGCAATCCGCCGCATGGGAACCCAGGGCTATGGCGTACGGGTGAAGGTTTCTGGCGGCGGCGAGATCGCAGAGCTGGGGAAGGCGTTTAATCGCATGAGTGAGCGGATTGAAGACCACGATCGGGTTCGGGATGAGTTCATTGCCAATGCATCTCATGAACTGAAAACGCCTCTAGCTACCATGAAGCTTCTGAGCGAAACCATTCTGTATCAGGATGATCCGGATCCGGCCATGATGAAGGAGTTTTTCAACGATGTTAACCACGAAATCGACCGCCTTTCTCGAATTGTAACGGAGCTGCTGCGCCTGGTGCAGGAGGATGCGGGGGCCCAAGCCCTTACCATGGAGCCCCTTCGTTTGGATATGCTGACGGAAAGGGTTTGCAAGCGCTTGCGCTCCCTGGCAGAGGATAAACATATCGCCCTATCCTGTGAGCTGCAGCCTGTAACCATTCTGGCGGACGAAATGCGCATGGAGCAGGTGGTTATCAACCTGGTGGAAAACGGGCTGAAATATACCGATGCCGGCAGCGTAAAAGTGCGGGTCTATTCCGAAAACGATGAAGCCGTCTTCCAGGTTACGGATACGGGCATTGGCATACCGGAAGAAGCCCTAGGCCATCTCTTTGAGCGGTTTTACAGGGTGGATAAAGCCCGTTCCCGCGGAACAGGCGGCACGGGGCTGGGGCTTTCCATCGTGGAAAAAATCGTGGCGCTGCATAATGGCTATATACAGGTTGCTAGCAAGCTGGGTAAGGGGAGCACCTTTACCGTTCGTCTGCCGATAAAAGGAGGGGATCAATGAAAACAAAGCTGATGCTGGCATGGATTTTATCCCTTTGCCTGCTTCTCATAGGATGCAGCGGCCGCATTCTGATGGAGGACCGGAATAATGAAGGCCTTCCAGTTTTGGATCCAGAGGATGGAGTTGCCAAGGATATAAGCGTGGTGCTCTATTATCGCTTGACGGGGGAAGCCTATTTGGTGCCGATTACCCGCAATATATCCGTCCGGGCAAATGAACGGGCGGAAACGGCCATCATCCGTACTTTGTTGGAAGGGGTGCCGCAGCAGTCCCTCTCCAATAATGTGAGCGGTATCTTTCCTACAGGCACGGATATTGTAGAGGTGGCGTTGGATAGCGGCATTTTGTATGTAACCATTTCCGCAGAGTTTTTGGATGATTCCTCCGTGGAAAGCGTGCGCCAGGCGGCGAATTCCTTCGGCGCAGGGATGGAGGCGCAGGAACTGGCCCAGGAAGCCATCCGCCTCGCCGAGGAAGAAATGTACCTGACAAGGCAGCTGGGGGTTTACTCGCTGGTAAATACCCTTACAGAATACGCGGATGGAGAGATCCGGGTACAATTTCTGGTGGATGTGGAAGGAAACGGGCAGGGAGAGCGCCTTTCTACTGGTGATCTGGGGTTGAGCAGCCGGGCGGAAGGGGAGGACCTGATCGAGCCGCTGGAATTCAACCCGGAAATCGTCGTGAATGCAGAACGCATTCTGCGTTGCATGCTCTCCCGCATGGTGAGCGGCCAGTTTGAAATGGCCTATGTGCTCTTTTTGGAAGCGCCGGTGGGAGGGGTGCAAAAACCGACTTATGCCAATTTTGAGAACGAAATGTTGGGCCTGGGCAATATTACCGGATTTGAAATTCTATCCTCGAAAGAAAATGACGACGGCACAGCCTCCGTATGGGTCAACTTAGATTTTCAGAAAGCGGATGGCCAGCTCTGCCGCATTGAGAACTGCGAAATTTCCATGCGCAAGGAAGGCGATCTATATAAAGTTGGCTATGGTTCCTTTAAGAGCATACTGGAGGCAGCATGAGAAAAAAACATAATACATATAGAGCTGCTGCCCTTTTGCTGGCCATGCTCTTAGCCGCCCTGTCAGGCTGTCAGGTTGCGGGCGAAATCAGCCCGCCTATGGAACCCAGCCAGGATATGCCTCCTACCCTTTCCGAGCAGGTGGAGAGAGAAGGAAGTTTTGAAGCGCAGCTGTATTTCCTTTCGGC
The DNA here is from genome assembly GCA_944336625.1 of uncultured Clostridia bacterium. Classification (GTDB taxonomy): domain Bacteria; phylum Bacillota; class Clostridia; order Christensenellales; family CAG-138; genus Pelethousia. Next base: position 16,834 of record CALVLF010000114.1, read on the forward strand.
AGATGGGCTGCGCCTGGTACCGGAGACCCGGGAAATTAGCTATACTGGCAATATCAGCCGGGCTCAGGCAGCTATAGAAGCCCTAACCCAGGGCCCCAGCAGCGACCTGCTTCTGCCCTCCCTGCCGGATAATATTACCTTGCAACGAGTAGAGCTATCCAGCGATGCCTGCAATGTCTATTTAAGCTCTTCCTATCAGCCTTCGGCTACGGACTGGATAAAGGCCAGGGCGGCCATTGCCGCTACGATTTATGAGGCAGAAGGAATCGGCTCCATTAACCTGTATCTCAACGG
>CALVLF010000115.1 GCA_944336625.1 uncultured Clostridia bacterium
TTTTTTGACCGCATCCTGCGGATTCGCAAACGTCATCCCCTGCCCTAGCTCTCTGCTGCTGGAAAGAAGGTTCCTCCCATGCGTCGCTCTCCCCAAACCATCCTCATCCCCATAGCCATTCTCTCCCTGCTGGCAGGAGGGCTGGTCTGCTATGCCCTGCAGCCCCCGTGGATCGGCGCGGGTATCTGCCTATTGGCAGTGGTGCTGCTCTGCGTAGGCCTAGCCAGTTTCGCTTCCTATCGGAGGTCGGTGGAGAGGGCCCTGGACGATATTTTTCAGCAGAATACCTCTGCCGCCGGGAATATCATCTCCAATATCGATATCCCAGCCCTCCTTTTCGACCACCAGGGCCGAATCGTTTGGGCCAACCGGGCATTCCGGGAGCTGTATGATGGGGGGGATATCCGCCAGCTCATCCCCAGCCTGGATCCTCGCTTTCCCAACCAGGCCCATTCCCTGGAATATAAGGGCCGCAGCTTCCAGCTGATGAATATGCGGGTGCAGCGGAACAACCCCAATGCAAGGCATCTGACCTTCCAGTATTGGTTGGATCGGACCGAGGCCCTGCATTATTCCCGGCTCTATGAGGAGCAGCTGCCCACCGTAGCCCTGATTCAGATCGACAATTATGACGACCTGAATGCGGATAAGCAGTTCCACCGCAATTCTGTTCTTACGGAAGTGGAAAATAAGATTAGCGACTTCGTCTCCTCCATCGGCGGCGTTTACCGGAATTATGATACGGCCAAGTTCTTCCTGGTCATTGAGGCCGCCAGGCTGGCGGAGCTGGAAAAGCAGCGCTTCCCCCTGCTGGATGCCGTGCGGGAAATCGATACGGGTACCAGCCAATCCATCACCCTTTCCATCTCCGTAGGGGTAGCCAACCGGATTGCCGCCTCGGATGAGGCAGCTCAGAGCGCCATGCAGCTAGCCCTGGGCCGGGGGGGAGACCAGGCCGTGGTCAAGCGGGGCACCAGCTATGCCTTCTATGGCGGCCGGCGGCAGGTCACAACCCGGAATTCCCGGGTCAAGGCCCGGCTCTTTGCCAAGGCCCTGCGCCAGCTTATGGAGGCGGCGGACCAGGTCTTTATCATCGGCCACCGGAACCCAGATATGGACTGCATGGGGGCCGCCCTGGGGCTTATGCGCTGCGCCATGCTGGTGGGCTGTTCCGCCTATCTGGTTCTGGATGCCTCCAATCCCTCCATCGAGGGGGCGGTGGACAGCATGCACCACAACACCCTTTACCGGGATTCCATCAAAACCCCGGAGCAGGCCCTTGCCATCATGCGGGGCGGAGCCGTTGCCATTGCCGTGGATACCCAGCGGGCCAGCTCTATTCTGGCCCTGGAGGTTTATGAGCGGGCAGGGAAGCGGGTAGTCATCGACCATCACCGCCGGCCCGTGGATGCCCTGGAAAACGCCACCCTCAATTACCTGGAGGCCGGCGCTTCCTCCACCTGCGAAATGGTGACGGAGGTAATCCAGTATTTTGACGATAACCTGCGGCTCACCACCTTTGAAAGCGGCGCCCTGCTAGCAGGCATCACCATGGATACCAAGCATTTCGCCTTCAATACCGGCGCCCGCACCTTTGAAGCTGCCAGCTACCTTAGGCGCAATGGGGCGGATACGGCCACGGTAAAGCTCATGTTCCAGGACGATATGCAGACCTATCGCAGCCGGGCCAAGGTGGTGGAAAGCGCCATCCTCATGGAAAAGGGCATCGCCATTTCCTCCTGTCCGCCGGATGCGGGCTATTCCCCCCTTATCGCCGCCCAGGCGGCGGATGAGCTGGTCTCCATCAAGGGGATACAGGCATCCTTCGTACTGGCTCAGGCCGGGGAGGGAATCACCATCTCGGGCCGGAGCCTGGGGGATATTAACGTGCAACTCATCTTGGAAAAGCTGGGGGGCGGCGGCCACCTGGCAGTGGCAGGAGCCCAGCTCAGGGGAACCACCATGGATGCAGCCATCAACCGGCTGACCCAGGCCGTCCATGAATATCTGCAGGAAACCGGCATGGCCTAGCTTTCCTGCAAGGGGCCTGGCCGGGGCGGTTCGCCCGGGATATGGCCGGGGGCCGGCAGGCAAGCCTGCTGGGCGCCGGGCCCTGCTTTATTTCATTCATTTACAGCAATTATCCGCCGGTGCTTCTGGCGGCAAGGGCCAAAGGGGCCCTTAGCAAAGGAGGAAAATCATGAAGGTATTACTCACCAGCGATGTAAAAGGCAAAGGCAAGAGCGGCGACGTGGTCAACGTGAACGACGGCTATGCCCGGAATTATTTGATTCCCCAGGGGCTGGCAGTAGCGGCGGACGCCAATAATATCCATGCTGCCAACGTGCGCAAGAGCGCCGAGGCCCACCGCAAGGAAGAGCAGCGCAAAAACGCCCGGGCCCTGGCGGATGAAATGAGCGACCTGACGGTAAAAATATACGCCAAGGCCGGGGAAGGCCGGCTCTTTGGCTCCGTAGGCGCGGCGGAGATCGCTGCCGCTTTAAAGGAGCAGTATGACCTGACGGTGGATAAGAAAAAGATCCGCCTGGACGAGCCCATCAAGAACCTGGGCATTACGGAGGTCACCGCCCATATGTATGAGCAGACGGACGCCCGCTTCAAGGTGGAAGTCCTGCCCCTGGGTTAAGGGGCTATGGAGCAGGCCCGTGCCCTAGTTCCGCCCCATTCCACGGAGGCGGAAAAGTCCATCCTGGGCAGCATGCTCATCTCCAAGGCAGCGGTGGAGCAGGCCATGGAGGGCCTGAGCGCCCAGGATTTTTACCTGCCCCGGCACCAGGATATCTTTACGGCCATGGCCGGGCTTTATGGCCAGGGCGAGGCGGTGGATACGGTTACGGTGCTGGCGGCCCTGGAAAAGGCAGGCACGCTGGAAAGCCTGGGAGGCGCCCCTTATATTGCCGAGCTTTCCATGTTCGTGCCCAGCGCCGCCAACGTTTCCCACTATATCCGCATCGTCAGCGAGCGCAGCGTACTGCGGCAGCTCATGGATGCCGGGGGCCGCATGGCCCGGGAGGCCGCCGAAGGGGATAAGCCCCTGGAGGAGCTCCTCAACGATGCGGAGCGGGCCGTTTTCAACATCTCCATGAAAAAGCGGCAGGAGACCATGGTCCATATCCGGGAGGCGGTCCTGGCCGCTTATGATACCCTGGGGGAGCGCATGAAGCACCCGGGCCAGCTCACGGGGGTGCCCACGGGCTTTACAGACCTGGATAAGCTCACATCCGGCCTGCAGCGGGGGGATCTGATCGTCCTGGCAGCCCGGCCCAGCATGGGTAAGACCGCTTTTTCCCTCAATATCGCCCAGAATGCCGCCACCAAGGGCAAGAAGACCGTCTGCATATTCTCCCTGGAAATGCCCAGGGAGCAGCTGGTGCAGCGGATGCTCAGCTCGGAAAGCGGCGTGGATATGCAGGCAGTGCGTACCGGTGATATTACCGACGACCAGCTTCTGCGCTATGCTCAGGCCCTGGAGCCCATTGCCAGCGCCAATATCTATATCGACGATACACCAGGCTGCTCCGTGGCAGAGGTGCGCAGCAAGAGCCGCCGCCTGAAATCCAAGGAGGGGCTGGACCTGATCATCATCGATTATTTGCAACAGATGGATATGGGTACCGGCCGGGAAAGCCAGACCCTTCGGGTGGCAGAGACCACCCGGGCCCTGAAGATCCTGGCCAGGGAGCTGGATTTGCCCATCCTGCTCCTTTCCCAGCTTTCCCGGGCGCCGGAGATCCGTTCGGACCACCGGCCCATCATGAGCGACCTGAGGGATAGCGGCGGCATTGAGCAGGATGCGGACCTGATCATGTTCCTGTACCGGGCTTCCGTCTATGAGGAGGAGGCGGATGATACCACGGAGGTGATCCTGGCCAAGCACCGCAACGGCCCTACGGGCGTTGTGCGGTTGGCCTGGCTCAATTCCTACACCCGCTTTGCAGACCTATCCCCCCGCGCCGAGGGCTGATCCCTCTAGGAAAAGCGGCCGAAAGGCCGCTTTTTCCAGGCCCATAGGGCCCCGGATGCAATTATTCATACTATAATCTCGTTGGAGGAACATTCGATTCATGTTGGATACCATACTTTTCGACCTGGATGGCACCCTGCTGCCCATGGAGCAGGATGCTTTCATCCAGGCCTATTTTCAAGCCGTTGGCGCCCGGGCCCAAGCCCTGGGCTATGCGCCCATGCCCTTCCTTTCCGCCCTCTGGGAGGGCACGGAGTCCATGCTCCGCAACGATGGCCAAGCCCTGAACCATGACCGGTTCTGGGATACCTTCGCCGCCAAGCTGGGCCCACAGGTGCGGGAGCTGGAGCCCGTTCTGGACCGGTTTTATCTGGAGGATTTCCACCAGGTTCGCAAGGTGGTAGACCCTGCCCCCCGGGACGTACGGGGCCTGCTGCAGGGCCTTCGGGGAAAGGGCTATGGCATCGTCCTGGCCACCACGCCCCTGTTCCCGCCGGAGGGCATAGAAACCCGCCTCTCCTGGATCGGCCTCAAGCCCCGGGATTTCGACTGGGTTACCACCTATGACAACAGCACCAGCTGTAAACCCAACCCCGCCTATTACCAGGAGATCCTGGCCCGCATCCACCGCCAGCCCCAGGACTGCCTTATGGTAGGCAACAACCCCGTAGAGGATATGGTGGCCGGAAGCCTGGGCATGTCCCTCTTCCTGGTGACGGACCATCTGGAAAACCCCAAGGGCGTGGATATTTCCCCCTATCCCCAGGGCAGCTTCCAGGACCTCTGCCGCTACCTGGACACCCTTCCACTCTGCAGCAAAGCGGGCTAAGGGCTCCGCCCTTTTCGCGGGGATTCTCAGCCGCCCCCTGTGCCTGGGGCCGCGGCCGGGGCAGCTACAAGGAAGGCCTTCGCAGCAAGGCTATAGCGCTTCTGACGCACATGCCGTCAGAAGCGATTTTATTTAAGCCCGCCGCTTCTGCAAAAGGCCGCCGTTTTTGGCCCAAAAGGAAGCTTTGCAAAACCTCCGGCGGCGGGGGCGGCGGCGGGGAGCGCGAAACGCTCCTGGAGGGGCCGGCAAAACCGGCCCCTCCCCTTCGCAAAAGGGCTCCGGGATGCAAGCATCCCGGAGCCCTGTATGCGAAGCGCCGCCGCCCCCGCGTATTTCCACCGACGTTTCTTTTTGCCTATGGAGAAAGCCGGGGGCCATGGCCTACGGTCCCCGGCGGCTGGAAAGGGAGTTTCGAAAGGGGTGCCCTTCCGTCTGCGCGAGGCTGAAAAAAGCCCGGCCCCATAATCTACGGGGCCGGGCGGCTCTTAACGAAAGACGCGGGCAGGAACCAGCGTTTCCCACCAACCTCCGCGCGCGCTATAGCCGCGCGCTTAGCGCTGCGCAAGAGCGGCGGGTGAGCCGGGCCACCTCCCCGGAAAGGAACAGGAGGCCTATAACGTTGGGAATGGTCATCAGGCCGTTGAGAATATCGGCCACGTTCCAAACCAGCTCCAGGCTGCCGGTGCAGCCTCCCAGGATCGCCAGGATATAAACGAGGGTATAGGGCCGGCTTGCTCCGGGCCCCAGCAGGAAGGTAATGGCCCGGTTTCCATAATAGCTCCAGCCGATCACCGTAGAAAAAGCAAATAGGCACAGGCTCAGGGCCAGCAGCACCTCCCCCCCAGGGCCATATACTGCGCCAAAGGCCGCCATGGAAAGCTGCGCCCCCTGTAGCCCCAGGCTGCCCAGCTGCTCCCCATCAAAGGCAGTCAGCAGCACCAGGGCGGTAATGGTGCAGACCACGATGGTATCTGCGAATACTTCGAATATACCCCAGTAGCCCTGCTGCACAGGGTTCTCTACGTCGGCAGCGGCATGGGCCATGGAAGCAGAGCCCAGGCCCGCCTCGTTGGAAAATACGCCCCGGGCCACCCCGTAGCGCAGGGCCCGGGCCATAGCCGTGCCCGCCAGGCCACCCCCCGCCGCCTGCAGGCTAAAGGCCCCTTGGAAAATCTGCCGGAAGGCCCTGCCCAGATTTTCCCCGTAAAAGAGGATCACCCCTAGCCCCCCCAGAATATACAGGATGGACATGAGGGGCACCAGCCTTTCCGTTACGGCGCCGATCCGGCGGATGCCCCCCAGCAGCACCGGCGCCGCCAGGGCCATAACGGCCAGGCCCACCCCCCAGGCTGGCAGGCCCGGCGCCAGGTAGCGGAAGGCGCCGGCAATGGCGTTTACCTGGGTCATGTTGCCAATGCCAAAGGCCGCCAGGGCTGCAAACAGGCAGAAAGCTATTGCCAGCCCCTTCCCCAGGGGGCCCCGCACCCCCCGGCCCAGGTATACCATGGCGCCGCCCATCCAGTTCCCCGCCTTATCCCGGTAGCGGTAGCGTACCGCCAGGAGGGCCTCTGCATATTTCGTGCACATGCCGAAAAAGGCCGATATCCACATCCAGAATACCGCCCCCGGCCCCCCGGTTAGAATGGCCGTGGCCACCCCGGCGATGTTCCCCGTGCCCACGGTGGCAGCCAGGGCGGTGGTCAGGGCCTGGAATTGGGAAAGGGATTGGTTCCCCTTCCCCTGCCGTACCCCTTTATCCCGAAAAAGGGACAGGATGGTCCCCCGCCACCAGTCCCGGAAGCGGGTCAGCTGCACGAACCCCGTCCGGATGGATAGGTATATTCCGCAGCCCAGCAGCAGGGCTACCATGGCCGGCCCCCATACTGCCTCCCGCACTGCCTCTATGCTGCTGCTAAGCTCCATATTTTCCCCTGCCTTTCTTTCCCCTCTTTTCATCCTTATGCGGCAAAGGGGGGGCTTTTGCCCGGTTCCGGCAGATTTCTTTCTGTTTTCCCTTTGTTCATGGATTTGCCGGAAAGGTATGCTATAATCTTAAGCGAACAAGCATATCCCCTGGAGGGTTTTTTATGAAAAAAGGCTTATGGATCGCCATCGTGGCCCTGCTCCTGCTCCTGGCGCTGGTAGGGGGCCTTCTGTTGTATATCCAGTCCATCCGGGAAGACCCTATGCAGGCCTTCCAGACCCCTGCCCCTGCGGCATCCCCTGCGCCCACTTTGGCGGCCTCTGCCGCCCCCAGCCCCAGCCCTTCCCCTACCCTTTCCCCGGAAGAGGAACTGGCCCAGGCGGCGGACCGGGACTTTATGCAGAACCGGGTAAACATCCTCCTCCTGGGCTGGGACCAGAGCCCGGAGCGGGAGGAGGAAGGTTCCGACCTATACCGGGATGAAGAAAACAACTTCCGCAGCGATGTAATGATGCTCCTCACCGTAGATTTTGCAGGCGGGCAGGTGGACCTTATCTCCATCCCCCGGGATACCATGGCCAGCATTTACAATACCACCGGCCGCTGGAAGATCAACGCCGCCTTTGCCCAGGGAGGCAGCGCCGCCGGAGAGGGTTTCGAATATGCCATGAAAACCGTGGAAAACCTCCTGGGCGTGCCCATCCAGCACTATGCCGGGGTGGATATGGTGGGCCTGAAGGCCGTGGTGGATGCCATGGGGGGCGTGGATTACGAGGTGGATGTGCGCATCGAGCTCAATGGCCGGGTGCTGGAGCCGGGGCTGCAGCATCTCGACGGCCAGCAGGTGCTGGATTACTGCCGGGCCCGGAAGGGCATCAGCACGGATGTGGGCCGGGCGGATAGGCAGCAGCGCATGCTTTTTGCCATCCTTTCCCAGCTGAAATCCCGGGATCAGCTGAAAAACCTGCCGAAGATTTACCTCTCCGTACAGGATAAGGTCCATACCAGCCTGAATGCGGAGCAGATCGCCGCCCTCACCCTCTTTGCCATGGATCTGGACCTGGAAGCGGACCTGCACCGCCATACTTTAGAAGGGGAATATATCAACAATACCCCCTATAGCGGCGCCTCCTTCTACGTGCTGGATACGGAGGCCCTGCAGGCCCTGGTGGCGGATATCTTCGGCATCTCCATCCAGCCGGATTACCGCTTCGATTACCACTATGTGCAGGCGGATAAGGCCGCGGCCCAGGGCCTTGCCTATGTGGAATGCGCCAATTACCTTACGGGCCAGCTTATTCCGGATGCTTACCTGGCCCAGCAGTATGGTATCCCCCAGGCGGTAGAGGCCCTATCCACCCTTTGCACCCGGGAATTCCCGGAGGATTGGAGCCAGGCCCAGGTGGATGAAGCCCTGCAGCAGCCCCTGGATCAGGAAGCCATCGAGGCCGCTACGGAGGACCTGGCCAACCGCCTTTATTCCCTCTGCCTGGCCCGGGGCATTACCCAGGCCATGGTAGATCCGGAGCTGGTGCCCGCGCCCATCTACGACCTTCTGCCTCCCGGCTTTACGGCCCTGCCCTAGCCGGAATACCCGCGGCGCCCGGCCCCTACCCCTTGCGAAGCCAGCTTTTGGGGTTGGGTGGAAAGCGGGGCGGGCTGAAAGTTTCCGCTTCCAAAAGGCCCCTTTATGGAAAGGGGCCTTTTTCATGCTTTATCGTCGTATTTATTGTTTTATTTTCACTTTGGGGAAATCGTAATTGACAAGCCCCCCTATTTGTATTATACTTTACTTAACAAAATAAGAATATTCTATGTATAATAATTGCTGATTTTTATTCTCACCCTAAAGGAGTTCCCTTTCCTGCATGGAATCCTACAAACGCCGCTTTGGGGACCGCAGCGATGGCCGGCGCATTCGTACCGCTAACCCCATCGACCGCATTTCCCCTTACATCATGAAAACCCGCAATTCCTCTGCCAACCTCCTGCGCGATACCATCGGCGTGGAGGCTATGGAGCGCTATATCCACAAAAAGCGCCAGGAAGGGCTGGATGATTTCGGCGTTCTGCATGTAATCCTGGCGGCCTATGTGCGCACGGTGTCCCAAAAGCCTGCTATCAACCGCTTCGTCAGCGGCCAGCGGGTATATGCCCGGCACAATATCCAGGCCATGATTACCGTAAAAAAAGAAATGACCCCCGATTCGCCGGATACGGTGATCAAGGTCATTTTTCCGCCCGACGCTACCGCCGGGGATGTCTATCGAATCCTTGATTCCCAAATTAAACAGAACCGAGCCTCTGAAAGTGGGATTGATGACGCTGCCAGGATCCTCGATTATATCCCCGGCATTTTTCTCAAGTTTACCGTATGGGTGCTAAACCTGCTGGATTATTTCGGCCTGGTGCCCAAGGCACTTCTGGCCTTGAGCCCCTTCCATGGCTCCCTATATATCACCAGCATGGGCAGCCTGGGCATTCCGCCCATTTTTCACCACCTGTACGACTTTGGCAATGTGCCCATCTTCTGCAGCTTTGGCAACAAGTATAAGCGCAATGAGCTCCAGGCCGATGGTACCATCGCCACCCGGAAGTATATAGACTATACCTTCGTAACCGATGAGCGGATTTGCGATGGCTTCTACTATGCTTCTGCCCTCAAGTATATTAAATCCATTTTGCGGGCGCCCGAGGTGCTGGATTCGCCCCCGGCGCAGGTTTTCCAGGATATCGACTGACCACAGCTCCACAGGTTCAGTCACAAAAAAACGCCACCTTTCCAGTCCTGGCTGCGCTCCCCGCTTATCCGGCGCACCGCCCGCCGCCCCAGCCGCATTTCCCTTCTTTTGCGGCGGGGCACCTTATCCGCCTGGGGCCCTGGGGGCCCCTTTTTTATTGCCCTGCATCCCTCAAAGGCCCCCTTGTGCAAACTGGGGTGCGGCTGGGGTTGTGGCGGAAGGAGCTTTGCCCGGCGCTTATCAAGAATTGCCGCTCGTTTCCTTTTCCCTCGCATAAGCTGCCCTCCCCCTTTTCGCCGCCTTTTGTGCATTTTAGGTGAAGGGGAATGGTTTGGCGGTATAAGCAGGTTTGCGGGAGGGGACTGGGCCTTTTGCGGCGGCGGAAGCC
>CALVLF010000116.1 GCA_944336625.1 uncultured Clostridia bacterium
TGGATATTTTCTACCATTCCCGGCACCCCTATACGGAAGGCCTGCTCAACTCCGTGACCACTTATGATGAAAAAACGAAGGCGAAGCGCCGGTTGGAGCCCATTGAGGGAAGCCCGCCGGATTTGCGCAAGCCGCCTATCGGCTGCGCCTTTGTGGATCGGTGTAAATATGCGATGAAGCTTTGTAAGGAGTACGAACCCCCGGTTACGCAACTTTCCGATACCCATAGCTGTAAATGCTGGCTATGCAATCCGGAGGTTACGGCGCTGAAGGAGGGAGAGTAACATGGCGGATAATATTTTGGAGATCCGGGACCTAAAGAAATATTTTCCTGTAAAAAACGAAAAGCTGTTCTCTAGGGAGAAGCTGTATGTTCATGCGGTGGATGGCGTTTCCTTCAATATAAAGCGGGGGGAAGTGCTGGGACTAGTAGGGGAATCCGGCTGCGGAAAGACCACGCTGGGCCGCACGGCTGTGCGGCTGTATAAGCCCACAGGGGGAAGCATCCACTTTGATGGCCAGGATATTACAAACCTTAGCAATAAGGAACTGATACCGGTAAAGAAAAAAATGCAGATTATCTTTCAGGATCCTTATGCTTCGCTGAACCCGCGGCTGACCATTGGCGATATTATCAGCGAACCCATGCGGATTCATCATATCGGCACCCATGCGGAACAGCAGGAGCGGGTGCAGGAGTTACTGAAAGTGGTGGGACTAAAGCCGGATCACATCCGGCGCTATCCCAATGAATTTTCCGGCGGCCAGAGGCAGCGGGTGGGTATCGCCCGGGCGCTGGCGGTAAATCCCAGCTTCATTATGTGCGATGAGCCCATTTCCGCCCTGGATGTATCCATTCAGGCCCAGATCATCAACATGCTGGAAGATCTGCGGGATCAGCTTCATCTGACCTATCTGTTTGTGGCCCATGATCTTTCCATGGTCCGGCATATAAGCGACCGAATCTGCGTGATGTATCTGGGGAATATGGTGGAGTGCGGCCCGGCGGAGGAGATATATGACCATCCTATGCATCCCTATACAAAAGCGCTGCTTTCTGCCGTACCCATCCCGGATCCCATCCAGACCCGGTCACAGAAGCGGGTTTTGCTTCAGGGAGAAATTCCCAGCCCCATCCATCCCCCCCAAGGCTGCCCCTTCTCCACCCGATGCAACTGCAAAAAGAAAGTCTGCAGCGAAGTAAAACCCGCAATCCAGGTTGTAAATGGCCGGCAGATCGCCTGCCATTTGGCGAAGGATAACCTTTAATCTAACTCAAAGCAACTCTATGCCTGTCTTACAGCGGCAGGGGTTTTACTGCCGCTGTAAGACACAAATGAAAACGTATGGCTTTGGCCCGCCATTTCCAGCGCAACAACAAAAAAGCTTATAAAGCGGGGAAAAATAAGCGCATTTAGGATATAGTATATTGAATAAAACATGTAGCAACCATAGGCTTATATTTAATATCTGCTATAATAATCTTATAAATGTCACAAATATGCTGTTAAATTGGTTAACATCCAGCATCGGTTCGATGCTGGATGCTTTCTTATTTACAGGCGGAAATCATCCGCCGCTTTGGGGCATAGGCATCTTAATGCTGCCTTAATTTCTTTGTATATATCCTTATCCCGCTTTAAAGCCTCCGGCGCTAATATAATTGTCAATCAAAACGCATAAGGAGTTACTTGTGTATGCCGGATGAAACGCCGAGCGGAAAGCGGAAATTGTCCTCTTTCCAGATCATTATATTAGGGTTTGCAGGGGTGATTCTCCTGGGCGCGTTGGTGCTGATGCTGCCCATATCCTCCAGCAGCGGGGAAATTACGCCGTTTAATGAGGCCTTGTTTACTTCCACTTCTGCCGTGTGCGTTACGGGCTTGGTCGTCCAGGATACGGGCAGCTACTGGTCTGGCTTCGGCCAGGCGGTAATCATCGCCCTCATTCAGATCGGCGGGCTGGGGGTTGTGACCGTGGCCGCTTCCTTTGCCATGCTTTCCGGCCGGCGGATCTCCCTCATGCAGCGCAGTACCATGCAGGATGCCATCTCCGCCCCCAAGATCGGCGGCATCGTGCGCCTGCTGCGCTTTATCCTAAAAGGTACCTTCCTGATTGAGCTGCTGGGGGCCTTGGTTATGATGCCGGTATTCTGCCGGGATTATGGCCTGAAGGGAATCTGGATGGCTGTATTCCATTCCATCTCCGCCTTCTGCAACGCGGGATTTGATATATTGGGCCGGCCGGATAACCTTTTTCCCTCCCTGACGGAGTATGTGGCAAACCCGGTCATCAATATCACCATCATGCTGCTGATCGTGGTGGGGGGTATAGGCTTTCTTACTTGGGACGATATCTGCGCCAACCGGCACCATTTCAGTCGTTACCGCCTTCAGAGCAAGGTCATCCTCATCACCACGGGTTTGCTGATCCTGCTGCCGGCAATTTTCTTCTATTTTTGCGATTTTGCCGGCTTGCCGTTTGGCGAAAGGGTGCTCAGCGCTCTCTTCCAGTCGGTTACCCCCCGAACCGCTGGCTACAACACCGTCAATCTCTCGGCCATGACCAGTGCTTCCCAGGCGATCATGATCCTCCTCATGCTCATCGGGGGCTCGCCCGGCTCTACGGCTGGCGGTATGAAAACCACTACCTTTGCCGTGCTGCTGGCCAATGCCTTTGCTACTTTCCGCCGGCAGGATGATGCCCATTTTTTCAGGCGGCGGATTGAAAGCGGAACCATCAAAAATGCCGCGACCATCGCCATGATGTACTTTATTCTGTTCTTTGCCGGAGCCACAGCAATCAGCGTGGCGGAGGGATTGCCGCTTTCCGTTTGCCTGTACGAAACCGCCTCGGCAGTAGGTACGGTAGGGCTTACCCTGGGCATTACACCGCAGCTTGGGCTGCTCTCGCAGATCATCCTGATCGCATTGATGTACCTGGGCCGGGTTGGCGGGTTGACATTGATCTATGCCGCCCTTTCCGGCAGGAACCAGAATATTGCAAGGTTGCCTCAGGAAAAAATTACGATTGGATAAAGGAGTGCAATTTTATGAAGAACATTTTACTCATTGGTCTAGGCCGTTTTGGAAAACATGTAGCTCTGCAGTTAAACCGGCTGGGCCATCAGATCATGGCAGTAGACACAGATGAGGAGCGGGTTAATGCAATGTTGCCCTTTGTAACAAATGCCCAGATTGGCGACAGCACCAATGCGGAATTTTTAAAATCTCTGGGCATTGGAAACTATGATATATGCATTGTGACCATTGGCGGAAACTTTCAGAATTCCCTGGAGACGACCTCTTTGCTCAAGGAGCTAGGCGCGAAGATGGTTATCTCCCGGGCGGAGCGGGATGTACAGGCGAAGTTTCTGCTGAGAAACGGGGCGGATCAGGTAGTCTATCCGGAAAAGCAGATAGCGAAGTGGGCCGCCATCCGCTATACAGCCAATCATATCCTCGATTATATTGAGCTGGATGAATCCCACGGGATCTATGAGGTAGAGGTGCCCAAGGAATGGGTGGGTAAAACCATAGGGCAGCTGGATATCCGGAAAAAATATAATATTAACATCATGGCCATCAAAGAAAACGGAGACATCCGTGTACCGGTTTCCCCAGATATGATTCTAAGCCAGCGATTTACCCTATTGGCGCTGGGCGAATATAAGGCGCTGCAAAAATGCTTCCATATTTAAATCGGGAGAGATTCATTTAATAATAAGCGAAATGGGTGATGATGCAAAATGGCAATGCTTGCCGCCAGTATACTTGCCCTGCTCCTCTTGGGGCGGCTTGTGCTCAAGCGGTTGGATCGCTTTTTAGAGGGAGATTGCCCCGCCGCCTTTTCGGAGCAGAAAGAGGAGCAGGCTCCCCTTGGAGTGCTTCTAGCCGGCACGCTTCCGGATGAAGAGCTCCTGGAGGAGATTCACCGATTTCGTCAAAGCTATGCGCAGATGCGGATTCTCCTTTATAATGCGGACTATTTTGACGAATATCCCGCTAAAAGCCATGGATTCCCGCAGCAACGGTAGAATATTCCACAGCCTTATGGTAAAGTATAAGCAAAATACCGGAAGGCGGTGCTGGCTATAAAAGGATCCGGCATAAATAGCAGCGTGGCGCCGAGGGAACATGTCCTCGTATGTTTGTCTTCATCCCCGTCCAATGAAAAAATCATTCGCAATGCTGCCCGCATGGCGAAGGCGTTCGGATGTAAGCTTACGGCCCTGTATGTGCAGACGCCGGATTCTGAACAAATGGACCCGGCGGATAAGGAGCGGCTCAAACGGAATATCCGTCTTGCAGAGCAATCCGGTGCGGAAATCGTAACGACCCATGGTGATGATATTGCCCTGCAAATCGCGGAATATGCCCGGCTATCCGGCGTGACGAAGCTGGTGGTGGGCCGGAGCAGTTCCCGGCGCCCCCATTTCTGGAGCGGCCCTACCTTGACGGAAAGGCTGATTGATGCAGCGGTAAACCTGGATATCTATATCATCCCAGACGCGGCCGCTTCGGAGCATTACCGGCAAAAGCGCAGCCCCTTTTCCCGCTCCAGCCGGCTCTCTTTACGGGATCTGCTGGTTATGGCAGGGATCCTGGCCGCCTGCACGCTGATCGGCTGGCTTTTCCTTATGCTGGGATTTGCGGATGCCAATATTATTACCGTCTATATTCTGGGCGTGCTGCTCACCTCCATTCTGACGAAGGGTTATATATGCAGCGTCATCGGTTCGGTTCTCAGCGTTTTGCTCTTCGGCTTTTTTCTAATTGAGCCCCGTCTGTCCTTTCGGGCTTATGCGGTGGGCTATCCGGTAACCTTCGTCATTATGCTGGCGGCATCCATTCTCACCGGGACTCTGGCGTCTAAGCTAAAGGCCCATGCCAAGCTCTCTGCCCAGGCCGCCTTTCGTACCCAGATTTTATTCGATACGAACCGGCTCTTGCAAAAGGATCAGAGCGGGGCCGATATCCTCCGCACCACGGGTTCCCAGCTTTCAAAGCTGCTGAACAGAACCATCGTCGCCTATGCGGTAGAGAACGACAGCCTTTCCAAAGGATTCCTGTTTTCGCAACAGGCCGATACTGCAGCCGGTAGGCTGCTGTGCGAAAGGGAACGGCTGGTGGCTAAGTGGGTTGCTGAAAACAAAAGGAGGGCCGGCGCCACTACCGACCAGTTTGCGGCAGCGGAATGCTTATACCTTGCCATTCGAATTGGCGGAAAAGTATATGGCGTAGTGGGGATTCCCATCGAGGAAGAGCCTTTGGACCCCTTTGCGTATAGCATCCTTTTATCCATCCTGGGGGAAGGGGCTTTGGCTATGGAGAATAAGCGCAATGCCCAGGAAAAGGAAGAGGCGGCAGTGCTGGCGAAAAATGAGCAGCTCCGGGCCAACCTCCTTCGGGCCATCTCCCATGATCTGCGCACGCCGCTCACGTCCATCTCCGGCAATGCGGATACGCTGCTGAACAGCTTTGACATGCTGGATGATGCAACAAAGCGCCAGATGCTTACGGATATTTATAACGATGGGGAATGGCTTACCGACCTTGTGGAGAACCTGCTTTCCATTACCAGGCTGGGGGATGGAACCATCAAACCCAGCTTTTCCGCCCAGCTGCCGGAGGACGTAATTGCCGAGGCGCTCAAGCATATCGACCGGGGCGGAAAGGAGCATGTGATTCGCGTAGATTGCGGAGATGAGCTGTATTTGGTGCAGATCGATGCGAAGCTGATCGTGCAGGTGATCGTCAACCTTGTGAACAACGCGATTAAGTATACGCCGCCGGGCTCCGAGATCTGGATCACCGTCCAAAAGCAGGAAGAGACGGCCATCGTCCGTGTAACGGATAATGGCCCGGGCATTCCGGATCCGGTGAAACCCCGCGTATTTGAAATGTTTTTCACAGGGGAGAATAAGGTCAGCGATAGCAGGCGCAGCTTAGGCCTGGGCCTTACTCTGTGCCGGTCCATCATCAGCCTCCATGGAGGAGAATTGACCCTGACGGATAACCAGCCCCATGGCTGTGTATTCAGCTTTACATTACCCCGCAGTAAGGTGGATTTAAATGAATAAACCATTGATTTTAACCGTAGAGGACGATGTCCCCGTACGCAATCTGATTACGACCACGCTCAAGACCCATGGTTACCGGATTCTCTTGGCAGCCAATGGGGAGGCGGCTATTCTGGAAGCATCTTCCCATAATCCGGATATTATATTGCTGGATCTGGGGCTGCCAGATATGGATGGGGTGGAGGTTATAAAAAAGATCCGCACCTGGTCCAATGTTCCCATCATCGTCATCAGTGCCCGCAGCGAAGATGCGGATAAAATCGAAGCCCTGGATAGCGGTGCGGATGATTATCTGACAAAACCCTTTTCTGTAGAGGAATTGCTGGCCCGGCTCCGGGTTACCCAACGCAGGCTGGCCCTGATGGGAACGGAAGCAGGACAGCAGACCTCTGTGTTTACAAATGGCGCCCTTAAGATCGACTATGCGGCAGGCTGCGTTTATCTGGGCGGCGAGGAGCTGCATCTGACCCCTATTGAATATAAGCTCCTTTGCCTTCTTTCCCAGAACGTGGGCAAGGTGCTGACCCATACCTTTATTACCCGGAACATCTGGGGCAGCAGTTGGGATAACGATATCGCCTCCCTGCGGGTATTTATGGCCTCCCTGCGTAAAAAACTGGAAAAAGGGCCGGGAAAATATCAGTATATCCAGACCCATATCGGCATCGGCTATCGCATGCTGCGGGTTGGAAACGATGATTAATGCCGCCAAGGCAGGCGGCCAAGAGATGCATCTGCGGTCTGCGTAAATCAGGCTGCCCGATTTCAGCTATGGCACAAAACAAAAGGGCCCAATTAGGCCCTTTTATGTTATCTACGATATGAAACAGGTGCCGGAATGGCTGCAGCCTTTGGCAGGTTAATCCAGCCGGGCGGTATAGTCGATGGGCAGGGAGATCACCGTTCCCTGGGCGGGAGTGCGAAGGCCATGGGCCTTGTCGATCTCTTCCATAATGGCGTTCCGGTCCTTGTTGTGGGCCATGATGGCTAGAACTTCCTTTTCCTCTTGTAGTGTGATTCCAGAGATTTTCTGCAGTTCATCCACCCCGGTCCACCGGGCACGAATCACGGTGCCGCCCCGGGCGCCTGCTGTCCGGGCTGTATCCATAACATCCTCTGTATAACCCTGGTTTACCGAAACAAGAATCAGACAGTGGTTATTATTCTGCTCCATAGTTGGCTCGCTCCTTTCTTTTCCTAAATCCTGAGTTTGGGAAAGACATACGGCTAGAATTGCGCTCATTCCCGTCATGCTCAGGGAAAAGGCAATGCCCTGCACATTTAGATTATTACGGTCTTCATCTCGAAGATCTGTCATAAGCTGACGGATCGTGTCCTTTCGGCCATAGGTGAGCAGGATATCCCGCTCCGTCGTGCCAAAGCCCAGAGTATTGAGCAGATGAGACGCCGCCGTACCCCGGCCGGAAGCTTGAATATGGTGGTAAAGCTTGTAGGTCTTGTAGTAGTCTATGATATTCTTGCCCATTCCGCGCTCCACGATAGATACCATAAGCTGCATGGGCTTGACAGAAGAATATTGTTCCATTTTCTATGCCTCCCAGTAGACGATTCCGGCGCCGATGTGTTCCAGCTCTCTCTGGATGGCCTGACGTCTTTCTTTAACCGTGCGGCGCATTTTCAAGTTGCCGTACAGGCCTAGCAGCTGAATGGTGCAAAGGGGCGTCATGGCGACTAGGGCTACAATCCCGAAAGCATCTGTCAAAACGTTGCCCCCCAGGGCTTCGCATGCGCCCATGGCCAGGGGTAGAAGGAAGGTGGTGGTCATGGGGCCGGAGGCCACGCCGCCTGAGTCAAAGGCCACGCCGGTGAAGATCTGGGGCACGAAGAAGGTCATCGTAAGCGCGATGGCGTAGCCAGGGATCAGTACCCACATGATGGAAATGCCCGTAAGAATTCGCAGCATGGCCAAGCCCACGGAAAGGGCGATGCCGATGGAAAGGGCGCGATTGATAGCATTGCGCGTGATGGAACCATTGGTAATTTCTTCTACCTGCCGGGCCAGGACTTGTACGGCCGGTTCGGCCCGGACTATGAAGTAGCCCACCAATATACCGATCGGCACCAGCATCCAGGCATTTCCGCTGGTAGCGATGCTGCCGCCAATGGTGGCGCCAGCAGGGACAAAGCCTACATTTACGCCAACGAGGAACAGCACCAGGCCAATATAGGTATAAATTAAGCCCACGATAATCCGGCCCAGCTGATGGCGCTTAAACCGGCGGAAAATCAGCTGAAACAGAGCGAAGATGGCGATGATTGGCAGTAGGGCGATAGAGACTTCCCCAATGTAGGCGGGGATCTCGTGAACAAAGAAAGAAGCAGCTTCCTTTGTGGTGGTTACCTCAGGAACGACGACGGAGGTATAGGCCGCGTCCAGATCTGGCAGGATGATCCCCAGAATCATAACGGACAGGATTGGCCCAATGGAGCATAGTGCCACAAGGCCGAAGGAGTCATTGCTGGAGTTTTTATCGCTTCGCATGGCTGCTAGGCCGATGCCCAATGCCATGATGAAGGGAACGGTTATGGGCCCGGTCGTTACGCCGCCGGAGTCGAAAGCCGCGGGAATAAAGCTGTCCGGCACAAAAAAGGATAAGATGAACACAATGGCGTAGAAGAAAAGCAGGGTGTAGGACAGCGGAATATTTAGAATCATGCGGAGCTGGGCAATGACCAGGAAGAAGCCTACGCCGATGGCCACCGCCAGGATGAGGGTCATATTGGGAATGGAGGGCAGCTGCTCTGCCAGGACTTGCAGATCCGGCTCTGCAATGGTAACGACAGCACCCAATATGAAGCAAACCAGCAGGGAGGGAAATAGCCGCTTTGTTTTGCTGATCTGCACGCCGATGCCGTCCCCCATGGGGATCATGGACATATCCACCCCCAGGGTAAAGAGGCCCATGCCGAAAATCAGAAGCAGGGCGCCGAATAGGAACATAACCATCGTACCCGGCGTCAGCGGTGCAATCGTAATGCTGATAACCAACACGATGGCGGTAATCGGCAAAACGGATACTAGGGACTCGCGGATTTTTTCTTGAAATAGCTTATTATGGCGCAAAAGATCTCCCCTTTCTGTCCTTCTATTTAATATTAATATTATATAAATAATTAGACAAAGCCGAGTTGCAACCAGCAGGAATAGCCAGAGAAAACCTGAATTTTATGTTCCTGCTTATTTATACGATATTAATATTATATAATTATTCGGCAGGAAGAAACAAGGCCTAATATGTGAAAAAACTGAAACTGCGCAGAGGAAATTTGCAAAGAATATTTTGCAAGCGGCCGCATGGGCCCGCTTTGTACCTGCGATCTCACTCGCTCGGAATTTTGTTTTTCCCAGCTTTTGTAAAGCCTGCAAAAGGCGGCAAAGGTTGGATTTGCATAAATTTATGTCAAATGCGAATTTTTATTCTGAACTTATAGGTGGATGGTAAGGGAAGATGTGAATCCTATATATTTGGCAGATTCCTTACTTTAGCATTTTGTATCCTTGTTCACTAAGGCAGCAGATGTTACAGAAAATATCCGAAAAGAAACGGAATTTTTGCACTAGAGTCCTAGGAAGATTGCGTTGACTTTCCTGCTGCAAAGAGATATATTGATTAAGTCGATATATACATATCTTATCCCGTGCTGTGCGCCCGATTCCCGGTGTACAGGCGGAACAATGAGACAAAGACGGAGGATCCCTATATGAAAATTGTTGTAGTTGGCGGTGTGGCTGGCGGCGCTTCTGCGGCAGCTCGAATCCGGCGTTTGGATGCAAAAGCGCAGATTGTAATGTTTGAGCGGGGAGAGCATGTATCCTTCTCCAATTGCTGCCTTCCTTATCATCTAAGCGGCGCCGTGGCCAACAGCGATGCCCTTATTCTGATGACCCCGGAAAGATTCCATAAGCAGCACGACATAGACGCCCGCACCAATAGCGAGGTAATTGCCATCAACCGGGCAGAAAAAACGGTTACTGTAAAAAACCTCTGCACGGGGGAAACTTATGCCGAGGCTTATGATAAGCTGATTCTCGCCCCCGGCGCCAATCCCATCATGCCCCGGAGCATTGCCGGAATTGACCGGGAAAACGTATTTGCCATCCGCAACGTTACCGACATCCGCGCACTGAAGGCCTACCTGGACCGGCCCGGGGTGAATCGGATTGTGGTGGTGGGCGGCGGCTTCATCGGCATCGAGGCTGCGGAAAACCTCCGGGAAGCTGGTAAGGACGTGAGCATTATCGAGGGCATGGATCAGATCATGGCTCCCTTCGATTATGATATGGCCCAGATCCTGCACAAGGAATTGGATGACCATGGCGTGCATCTCTACCTTAACAGCACCCTTACCGCTATTGCAGAGGGATATGTCCAGGCTGCGAAGGATGGTAAGACCTTTGATGTGCAGGCAGATGCGGTCATCATGGCTATCGGCGTTGCGCCGGATACCAAGCTGGCTGTGGAAGCAGGCCTGGAGATTGGTGAGACCCGGGGCATTAAGGTCAACCATAACTATCAGACTTCCGATCCGGATATCTATGCCGTAGGCGACGCAGTAGAGATTTTCAACGCCCTTACCCATAAGCCCGGGCGCCTTGCCCTGGCTGGTCCTGCCCAGCGCCAGGCTCGGGCTGCGGCGGATCATATCTATGGCATTCCGCATAACAATACGGGCTATATCGGCTCTTCCTGTGTGCGGATATTCGAGCAGAATGCTGCCGCTACGGGCCTGAATGAAAAGGCGGCGGAAAAGGCCGGCTTCAGTTATGATTCCGTCCTGGTATTCCCGCCGGATAAGGTGGGAATTATGCCTGGGAGCCACTACATGGCCTTCAAGCTGATCTTTGAGGTGCCTACGGGCCGCATTCTGGGCGCTCAGGCCATTGGCAAGGGCGCTGCGGATAAGCGGGTGGATGTGATCGCTGCCATGATCACCATGGGCGCCACACTGGAAGATCTGAAGGAGCTGGAGCTGTGCTATTCCCCCGTTTTCGGTACGGCGAAGGATGTTGTGAACCAGGCTGCCCTGGTGGGGCTGAACGTGCTCTACGGCCGCTTCCGGCAGGTTCATGTATCCGAGGTGCGGGCTCTTGTGGAGCAGGGCGCTTATATCGTTGATGTTCGGGAAGCGAACGAATATGCTGCCGGCCATCTCAACGGCGCGCATAATATTCCCCTCAGTCAGCTTCGGGAGCGCATGGCTGAGATTCCCCATGATGTCCCCGTATATGTCCACTGCCGTTCCAGCCAGCGCAGCTATTATGCCATCTGCTGCCTCCAGGGCAACGGCTATGACAATATCATCAATATCAGCGGTTCCTACCTGGGAATCAGCCTGTATGAATATTTTAACGATAAGACCCAGGGCCGCACGCCTATCATGAACGTTTATAACTTTAATTAATCTAGGCGCCATGTGTCTTTAAGCCTGATGCGCAAAAATTAACAAGATTCCCATGATCGTGATCATGGGAATCTTGTTTCTGTATGCGAAACCGTTCCAATATTGATATGCCTGGACAAAAACTGGAGGTGCCGATCACCTGCATAGATTCTAAACGACTGCGTTTGCCCGCAGATTTTCCTGGGAAGCATTCTCTGTCGCTAGCTCTGCCCGCGCATATGTGCCCATGGGGAATAGCGGTTTTGCCCTGTTGGAATGTCTGCGGGCCTAGGAGGGCATATGGCAAAACGAGATGGGCCATACAGCGGCCCTATAGGCCAAAGGCCTCCAGTATACTGGAGGCCTTTGGTTTACAAAGGAAGCCTTAGTGGATCAAATCCGTATGCAATACGCTGGCGATTGCTTCCGTAGGTATTTCGAAGGATTGGGCTCCCATATAGCCAGGCGCCACATCATATTCATCGAAACAAAGAACCAGCTGGCCCTGGGCGGTAATATAGAAATCCTGGTCGGCTTCTATTTTTACCATTTCCGGGAAATAGCTAAGATCGGAATCGGCTGCCGCATTGGCTTCCATCTGCTTTTTGATTTCGGCCTCCAACAGGGACGCATACCCGCTATCCTCGTCAAATAGGTCGGCCAAAGAGAGAACCTGGCCGCTGCGTTTATCCAGCACAAAGTGTTTCTGAAACTGGGTAGCACCAGCCATGACTAAGGTAGCGTTCATATCCAGGCAGAACATGTCATCGGTTTCCGCTACTACCGTGGCGTCGCACTGAAGATCCTGATGGGCTGTCATGCTATCTTCAAAAACTTCAGGGTTCTCCTCCATGGCTTGCTGGGCAAGCCCCACGGATTCTTCGTGGAGATCGATAAGGGACTGGGCATATGCGTCGATGGCGGCCTGCAAGTTATCCCGGGCAGGCCCTTCCAAAGCATCCACCTGGGGAATCTGAATCTGGGCTTCTATGCCATATTGGCTATCTTCATAGGTGCGGAAGGTGAGCAATTGGGCAATGGGCCCCAGAACAGGCACCTCCTGCATGGCCTTGGCAATGCTGGGGCTGCTGTTTACCAGAATGGTCATTACCACCAGGACCGCAGCCGCCATTCCCAAGCCCCGATATAGTCCCCGAAGAGTTCTGCTGCGGGTATGATTTTTTTCTTTCACCTGTTCGTCATACAGTTCCTTTTTCATGCTATCACGTATCCTTTCCTCCAGCATGGGTGGCAGGGGCTGGGCATTGTATTGCGCCTTGAGCTGGGCGATGCGGCGCTCGTTTTCGTTCATGGCTATACCATCCCTTCCTTTGCTTGCTGCCGTAAAGCCTGCAAGGCACGGCGCTCGCGGGATTTTACTGTGTTCAGATTCTCTCCCAGGATTTTCGCAACGGCCGGCAGGGGCATATCCTCAAAATAGTGCAGGATCAATACCGTGCGGCTTTTTTCATCCAGGGCGGACAACAGATCCCGTAGTTCTATATTTTCGTGGCTGTCCATAACCGGCTGCTCCGGCAATTCCACCATAGGCGCTTCCCGGCGCTTACGCTTGATTTGATCCAGAGCCAGATTTACCAGGATTTTGAAAAGCCAGGGCTTTACGCCTGCTTCATCCCGTAGGCGGGCCCGGTTTTTCAGGGCGCGGTAGGCGCATTCCTGCACCAGGTCCATGGCTTCGTCGGGATCATGTACATAGCTGAATGCCAGCCGGTACAGGCTGCCCTGCAAGGCTAGAATGGCCTGCGTAACCAACTGTTCCCGCATGCTGTCTGTTTGCAATTTTTTGTTCCTCCGGCGCCTTTTTTTGAGGTACACCTATTATAACGATATAGGAGGCTAAAAAGGTGCAGAAGAAGCAAAATTTTTTTCCATGCGCTGGTGCAGCCGGCAAAAGGAATATGAACCATAGAATCCTGGGGGGAATTTCATTTTATTTTTTCGCAACAGCAGGGGATATCGTTGGAATTTTGTATTGCCAATGGTATAATAAACAAATCAGCCTGGGCGGTAAGTCCGCCCATATCGAAGGAGTAAGAAAAGATTATGGCCATGCAAGCCCCCAAAGGCACCAAAGACGTAACACCGAAAGAAAGCTATAAGTGGCAATACATTGAAGCGCTTGCTCGTGAAATCTGTCAGGAATATGGTTTTTCGGAAGTGCGTACGCCCGTGATCGAGCATACGGAGCTGTTTTTGCGCGGCGTCGGGGATACGACAGATATCGTGCAAAAAGAGATGTATACGTTTGACGATAAGGGCGGACGTTCCATTACCCTTAAGCCCGAGGGCACCGCAGGCGTTGCCCGGATGTTTTTGGAGCATGGCTTATTTAACGATGCCCAGCCTACCAAGATGTATTATCTCTACTGCCCGGTTTTCCGTTATGATAAGCCACAGGCTGGGCGCCTTCGGGAACACCATCAGTTTGGCGTAGAGGTTTATGGGGCGCCCCGGGCCAGCGCAGACGCGGAGTGCATCCGCCTGGCCATGACCATGTTGAACCGGGTTGGGATTAAAGGGCTGCAGGTTCATGTCAATTCCATCGGCTGCCCAAATTGCCGGCCTAAATATAACGACGCCCTGCGGGAATACCTCCGGGGCCGGTACGATCAGCTTTGCGAAACCTGCAAAAGCCGCTTTGAAAAGAATCCTTTGCGCATACTGGACTGCAAGGAGGAGAAGTGTCAGGCTCTCTGCGCTGGCGCGCCTACGATTCTGGATTGCCTTTGCCAGGAGTGCGCGGATCATTTCCAGGAGCTTCAGGGCTGCTTAAAGAGCGTAGGCGTAGAATACGAGATCGATCCCTATATCGTCCGGGGCCTGGACTATTATACAAAAACCGTCTTTGAGATTATCGCCAAGAGCGAAAGCTACAGCGGTACCGTCTGCGGCGGGGGCCGGTATGACGGGCTCATGGAGCAGCTGGGCGGGCCCAAGCTTCCCGGCGTAGGCTTTGGCATGGGCATGGAGCGGCTGCTTCTGGTAGCGGAACTTTCCGGCGCTCAGATCCCCCAGCCACCGGCTTTGGATGTATATGTGGCTGCTCTGGGGGAAAAGGCCCGCTCCGCAGGCTTTGCGCTAACGGAACGCTTGCGGGCCCAGGGCGCCCGTACGGAGTTTGACCATATGGGCCGCAGCTTCAAAGCCCAGTTCAAATACGCAGATAAGCTGGGCGCCCGGTATGTAGCCATCCTGGGGGAGGATGAGTTGGCGGCAGGCTGTGTAAAATTGAAAGATATGGCCACTGGCGAAGAAAAAACCATGCCCCAGGACGACCTGGCGGCAGCCGTTTTATCAAAAAATAATAATTGATACGCATATAGAGGAGAAAACCATGGCAGAGCTTTTACAAGGCTGGAAACGCACGCATTATTGTGGGGAGCCCGCCCAGGCGGAAGTGGGCAAGGAAGTCCTTCTGATGGGCTGGGCGGATTCCTGGCGGAACCTGGGGGCGCTGATCTTCATCGGCCTTCGGGACAGGAGTGGCGTTATGCAGATCACCTTTGACCAGAGCGAATTACCCCCGGAGGTTTTCCAGCTGGCGGAAACCATCCGCAACGAGTATGTTCTGGCCGTAAAGGGCATCCTGCAGGAGCGGGATCCTAAGATGGTCAATAAGAACATGGCCACAGGACGGTATGAGGTTCGGGCGCGGGAGCTGAAGATCCTCAGCCTGTCTGAGACCCCGCCCATCTACATTCAGGATGATCTGGACGCATCGGAACAGATCCGGCTTAAATACCGCTATTTGGACCTGCGCCGCCCCTGCATGCAGCATAACCTTATGCTCCGGCATAAGGTAGCCCAGGTGACCCGCCAGTATTTCTCGGAAAATGGATTCCTGGAGATTGAAACCCCTATCCTGTGCAAAAGCACCCCGGAAGGGGCGCGGGATTATCTAGTACCTAGCCGGGTGCAGCCGGGGAAATTCTATGCCCTGCCTCAGAGCCCCCAGCAGTATAAGCAGCTTCTCATGCTGGCGGGCTATGACCGGTATATGCAGATCGCCCGGTGCTTCCGGGATGAGGACCTGCGGGCGGACCGGCAGCCGGAATTCACCCAGATCGACCTGGAGATGAGCTTTGTGGATCGGGACGATGTGCTGGAAGTGAATGAAGGCTTTATCGCCCGCCTTTTGAAGGAAACCCTGGATTATGACGTGCAGCTGCCCCTTCGGCGCATCACCTGGCAGGAGGCTATGGACCGCTATGGCTCGGACAAGCCGGATACTCGCTATGGCCTGGAGCTTTGCGATGTGAGCGAGGCAGTAAGGAACTGCGGCTTTGGCGCATTTGCCGGGGCTGTGGCAGCGGGGGGGAGCGTGCGCTGCATCAACGTCAAGGGGGGTGCGGACAAGTTCCCCCGGAAAAAGCTGGATGAGCTGGTGGCCTTTACCAAGATCTACCGGGCAAAGGGTATGGCCTGGATGAGCCTGAAGGCCGATGGGCTTCAGTGCTCTTTTGCCAAATTTCTCACCCCCGAGGAGATTGCTGCCATCCAGCGCTTGGCCGGGGCGGAGCAGGGGGACCTGCTGCTCTTCGTGGCGGATGAAAAGAACAGCGTGGTTTACGCCGCCCTGGGCGCCCTGCGCCAGGAAGTGGCCAAGCGGTTAAACCTGATCCCGGAGGACGTGATCGACCTCTTGTGGGTGGTGGATTTCCCCCTGCTGGAGTACAGCGAGGAAGAGAACCGCTTCGTAGCCATGCATCATCCCTTTACCAGCCCCATGGATGCGGACATCCCCTATATGGATACGGATCCTGGCCGGGTTCGTGCCAAGGCCTATGATATGGTCATGAATGGGAACGAGATCGGCGGCGGTTCCATCCGTATCCATTCCCCAGAGCTGCAGGAGAAGATGTTTGAAACCCTGGGCTTTAGCAAGGAAGAGGCCTGGGCCCGCTTTGGTTTTCTGATGGAGGCATTCAAATATGGAGCCCCGCCCCATGGCGGCCTTGCATATGGGCTGGACCGGTTGGTTATGCTCATAACCAAGGCCCAGAGCATCCGGGATGTTATTGCCTTCCCCAAAGTGCAGACGGCCAGCTGCCTTATGACCAATGCCCCGGACTATGTGGACCAGAAGCAGCTGGATGAGCTGTGCCTGGCCGTGGTGCAAAAGGACTAAAAGGAGGCTGCCCCATGGAAGAAGGCCTGTGCCGTACTGGAAAAGTGGTAGCATTGCAGGGGGAGATTGCGGTGGTGCACTTTGTCCGCAGCGATGCCTGCGGCCATTGCAACGCCTGCTTTCACCTGGGCTCCAACGAAGCGGATATCGAGCTTGTGAATACAGCGGGCGCCAAGGTGGGAGATATTGTATCTATCGAGCTGAAAGGCAGAAGTATGGTCCGGGCCAGCCTCATTACCTATGGGCTGCCCCTTGTGGGGCTTCTCATAGGCGTGCTCATTGGCACCCAGTGGGGCGACCTGTATGGGGTGGCAGGGGGCCTTCTTCTGTGCGGAGGCACGTATTTTATCCTGCGGGGGCTGGAGCCCTACTTTGCCAAGAAGGCGGAGTTCAAGCCCCGAATTGTAGAGATTGTAGAAAGGAGCAGCGAAAATGGCTGAAGTTTTACAGGTAACGGAAAGCAACTTTGAAGAACAGGTGCTTAAAAGCCCCATCCCCGTTTTTGTGGATTTCTGGGCCCCCTGGTGCGGCCCCTGCCGCATGGTGGGCCCCATGGTAGAGGAGCTGGCCCAGAAATACGATGGGAAAATGCGCTTTTGCAAGGTCAATGTAGATGATAATATGGAACTTGCCAAAACCTACCGGGTCATGGGAATTCCACAGATCATCATTTTCCGGGATGGAAAGAAGGTGGATGATATCCAGGGCGCCCAGCCCATCTCTGCCTTTGCCCAGGTCATAGAGCGGAACCTATAAAACGAAAATAGAATCTTTTTGCGGCGGCTTTCCTGCCCAAAGCGGATGGAAGAAGCGGGGGATGATCCCCGGCAGCCCTCCTTCCATCTCTCCGGGCGGGAATTTCCTTTTTGGCAGGCGGTTTAGAAAAATCAGGAGGACAAAAACTTTATGTTGCAATTTACCCGTATTCAGGAAACGGATCCGGAAATCGCAAAGGCCATGGCGGCGGAGCTGGGGCGGCAGCGGGAGAATATCGAGCTGATCGCCTCGGAAAACTTCGTTTCGCAGGCCGTTATGGAGGCCATGGGGAGCCACCTTACCAATAAATATGCGGAGGGCTACCCGGGGAAGCGGTATTATGGCGGCTGCCAATGGATGGATGCGGTGGAAAACCTGGCTCGGGAGCGGGCCTGTGCCCTTTTCGGGGCAGAACACGCCAATGTCCAGCCCCATTCCGGTGCGCAGGCCAATCTGGCTGTATACTTTTCCCTGCTGGAGCCAGGAGATACGGTCCTGGGCATGAGCCTTTCCCATGGCGGCCATCTGACCCATGGGAGCCCGGTGAATATCAGCGGGAAATATTTCCATTTCGTTTCCTATGGCGTTATGCCGGATACGGAGCGCATCGATTACGATAATATCCTGGAACTGGCCCAGGAAAACCGGCCGAAAATGATCGTAGCCGGGGCATCGGCCTATCCCCGCGCCCTGGATTTCCGCCGCCTGCGGGATATTGCGGATGCGGTAGGCGCCCTGCTTATGGTGGATATGGCCCATATCGCCGGCCTGGTGGCGGGCGGAGCACATATGAACCCCGTTCCCTATGCAGATGTTGTAACCACCACCACCCATAAGACCCTACGGGGGCCCAGGGGCGGGCTGATCCTGTGCCGGGAAAGATATGCCAAGCAGATCGATAAGGGCGTATTTCCCGGCATACAGGGGGGGCCTCTCATGCATGTGATCGCCGCAAAAGCCATTTGCCTGAAAGAGGCCATGACGCCGGAATTTCAGGCATATGCTGCCCAGGTCTGCGAAAACGCACAAGCCCTGGCGCAGGGCTTGCAGGCGGCAGGCGTCCGCCTGGTTTCCGGCGGCACGGATAACCATCTGGTGCTGATTGACCTGGGCCCAGAGGGCCCCACGGGCAAGGATGTGGAAAAGCTGCTGGATGCGGCCCATATCACCACCAACAAGAATACGGTGCCCAAGGAGACCCGGGGGCCCTTCGTAACCAGCGGCATACGCCTGGGGACGGCGGCGGCTACCACCCGGGGCCTGGAGCCGGCGGATTTTCGCCGGCTGGCAGACTGCATTGCCCGCGTCATAAAGGAAGGGGAAGGGGCCATTCCCCAGGTACAGGCTGCGGTCAAGACCATAACCGACCGTTATCCCCTATATGCCTAATAGGCTGCATAAAAAGGGCAAAGGACGGCAGTGCTAAGCTCTGCCGTCCTTCTTTAATAGAAGGGAGAAGCTCTGTGAGCCGGAGAGGGCAGGTTAATCCAGCCCTTCCACCGTCTGGCGGATGGTGTCCAGGAAAGCTTCTTCACCCCAGGTGTTTAGCTTCATCACAACCCCTTGGCTGCCGCCGGAAGTGATGCAGGAAAGGTAGCAGCGGCCTTGGCCGCCCACTAGGGTTAGGTTTAAACTGACCCGGTTGCCGCCCATAAAGCTGTAGCGCTCATAAACCCGTACGGCGCAGCGGAATTCCCCCTGCTGAAATTCGCTGCCCTCTTCATAAGTGGCGGAAAGGCTTCCGCTTAGGATAGCCTGGTGTAAAGCATCCAGAATGGAATCGAAATCGCCGGAAAGTACCTTTTCAAGCTTAGCCATATATTTCCTCCAGAAAGGCGGAATTTCCCCCTGTGGGGCTGGTACTGGCAGTATACCATGGAAATATATGCGTTACATCCAAAAAAATTTTTAGGGGATCAAAATTTTATTGGAAGTTCCTCTTTACAAGCGGGGGAAAATAGTCTACACTGGAAGTAAAGAAATCCTAGGGCCCAGCGGTTAGGGGCCCGATCCAAATAAGACCATAGCGGGGTATTAAGTATGATCGATTTGCACGTCAACAAAGAGCGGCTGGCCCACAACGTCCAGAAGGCCAAAGAGAACAACATCATCCTGCCCACCTTCGCCCAAATGCGGGACCCGGAAAAGAACGTACCCGAAAAGATCAAAAAAGCCCTGAAGAATGTAGGCCTGTGGGATGTAAACCCCCTGAACCTGTTCCGTATTACCTGGCATAACGAGCCCACCATGTCCGGCGGCCAGTATGGGAAGGTGAATTTCATCGAGCTGCCTAGCGTCCTGACCGGCGTAAAGGCCCGCATCATCGTCCTGTGCGGCAAGTGGTTCCCCACGGGCTGCCATAAGGTAGGCGCCAGCTATGGCTGCCTTGCGCCCCGCCTGGTTACCGGCCAGTTCGACGCTACCTATAACAAAGCCGTCTGGCCCTCTACCGGGAACTATTGCCGGGGCGGCGCCTTCAATTCCAAGCTCCTTTCCTGCGATTCCGTAGCCATCCTGCCAGCGGAAATGAGCAAAGAGCGCTTTGACTGGCTTAGCAAGATTGCCGGGGAGGTCATCGCAACCCCGGGCTGTGAAAGCAATGTAAAAGAGATCTTCGATAAGACCTGGGAGCTCCGCCGCACCCGGGAAGACGTGGTGATCTTCAATCAGTTTGAGGAAATGGGCAACGTCCTGTGGCATTACCAGGTAACGGGCAAGGCCATTCAGGACGCCTATGAATCCATCAAAACCGATAAATCCCGCTTTGCGGGCGCCTGCTTCACCAGCGGCAGCGCCGGCACCATGAGCGCTGGCGATTACCTCAAGGAACAGTATCCTTACAGCAAGCTGGCTGTGGGTGAGGCCCTGCAGTGCCCCACCCTGCTGAACAATGGCTTCGGTGGGCACCGGATCGAGGGTATTGGCGATAAACACGTGCCCTGGGTTCATAACGTGCGGAATACGGACATGGTTATCGCCATTGACGATGAAGACAGCCAGAACCTTCTGCGCCTCTTCAATAGCGATCTGGGCCATAAATATTTGCTGGAGGAGCTGGGCGTACCCAAGGAGACGGTGGATCAGCTTTCTCTCCTGGGCATTTCCGGCATTGCCAACGTCCTTTGCTGCATCAAGTTCGCCAAGTATTATGAGCTTACGGAAAACGACGTGGTGGCAACGGTGGGTACAGATAGCGCCATCATGTACCAGAGCCGGGTGGCGGAGCTAGATGCGCAGGATCCCTATTCCGAGCTGAAGGCTGCCCGGGATTACTGCGAGCATATGCACGGCATCCGTACGGACACGATGGAGGAGCTCACCTATACGGCCCGCAAACGCATCCATAATCTGAAGTATTATACCTGGGTAGAGCAGCAGGGCCGCACCGTAGAAGAGCTGAATGCCCAGTGGTATGACGAAAACTACTGGAAGGACATCCATGCCCAGGCAGCGGATTTGGACCAGCTCATCAATCAGTTTAACGAAGCTACTGGCGTGCTGGCCAATATGGCTGATTAATTTCGCCGATCCAAAGGAATAGGTTAAATGTGCGGCGTTACACTGCCCCAGACATTTTTATTGCCTGGGGAAAGAACTGGCACCCGTCCGGAACACTGTTGACAGGGAAGGTGTATTCGTGTAAAA
>CALVLF010000117.1 GCA_944336625.1 uncultured Clostridia bacterium
CAGCACGGGGGCCAGAACCACCGCCCCATAGGCACAGGGGCCTGGCCGGTTCTGATAAAAATCCAGATCCGCCCACCCGAATAGATCCGCTTCCTTCATCCATTCCAGCAGCGATAAAGCGCCTGCCTGGGTAAAACAAAGGGCCAGGGTTCCGTTTCCTTTCCGCCACCATCCTGCCAGACGCTCCAGCATGCCTTCTTCCCATGGCATGGCACACCCTTTATTATACAAAATATTCTGTGAAAATGCATCCACAAATTTATCTGCCCGGCGCCCTAGGTAGGTTTTTGCATCCTGGACGGCACCGCCGCGGATAGCTTCCACCTGGAGCTGAATTTGCGCGATGCCATTCCACCGGTTTATTCCGGGAATATAAATAAAATCGCAGCGCTCCTGGCTGAGGAGCTCATCAAAACGGTAGCCGCCGCCCCAAAGCACGGCTTCCGCATAGCTATCCCCCTGCACTGCCGTGGCTTTCAGGTGCTTACCGCCGTTTCCGATCCGCTTTACGTTCCGCAAAAGGGCGCCCTCCGTCCAGAAGGCAGGCTCTGGGTTCCCTTCACCAAAGGGTTCTAGACGCTCCAGCTCCTCCACCAGGGACAGAGTAAGCTCCGGAATGCGGACGGCTTCTTCATATTCTGCGCCGGGCAGGAATTTTTCCGCCGGCTCAGATGCTTGCAGGGCAGCTTCCACCCCGGTTTGCAGAGCCTGGAAGCAGTCCGCCTCCAGGGTAGCGCCGGCGGCATAAGCGTGGCCGCCAAAGCGCAAAAAGAGGCTTTCGCAGGAACGTAGCGCCCGGTGGATATCCACACCGGGTATGGACCGGGCCGAGCCCGTCAATATGCCATCCCGCTCTGCAAAGAGCACCGTAGGCCGCCAAAACCGCTCCGCTATCCGGGCTGCGGCGATACCGATCACCCCCGGGTTCCAATCCGGGCTTTTCAGCAGGATGCTGCGCCGGTCCGTAAGGTCCTCTGCCTCCACCATGTGGGCCGCATCCTCCACGATTTTGCCTTCCTCCTGCTGGCGCCTGCCATTGAGCTGATCCAGCCGCCGGGCAATCTCCTGGGCTTTTTCCTCGTCCCTGGTCCGCAGAAGCTCTACGCAGAGGCTGGCGTTTTCCAGCCGGCCGGCCGCATTGAGCCGGGGGCCGATGCTGAAGGCCAGGTCCCGGGCCGTAAGGCTGCGGCTTTTCTCATTGGCCACATGCCACAGGGCCAGCAACCCAGGGCAACACCGGCCCTGGTTGATCGCCTGCAGGCCCAGGGCTACCAGGGCACGATTCTCCCCCAGAAGGGGTACAACATCCGCCATGGTAGCAAGGCCCACAAGGGGCAGAGCGAATTGCGCCGCCTCCTCCCCCAGGAGGGCACAGCTGAGCTTATAAGCCGTACCTGCCCCGCAAAGGCTGGTATTGGGATAGGTATTGCCGGGCCGGGTATGGCAGAGGATGGCCGCTGCCTCCGGCAGCTTGTCCCCGCAGAGGTGATGATCCGTCACGATCACCTCCATGCCCAGCTCCCGGGCCAGGCGGATCTCTTCCAGGGCTTTTACGCCATTATCCACCGTAATGATCAGGGAGGCGCCCCGGGCGGCGATTTCCCGGACGGCGTCCGAATGCATGCCATAGCCTTCCCTATGGCGGGAGGGGATATGATAGAAGCAGGGAATTCCCAACCGCTCCAGGGTATCCAGCATGATGGCCGTAGCGCATACGCCATCTACATCGTAATCCCCATATACGCAGGCCAGCTCCCCCGCCTGGGCCGCCTTTTTCAGCCGGCCAGCCGCCTTATCCATATCCAGGAACAGGAAGGGCGAGTGGAACTGGCTAGGGGAAGGATGGAGAAATTCTTCCATCTCCTGGCCGCTTCTGGCCCCCCGGGCATAGAGAAGCCGGGCTAGCCGCGGGGATATATCCTCCGGCAGTTCCAGCTCCGCTGGCAACGCCGGCCTTGGAATTTGTTGAAAGCGGAGCATACCTACTCCATATGCTCCAGGGCATAGATTCCCAGGGCCAATTCCGTCCGCTTGCGCAGGAAGGTGCAGGTGCGGGCATAGGGCTTATGGATATCCCCATTATAAATATATGCGTTGGCAGCGCATCCGCCGGAGCAGAAATATTTCGCCCAGCAGGCCCGGCATTCTTCCTTATCCAGCAGGGTACAGCCCTGGAACTGGGAGCGGATCGCTTCGTTTAATTCCCCGGCAATAACGCTGCCCATCTTCATTTCCGTATGGCCTACGAACTGATGGCAGGGGTAGATATCCCCCTCCGGCGTAACCGCAACATACTCCACCCCGGCGCCGCAGCCGGCAATTCGCTTCTTCAGGCAGGGGCCGCCGGAAAGATCCACCATAAAATGGAAGAAATTCAGCCAGGTTTCCGGCTTCTGCCGGCTTTGGAAAACATAGTCCGCCAGGGTATCGTATTCCTCCAGCACCCGGGTCACGTCCTCTTCCAGAATGGCATAGGGGCTATCATCCGGCAGGACAACAGGCTCCAGGGAAAGCTGCTGGAAGCCAAGATTCCGCAGATGCTTTACATCTTGGGTAAAATCCAGGTTTTTTCTTGTGAAGGTGCCTCGGATATAGTATTCCTTATCGCCCCGGCGCTCTACAAGCTTTTTCATATTTTGCAGGCACAGATCGTAAGAACCCTTTCCATTGGCTGTAGGGCGCATGGCATCCTGCACCTCCGGGCGGCCATCCAGGCTCAAGACGATATTGTGCATTTGTTCGTTGAGATAATCGATAATCTCATCCGTCAGGCCCAGGCCGTTGGTGGTGATAGTGAAGTTGATCTGCTTATCAAACCGTTTTTCCAGCTCCCGGCCATAGCTGACCGCCGCCCGGACGGTTTCCATATTCATCAGCGGCTCGCCGCCGAACAGATCTACTTCCAGGTGCTTCCTGTGCCCGGAATGAGCAATGAGAAAATCCAAAGCCTTGCGGGCTACTTCCGGCGGCATCAGGCCCCTGGGGCCGTGGAATTCCCCCGTATCCGCAAAACAGTACCGGCAGCGCAGATTGCAGTCATGGGCAACATGCAGGCACATGGACTTGATGACCGTTTCCCCGGATTCCCCCGCCGGCGGCGTAGGCTCCTCCGCCGCCAGTCTGCCGGTGTTTTTCAGCTCCTCCGCCTCTTGGACGATTTCACGGATCTGCCGCTCCGGATAAGGCAGGCCATAAACATCCCAGCCCTTTTCCCAGGCCTGGATCACAGCAAAAGCGGCCTCGTCTACGCTATGCAGGGCGCCGCTTTCCACATCAAGGATCAAATAATAATCATGAAATTGAAATGCGTGTATCAAAGGTTATCTCTCTTTCTATCAGGAATAGCCCCCGGCAAAGGGCAGCTTTTCAATAAAACCGGCCTCACAAAGGAAGAGCAGTAATTCCTGAAAAAATTACTGCTCATCCCCTCGTGCTTATGGCAAAACTGCCTTGGATTATTTGGCCTGCTTCTGGCACTTCTGGTTCGCAACGGTGCAGGAAGTCTTGCAGGCGGATTGGCAAGAAGCCTGGCACTCACCGCAGCCGGTATTCGCGGAGGCGTTAATGCAGGGCTTTTCAATGGTTACGATATGCTTCATATGTTATTTTCCTCCAAACGTTCCAACATACTTCTTTTACATTATACATGACCCTTTCATCCCTTACAAGGTTTATTTGAACATTTGCAGAATCAGCACCCCAAAAAGCCCCGCCGCTGCCGACAGCGCCAGATCGGAAAAAATAGCCAGCGAAAGGACAAACGTTTGGGATAGAGCGGAAAATATCAAAAAGGCTCCCAGGCTGTAGCCCATGCCTCCCAGTATACCCCATAGCCAGAACCGGTTGCCGGTTGCTCTGTGGGCCAACAGCCCTGCAAGAGCCCCACAAAGCACCTTAATCCCTGCCGTTACCATGCCCATGGTTTCCGCCCCCAGCCAGGCCTGCCGTAGGGCTACAGCATAAAGCACTACCAGCAGAAGGCTGGCCATGACGCTGAACAAAATGGCCCGAAGAAGAACCACAAGGGGCCGCCGGGGTTTTTTTTGCGGTTTCCGGCTGCTGCGGGCCAGGCTGCGCGCTGCTTGCATAGAGCACCTCTCCTTCATTTTCAAAGATTCCGTTTCTTCTAATATATATGATCTGCCTGCCCTTTATATGCTTCCGCCAGGGCGCAAGGCCCGCCTTTAGGCAAAAGATGGCAGGCAGTTTTGTGTTTTACATATATTTTACCCATCCTTTTCCTGGGGCCGGTTTCAAGAGCTGCGCGCAACCGGTAAACTTTAGGCTGGTTGTATATCGCCGGAATTTTTGGCGGCAATACATCCTACCCCTTTTTTTTAAATCCGCATCCGTATTCTTTTATACGAGAAGGAGTGAGGTCGTGCAAAACGAACATCAGATCATAGGCGCGGTCTATGCAGCAAAAAAGGATTCTCAGAAAGCGGATGATCTGATTCGGGATTATATTCCTTTCATCCGTTCGGAAGCCTCCAAGTGCATATCCCGGTTCTGTACGGAGCAAGACGATGCCTTCAGCATTGCCATGATGGCCTTCCATGAGGCAATCCTGGGCTATGATGGCAGCCGGGGCGCATTCCTCCAATATGCCGCCATGCTGATTCGCAGCCGCATCATTGACTACCAGCGAAAGGAAGCCCGGCACCAAGGGCATATATCCCTTTACGCGGAAAAGAACGAAGGCGGCCCTACCATTTTGGAAAGCCTGGCGGATACCCGGGACCATATGGAAGAATCTGCCAACCGGCAGGCTACAAAGCAGGAAATCCAAGAGCTTTCCGCCGTCATGGCAGACTTTGGTGTAAACTTTGCCGATGCGGCAGATCATTCGCCCAAGCAGGAACGCACTCTGGATGCCTGCAGCGCGGCCGTGCAATATGCGGTGGAAAACCAGGCCCTACTGGAGGAAATGTTGCGCACAAAAAAGCTTCCCCTGGCCAAGCTTGCCCTGGGCGCCCAGGTAGAGCGAAAAACGCTGGAGCGGCATAGGAAATATATTCTTGCCATGCTTCTTATCCAAACCAACGGCTATGAGATTCTTCGCAGTCACGTTGGAAGCGTTTTACGAAGGAAAGGAGGGAAGCCTGTATGAGATATCTGGTAATGGAGTGCCACCTGAGCTATGCGGTAGTCCTAACGGAAGACGGGCGCTTCTTAAGGGTAGCAAACCAGCATTATACGGTGGGGCAAACCGTATGGGATGTGATGGAAATGCAGGCCTCCCCTGCCGTTTCAAAGGGAAGGCGGAAAGCGAAATGGATCTACCCTCTGGCAGCGCTGGCGGCCTGTTTTATCCTGGCTATAGCTGCCGTATTCCAAATCGACCAGCGCACCTATGCCTCGGTTTATCTAACCATTAACCCAGAGGTACGCATCGATGTAAACCGAAAGAACCTGGTGGTAGGGCTTACTGGGATCAATCCAGAGGGCGAAGGCCTGATTGCTGGCTACAGCTACCGGCACCAACCGCTGGAGGCCGTTATGGATGACCTGGTAGACAGGGCTATCGAGATGGAATATCTCCATGAGGGGGGCCGAATTTCCCTAGTGCTGGATGCAGAGAGCGACGAATGGGCCATCCAGCAGAGCGATGCCCTGACCGACCAGCTGCGCAGCCATCTGGAGGATAAGATCTCCGTAACCATCGAGGTGACCAATAGCAATATCCAGAGCAATCAGATCATCATTCCCGTTGATCCGCCACAAAGCAGCTATGGGGACGACGATTATGGCGACGATATCCAGCCCAGCCCCACGCCCCAGCCTACAGCCGTTTCAGACAGCGGCTATGGGGATGATGATGACGGACAAACGGACTATGGTCTGCAGGCGGATTCCGGCTATGGCAGCAGCGCTTATGCATCCCAGGCGCCGGGTGGATCTGGCTATGGGAACAGTGGCTGGGGCGATTCGGATTCGGATGCCGATTCTGATTCCGGTTATGGTGGGCAGAGCGGCTATGGTGGTTCCGACGATGATGGTTCCGACGACGATTCCTCAGATTATGACGATTAATTTTCTCGGGGACCCCGTTTTTTAGGCCACCTCCCCGTATCCTCTTTATGTAAGCACGATCCGGAACGTTGCAAAGCCGCGGCGAAAAAAAATCATGGGAGCAACCCCGGTTTTCCAAAGTCCTCTGCGTAATCTGTCCAGGAAAGACGGGCAGAGGCCCGACCCAAAATCGCACGAACATTTTTAGGAGGATGTATACAATGAAGAAGTCCATAACCGCAATCGCCCTTGCACTGATCCTGAGCATAGCCTGCCTGGCGGGCTGCGCCCAGACCGTAAGCACCGAAAGTGAAACCGTGGCCCAGTTAGCCTCCGGCGGCGTGCTGGTCCTGCGGGTAAATCCGGAAATCGCCGTTGAATATGACGATGCGGGCATCGTAACAGGCGTTACCGCCCGCAATGACGATGCTTTGGCCATTATTTCCAGCTGCGAAGGCCTCATCGGCCAAGAGGCCCGAGCCGTTGTTACCCAGCTGGTTACGGCCATCGGCGAAGCAGGCTACTTCGTAGAAGAGGTCGAGGGCCAGGAGCGCCAGCTCACTATTGAAATCGAGGCGGGCTCCGCCCTGCCCCATGCCGGCTTCCTGGATGAGGTGGTGGCCGATGTCCGCAACTGCGTAAATACCAACCAGTGGACCGTTCCCATGGATATCGCCAACGAAAGCAATTATGGCCTCACGGACTATGTAGATACCGACTACGGCCCCAACAATGACGGCGTAACCGACTATAACGACACCGACTACGGCCCCAACAATGACGGCGTGACCGACTATAACGACACCGACTACGGCCCCAACAATGACGGCGTGACCGACTATGACGACACCGACTACGGCCCCAACAATGACGGCGTGACCGACTATGGCGCAAGCGACTATGGTTCCAATTATGGCTCCAACTACGGCTCCGATTATGGTTCCAACTACGGCTCCGACTATGGCAGCAGCGATTATGACGATTAGCCAGAAACCGCCCCTGCGGCTGCGGCACGAGCTAAAGTATCCAATCAGCGGACAGGATGCCTGCATCCTGTCCGCCCAGCTGAGGAAGCTTTTTCAGCACGATGCAAATGCCGGCCCAGAGGGAACCTACATGGTCCGCAGCCTATATTTTGACACCCCTTATGATAAGGCCCTGCGGCAAAAGCTGGATGGAGTGGATCGCCGGGAAAAATTCCGCCTGCGCTATTATGGGGCGGATACTTCCTGCATCCGCCTGGAGAAGAAATGTAAGATAAACGGCCTTTGCAGCAAATACAGCGCAAAACTAACGGCAGCGCAGGTAAGGCAGCTCCTGGCTGGAGAGGTGGATTTTCTGCTGCGGGAGGAGCATCCCCTGCTGCTGGAGTTTTATAGCAAGTTGCGGGGCCAGCAGTTAGCCCCTAAGACCATCGTCACCTATATGCGGGAAGCCTTCGTCTATCCTCCGGGAAACGTGCGCATTACCCTGGACAGTGGCCTGCATACCGGCCTTTTCAGCCTGGATTTCCTGAGCCCCCAAAGATATCAGGCCCCGGCCAGCGGTGGAATCACCATTCTGGAGGTAAAGTACGACGCCTTCCTGCCAGAGGTGGTTTCTATGGCGGTGCAGCTGCTAGGCAGGCAGGCTTCCGCCTATTCCAAGTATGCACAATGCCGCAGCTTTGACTGAGCAGGAGAAAACCCATGACCTTTAATTTCCAGGATATTTTCAAATCCAGCTTTCTTGAAAACGTGGCTACCATTTCCGTTCTGGATATGGGCATGGCCATGGTTCTTTCCTTTGCCCTGGGCCTTTTCATCTTTTTCATCTACAAAAAATGCTACGCAGGCGTTATGTACTCCGCCAGCTTCGGCGTTACCCTCATCGCCCTTTGCATGATCACCGCCCTGCTCATTCTGGCTGTGACCAGCAATATCGTCCTCTCCCTGGGCATGGTAGGCGCCCTTTCCATCGTGCGCTTCCGCACGGCCATCAAGGATCCCACGGATATTGCCTTCCTGTTTTGGGCTATCGCAGCAGGCATCGTGCTGGCCGCCGGGTTCATCCCCCTGGCGGTTATCGGCAGCCTTTTCATCGGGCTGATCCTGCTGGTATTCTCCCAGCATAAGGGTTTTGACAAACCCTATATTCTGGTGCTGCACTGCCAGGACCCAGAAGCGGAAAAGCAGGCCCGGGCGTTTATCGCCAGCCATGTCAAAAAGCTCGTCCTCAAAAGCAAGAGCGTGGCTCCGGGCTGCATCGAGCTGAATTATGAGGTGCGCCTAAAGGACGGGGATGCGGACTTTATCAATGCCCTGGCCCAGCTTTCCGGGGTTAACCATACGGTACTGGTATCCTACAACGGCGACTATATGAGCTGAAGCCATGCTCAAATCAAAGTATATTGACCGCATCTGCATCCTGGTCATGGCCCTTGCCCTTTTGGTAACGATTTTGTTTATGAACGGGGAGAAACTGGGGCTGACGCCAACATCGGCGGCGCCAGGGTATGAAACCCGCCTGTTTGACAGAACAAAAGTACACACAGTGGATATTCTGATGCAGGATTGGGACGCTTTTTTGGAATCCGCTTCCGAGGAAGAATATTCCCCCTGCACGCTGGTGATCGACGGCGAGCAATTCGCCAACGTAGGCCTGCGGGTCAAAGGGAATAATTCCCGCCGCCTAACTGAAAGATACGGCCTTGACCGCTATAGCCTGAAGGTCGAGTTTGATCACTATGTCTTTGGCAGTTATTATGGGCTGGATAAGTTCTCCCTGGATTCCGCCTTTCAGGATAACAGCTATATGAAGAACTGGGTCGCCTATGACATGATGGCCCATATGGGGGTGCCTGCACCCCTTTGCAGCTATGCCTGGGTGCGGGTAAACGGCCAGGACTGGGGGCTGTTTCTGGCCATTGAAGAGCCGGAGGAAGGCTTCGCCAGGCGCAACTTTGGCGCGGATTACGGCAAACTCTATAAGCCGGATTATCGCTCGCTAAACGCGGAGAACGCCGATGTGCATCTGCGGTATTCCGGCGAGGACTTCGAGAATTATGACAACATATTCCGGCACGCAAAATTCCCCATTACCGACGCGGATAAGCAGCGCGTAATCAAGGCTTTAAAAGTGCTCTCCACCGGGGAAAATTTGGCTACGGCCATCAACGTAGATGCGGTACTGCGATATTTCACCGTGCAGGTTTTTGTGGTAAATTTGGATAGCTATCTTGGCAGAACCGGACATAACTATTTCCTCTATGAGGAGGATGGCATTCTCAGCATACTGCCCTGGGATTATAACCTGGCCTTTGCCACCTATTCCCTGGGCATGCCGGACCCTATCAACGACGCCACCCTTTATGTAAACTATCCCATCAACACCCCTGCCAGCGGCGAAATCATGCGTAGGCGCCCCCTGTATCATAATCTGATGAAGAACGATAGCTATTACGCCCAGTACCACGCCTATTTCGACCTGCTGCTGGCCAGCTATTTTGAAAGCGGCTACTTTGCATCCTTTGTGGAGGATACCCGTGCTATGATCGCCCCCTATGTAGAGAAAGACCCTACCGCCTTCTGCTCTTATGATGATTTTCATCTGGGGGTGAATACCCTGCGTGATTTCTGCCTCCTGCGGGCCCAAAGTGCCCGGGGCCAGCTGGAAGGGACGATCCCCTCCACCATTGCCGCCCAGGCGGAAGATCAGAGCAGCTTCATCGATGCCTCCGGGATCTGGCTGCCCGACATGGGAGAGATCGCAGACTTGAAGGATGGCTAAGCGGCACAGCCGGAGTAAGGTAGCAGGTTTAAATATCTTGCCCTGCCCACCGCAATAAAAGGCGGATACGGCAACTTGCCATATCCGCCTTCTCTTTTTAAATTAAATTTGTTGAAGCTTGCGTACGCCAGCCTCAGGCAGGGCGCCTGCACGGAAGTCTGTTTATTTTACGTCGGCAACGCCGTCGTCCATGGTAGCTTCCACCGCTACATTTTCTACATTGGAGATAGCGCCCCGGGCAAATACCAGGCGAACTTTATCCGGCCCCACAGTTAGCGTAATGATATCATCGCGGACGGCGCTGACAGTGCCATAAATACCGCCGATGGTGCGAACGCGGTCGCCTACCTTGATCGCGGCCAACATGTCTTTAATTTTCTTTTCACGCTTGCGCTGGGGGATGATCATCAGCGCGAACATAGCGATCATCAAAATGATGAGCAGGCCGCCGCTGGACATAAACGATTGCAGGCCAGAGAGGGTTCCTTCGGGCATTTTAGTGCTTTCCTTCCTATGTGTGTTATTCTTCCAAGCAGCTGCCTACCTGGAAGCCTATTATGATTTTACCCCAATATGGGGAGACCGTCAAGAAATTATCGATGTTGTAATATTATCGTAATATATTGCAACATTATTTTCTATTGTGCCCGCACCGTCTTATATTCCTTGAGCAGATACGCCGGCGCATAGGAAAGCTTTGCCCGCCTAAGGCCCTCCAGGCCCATATCCTCTTCCCGGTTGATATATTTTACGTCCTGCCAGGCATGGGATACGAATTCCCGGTTGATCAGCGGATATAGGCCGGGGATATCCCCATCCGCCTTTTCGAAATAGATGATGGCCATTTCATCATCCACCTTTTCCCCCAGGCTGAAGGCCTTCAGCTGGCCATCCATCAGGATGCCGCCCCCCACCAGGTTCAGCTCCGCCATATGCTTCAGCCCCAGGTCGATGGCCACCTGCTCCCCCTGGATGCCTACGACGGAAGGGTCCTTTCCTTCCAGCCAGGTATTGTAGACCCGAATACAGTCCGCATACATATCCGGCGTGATAGGGGTATAGGTAAAACTGTACTGGGAGAGGAACTGATTGATATGGTTCCGCTTGCCATGGAGCTTTTTGCCGGAAAGGGTGCGCAGGCTTTCCATTTGATAAACATAATCAAAGTTATCCCGGTCTTCCTCCAAGGCAAAACCCATTTGGGTAAAATAAGACGTATATTCCTCCGGAATGCCCCGAAAATCCACCTGGGCCCCCATGGATTCCAGGTGCATAGCTGCCGTTTCAATGGCGCGGGGATAATCCTCCGGATTCCGGCATAAGGGCATGAGCATATAGGGTACGTAATCGGGGAATGTATACAGGATATACAGCGTGTCCCCCTCCTCCGCCACCCGGATGTTCTTCCCCTGCCCCCACATGATCAGCGTGGGAAAGGAATACTGGGAGTGATGCATGCCCATGGGCTTTAAGTAGCTGTAAATCATCTCCCGCATGGAAAGGGTAACGGGTTGAAAGTGTAAATTTTGAATTTCCTTTGCCATAAAAGCATCCTTATTTTTCTATTTTTGCATAGCTATTTTACCTATTGTGCATGAAATTTGCAAGCCCGCAGCAGCCAAGAAAGGCGTTTTTTCGGCCTTTTACACATAAAGCGCCCCGAGACCTGTCCTCTGGCGTGGCCGGAGACAGGAACCCGGGGCATATCATTATGCTAATTTTTCTTGGGTGCGTTAGCTGGCCTGCTCAACGGATCTCGTACACGGCTGTAACCTGAGCGGTCACCTCCATGTCGCTAATGGAGATGGGCGCGTCCACAGCAGCGTCAGCGGAACTGGCCGTATCCATTGCCGCCTCTTCCCGCAGCACGGCAGCAGATATATTCCGGTTCGTACTGATTTCTTCCATGGAGATCGGGAGGCTTACCAGCTCCACCTCCGCCCCTGCGGCCAGAGCAGCTGCCTTTTCGCCCGCATCGGCGATCGCCGCCTCCAGGGCCTGCAGATAGGCATCGGAAGAATCGCTAATGCTGTATTCCGGGCCCCGGACTTCGCTGGCACCAGCAGCAACCGCCGCCGTAATCAACTCGCCGGTTAGATCCGTATCCCGCACGATCACCGTCAGCTGGCAGGAAGCATTGTAGCCCACCAGCGTTGCCGGCTCTTTGCTGTAGTCATAATCCTCATATAAATCTACGGAGCTGGTTTCAATATCCTCCTGGAGGATACCCAGGGCCAGAATCGCATCCATAACGGCCTGGGTAGCCTGGGCGTTTTCCTGCTGAACAGCTTCCGCTTCCTCCCCCTGATTATTTACGGTGAAATAGACCGTAGCCGTATCCGGCGTAAGAATAACTTTTCCGGTACCGTTCACCGTAATGGTGCTGCGCAAATCCACATAGACGGCTGGATCCTCCTGGGGGGCAGCCAGCATCTGCTGCTGTTGAATCTGCTCCTCGCTTTTGCAGCCGGCAGCGAAAAGCATAAGAGCTGCTAGGCACAGTGCTATACAAATCGTTTTATAACCTTGTCTTTTCATGGTTCTCTCCTTATTTTGTTTCATGTGCATCTTCTTTATGTTCCCCTTGGTCCGACTGATCTTGTGCAGCTGGTTGCTGAGGTACCCAGGAAGCAGGGCCGCCTTTCTTCTCTTTTCCCCGAGGCGGCCGGTTCCCGCGCCGCTTCCGAAGGGCGCGAATGATTAGCAGGATAAGCAGGACTACAAGCGCCAGCAGCAGCAATACAGGCAGGGAGCTGAGGAGCCAGACGGCAGAATTCTCTAGAAATACCAGCACACCGCTGAGATTGGAGCGGAATCCTTCGCTGATCCGCTGGCCCATGGTCTGCGTGGCCGCAGGGCCGGCGATGAGCGCTTCCTCATAGAGGTAGATATAAACGGTAGCGTAATCGATCAGGTCGTCATAATGGCGCAGCTGGGTAGTCATCTGCTCGATCTCCAGGGTAACGTCTGCAATAGCCTGCTCCAGCGCTATGATATCCGCCAGGTTATCCGTTTCTACCAGGATGCTCTCTAGCCGCTCCAGCTGGATGCGCAAAACCTCCAGGCGGGTTTCCCGATCGTAATAATCCAATGTCACATCCTGGGTGGATACGCTGCGGCGCTGCACCTCCCCCGCATTGCCTGCCAGGTTCAGAAACTGCTCTGCCTGGCCGGAAGGAATGCGGAAGGTAAGCTCGGCGCTACGGCCGCTGTCCCCATAGGTTTCCGGCTTCGTTCCCCAGACCTCCCCATTTTGCACATAGCCTCCCATATCTTCCGCGATGGAAAGGAGGTATTCATACTGGGTATCGAAGTCGTCGGTATTCAGCTCCAAGGTATAGGTCGCGATGATCTTGTGGCCGCCGTATAGATCGGCGCTGCCCCTATCCTCTGCCGGGGCTTCGGCCGTTTCTTCCTCCGCCCAGCCTGCGGCTGCATTGGCGGCGGGAGCGGCGGGAGCAGCGGTGGCGCTGACATCATAGGCCATTTCCGCCTCCATGCTGCTGGTAGATGCGGCGCTGTCTGCGGCGCCTGCGCTGCAGCCCGGCAGGATCAGAAGCACCAGCAGCAATGCCATGGAAATGGCAAATATTTTTTTCGTCATTTTGTTTACCTCCATAGCCACATTTAATTGGGAATAGGTTTATGTGCTGGATGGGGCAGGCATATGGAAAGCCCTGCTCCGTTGCGATTCTATTATTGAAACGCACAAGGCGGAAA
This sequence comes from uncultured Clostridia bacterium, assembly GCA_944336625.1. Lineage (GTDB taxonomy): Bacteria > Bacillota > Clostridia > Christensenellales > CAG-138 > Pelethousia. The sequence goes on from CALVLF010000117.1 coordinate 13,501, forward strand.
AAAGGTTGCAATTATTATAGCAAATTCCCAAAAGATTGAAAAGCCAAGGAAAAAGCGCGTATCTTTTTTTACGCCCCTTGACAATTATCCAATATTTCGGTATGCTTATGCTTAATTCTTAGTGATTTAGTCGGAATTAATGGGCGCGCCTTTGTGCCCATATTAAGGAGGAACTTTGATATGGCGATCGCCGCAAGCATCGACGAACTCATCGGCAACACTCCCCTTCTTAGGCTGTCCCGCTATGGGGCGGCAGCGGGCTGTTGCGGCAACATCCTGGCCAAGCTGGAATCCTTCAACCCTGCCGGCAGCGCCAAGGACCGGGTTGCCCGATGTATGCTGGATGGGGCGGAAGCACGGGGTTCCCTCCGTCCCGGCGGCACCATCATCGAGCCCACCAGCGGGAATACAGGCATTGGCCTGGCGGCCCTGGGGGTTAGCCGGGGTTATAAGGTCATTTTGACCATGCCGGATAATATGTCTAAGGAGCGGCGCATGCTGCTGCGGGCCTATGGAGCGGAGCTCGTCCTTACCCCGGCGGCAACAGGTATGGCAGGGGCTATTGCGGAAGCGGAACGCCTTGCGGAGGAGATTCCCAACAGCTTTATCCCTGGCCAGTTTGATAACCCGGATAATCCTGCTGCCCATTATGCTACCACCGGCCCGGAGATCTGGCGGGATACGGCAGGCAGCCTCGCCTGGTTTGTTGCAGGCGTGGGCACAGGCGGTACCCTAACGGGCACAGGCCGGTATCTGAAGGAACAGGATGCGGGCATACGAATCATGGCCATTGAGCCGGCGGACAGCCCTCTCCTTTCCGGCGGCAAGGCAGGGCCCCATGGCCTGCAGGGCATCGGCGCCAATTTTATCCCCAAGAATCTGGATAGGAGCCTCATCGACGAGATCTGCACCGTCACCACCGAGGAAGCATATCATGCAGCGAGAACCCTTGCGGCAACCGAGGGCATACTTGCTGGTATTTCCTCCGGCGCCGCCCTCCACGGGGCTACGCGCCTTGCACAACGGCCAGAAAATAAAGAAAGGAATATCATCGTCCTGCTTCCGGATACCGGCGAGCGGTATCTATCCGCAGGGCTGTTTGAAGCATAAAACCATGTGGAAAAGAATAAAAGAATTATTGACAGCATACCAGGAAAAAGATCCTGCTGCCCATTCCAAGCTGGAAATCCTGCTGCTTTACCCCGGCGTACACGCTACCATATCCCACGATATAGCCCACTGGCTATATAAAAAGAACCGGCGTTTCCTGGCTCGGTGGGTATCGGAGCGCTCCAAGCGCCGCACGGGCATCGACATCCACCCCGGCGCCCAGATCGGCCGCCGGCTGGTTATTGACCATGGTACGGGCGTAGTCATTGGCGAAACGGCTATTTTGGGCAATGATATCCTCCTTTACCAAGGGGTAACCCTGGGGGGCAGCGGAAAAGACGTGGGTAAGCGCCACCCTACCTTGGAGGATCATGTTACCGTAGGTGCCGGCGCAAAGGTCTTGGGCAATTTTACCATAGGCCGGGGCGCCCGCATTGCCGCCAACGCCGTGGTGCTCTCTGCCGTGCCGGCGGATGCCACCGCTGTGGGGGTGCCGGCGCGCGTGGTCAAAATCGCCGGGAAACGGGTGGATGACCTGGATCACACCCATATTCCGGACCCCATCATGCAGGAGTTTTGCCGCCTAAGACGCCGCATCGAGGAGCTAGCACAGGGGTGAGTGCAAAATATTCACATTGTTTGCAAAGTAGGGATTGATGCGAGCCCTCTCCTCCTGTAAAATAGATTTACAAAAAACCTTGCCTTCCGTTTTAATGAAATCCGCTGCGGAAGGCAAGCTTTATGGAGGCATAGCATCCGATGGATAAGCGCCTGCTGCTCATCATCAATCCCGCTGCCGGTACCAAAAAAGCAAACCGTTATTTAACGGAAATCATTTCTCTATTTAATGCAAAGGGCTGCCTGTGTACGGTATTCTGTACGGCTGCACGGGGCGATGCCATTCAAATCGTGCAGGAAAACGCCCAGGGCTGCGGGCTGATCGTCTGCATCGGCGGCGATGGAACCCTCAACGAGGTCATTTCCGGCCTGCTGCTAAGCGGCCTTCACATCCCCATCGGTTATATACCCGCAGGAAGTACGAACGACTTTGCCAATAGCCTGGGCCTTTCCAGGGATATCCTCACAGCCGCCCAGGATATTATGGAGGGCACCCCTATGCCCTTGGATGCGGGCAGTTTTAACGGGCGCAATTTCTCCTATGTAGCCAGCTTTGGCGCCTTTACGGAGGCCAGCTATGCCACGCCCCAGAGCTCCAAAAATATACTGGGGCATCTAGCCTATGTGCTGGAAGGGGTAAAGGATCTTCCCAACATCCGCCCGGTTCACCTGGCATTGCAGGCGGGGGGACAAAGCTTTGAAGGAGACTATATATTCGGCGCCGTGAGCAACGCTACCAGCATCGGCGGAGTCCTTTCCCTGGATAAGCAGACCGTTTCCCTCAATGACGGCCTGTTTGAGATTATTCTAATTAAATCTCCGCAGAATTTTGCCGAGCTGAATCGAATTGTAATTTCCCTGCAAACCCGGCAGTATGACCGGGACCTCATCACCTTCCTCATGGCGGACCGGGTGGAGATCCAGGCGAATCCCAACATGCCCTGGACCCTAGATGGGGAATATGCCCCTGGCTGTCAGAATATCCTGGTGGAAAACCTGCACAATGCCATCCAGCTTATGCTCCGCCAGGAGCGCTAAAAACGAAGCGCCTTTCCATACGGTTTAACCTGCTTTCCCTTTCATACCGCCACTGGCTGCGGGCCCTTTACCCCCGTCTACCTGGCGGCATTTTTCTGATGGAAAGTCATAGTATCCTGGAAAGCGGTTCCTGGGTTGCCTGCTGGCCTGCGGTTGACCACCCCCTTCGTTCTGGCTTTTGTTCTGGCTTTTGTTCTGGCGTATTATATCTGGTTCCCGGCTCTAGTGCTTACCGGGTCGTTGCTGGGGATTTCCTCATGGGCTGCTTCCGGCGGTATATGCAGCTCATCGTCCGGGGCTTCAGCTTAAACCTCCTTATTTTCGCTTCTTTGCGAGGAAAATTATGCCAACTCTTTTCCACGTTCTGCCCATCGTTTGTCCCCTGCTCTTTCTGGCGGGGTTTGCGGATTCCATCGCTGGCGGCGGCGGGACCATCAGCGTCCCTTCTGCTCTGCTGGCTGGCATCCCCATCCATACGGTTTATGGCACGAATAAGTTTGCCATGAGCTTTGGCACCCTCACCAGCGTCATCCAATATGGCCGCAGTGGTAATATTGGCTGGCGCGTGGCCCTTTGGGCTGCTGCCGGCGCCCTGGTTGGCTCGCCTCTGGGAGCCCTGCTGGCTATGCGCCTGAGCGAAAAATATCTGAGCTATTGCCTCATGGTGCTCCTGCCGGCGGCCGCTGTATTTCTTTCCTTGAACAAAAGCTTTGGACAAGCCCCTAAGCCCCGGCACCGCACGCCCCGGCAGGAGGCGGTTATTTCTATCCTCATTGGCTTTGTGGTAGGCGCTTATGACGGATTCTTTGGCCCGGGGGCAGGAACCTTTTACATGCTTCTTTTCTGCTCCCTGCTGGGCACGGACCTGGTCCAGGCCAGCGGAAACGCCAAGGTGGTGAACCTGGCCAGCAATGCCGGCGCGCTGATCGCTTATATCGCGGGGGGCACCGTCTGGTTCGCCGCAGGGATTCCTATGGCACTATGCACCATCGCAGGGAATTTCCTGGGCAGCCGCCTTGCTATCAAAAACGGGGCGCGCTTCATCCGCCCCATCATGGCCGTGATGATTCTATTGATGTTAGGAAAGCTGGTTATTGACCTGTTTTAGGCCGGATTTATCACCTAAAAAAGCGCGGGAAATTCCTCCCCGCGCTTTTGTTCGTACTTTGGATCAGTCTCTGGCCTTGGTGTCGATCTCCTCCCGGATCAAGCAGATGAAAGCATCCAGGGGCATAGTTCCCAAGTCGCCCTTCTTCCGGCCGCGAACAGCTACCACACCTTGCTCAATCTCCTTATCGCCGATGACCAGCATATAGGGCACCTTCATCATCTGCGCCTCCCGAATCTTGAAGCCGATCTTCTCATTGCGCAGATCCACCTCCGCCCGCAGGCCGGCCTTCTTCAGGGCAGCGCATACCTCCTGGGCTTTTTCATCCGCACGGCCGGTAATAGTAAGCACCTTTACCTGCAGGGGGGCCACCCAGGTGGGGAAGGCGCCGGCGCAATGCTCCGTAAGGATGCCGATGAACCGCTCGATAGAGCCGAACACCACCGTATGGATCATGACAGGGCGGTGTTTCTCCCCATCGGGGCCTACGTAGGTAATATCGAAGCGCTCGGGCATCTGGAAATCCAGCTGGATGGTGCCGCACTGCCATGTACGGCCGATAGCATCCTCCAGATGGAAGTCGATCTTGGGCCCGTAGAAAGCGCCATCGCCCTCATTGATGGTATAGGGCAGCCCGCAGGCTTCCAGGGCGTTTTTCAGGGCATCCGTAGCCTGTTCCCATTGCTCATCCGTCCCCATGCTATCTTCCGGCCGGGTGGAAAGCTCCACGCTGTATTTGAAGCCGAAGGTATCGTAGAAGCACTGGAACTTGTCGATCACTCCCAGGATTTCCCCTTTGATCTGATCCGGCGTCATGAAGATATGGGCATCGTCCTGGGTAAAGCAGCGCACCCGCATGAGCCCATGGAGAGCGCCAGAAAGCTCATGGCGGTGCACCAAGCCCAGCTCGCCCAGCCGCTCCGGCAGATCCCGGTAGGAATAGATCTTCCGCTTGAAGGTCAGGATGGAGCCGGGGCAATTCATGGGCTTGATGGCATAATCCATGTCATCGATCTTGGTGAAATACATGTTATTCTGGTAATGATCCCAATGGCCGGAGCGAATCCACAGATCCCGGTTGAGGATCATGGGGGTACGGATTTCCTTATAGCCCCGGGCCTCATGCTGCTCCCGCCAGAAGGCTTCCAGCTGGTTCCGCAGGATCATGCCGTTGGGATAGAAAAAGGGGAAGCCCGGGCCTTCATCCAGGATGTCGAAAAGATCCAGTTCCCGGCCCAAGCGGCGGTGATCCCGCTTTTTCGCCTCTTCGATGCGGTACAGATAGGCATCCAAATCCGCCTTCTTTTCAAAAGCCGTGCCGTAAATACGCTGGAGCATTTTGTTTTTCTCACTGCCCCGCCAGTAAGCCCCGGCTACGCTCATGAGCTTGATATTCTTAACTTTGCCCGTGCTTTCTACATGAGGGCCGGCGCAAAGATCCGTGAATTCCCCCTGCTCATAAAAGCTGATCACGGCATCCTCCGGCAGATCCTGAATCAGCTCTACCTTATAGGGCTCATTCCGCTCTTTCATGTAAGCGATGGCCTCGGCCCGGGGCAGTTCAAACCGGCGAAGATGCAAGTCCTCCGCTGCGATCTTCTCCATCTCCTTTTCGATGGCCGCCAGATCCTCCGGGGAGAAGGAAAAGCCTTCCGGGGTATCGAAATCGTAGTAGAAGCCATTTTCTATGGCCGGGCCAATGGCAAATTTCACGTCTGGATACAGCCGCTTTACAGCCTGGGCCAGCATATGGGCGGCGGTATGGCGGAAGGCCCAGCGGCCGTTTTCATCCTCGAAGGTCAAAAGTTTCAGGGCGTGATCCCCATGGATGGGGGCAAAGGCGTCGATCCGCTGGCCGTCCAGCTCGGCGGCCAGGGTGGCTTTGCGCAGGCGGGGAGAAATGGCGGCGGCGATATCGAGGGCCGTCATTCCGTCCTGATAGGAATGGGTACTGCCATCGGGAAGCGTAATATTCATATTGATACCTCCATATAATTTCCAACAAAAACGTCCCTGGCAAATGCCAGGGACGAACAAATACATTGTCCGCGGTCCCACCCTGTTTGGAAAGACCCACTTCAAATAGCGCGCTAAAGGGCGCCGCCCTTCGCAGTCCTGGGCTGGTACATCCGCGCCCCACACCAGCTTCCTTGCAGCCCCGGGAAGCCTCTCTATAGATGCGGCCATGGCGGGAATAGACCCATTCACCCTGCGATGATTATCGCCTATCATTATAACATAGGCGGTTGCATTGTCAATGCTAAAAGGCTGCCTTTTGGAAAAGAAGGCCCGAGCCTTTATGCTTTTCCCGGGCCACAGGCTTTCTTTCCATTATCCGAGGGGAAGGGCGTTGTGTTATGTTTACTTACGTGCTATTATGAGGAGGATGCTTTCAACGGAAAGAAGGGATGGCCCCATGGCAAAACGCAACGAAGCATGGCTCCATGCAAAGCCAGTGCATTGCGACGTTTGCATGGAGTAATTACCGTCGCAAAATAAATATGCTGGCTTTGCTGCTTGCCAATCACCGCAAGGAGGAAGCCTATATGCAATATATCAATGCAAAAGCGCTTCTTCCCGATGCGCTGGTCAAGGAGTTGCAGAGCTATATGCAGGGGGGCTATATTTATGTTCCCATTGACCAGGCGCAGAAAAAACAATGGGGAGAAGTATCCGGTTACCGAAAAGAACTACAGCAGCGGAACCGGCAAATCAAAGAAGCATACCGCGGCGGCGCATCCATGAATGATCTGGCCGAAAAATACCGCCTGTCCGTATATGCCATCCGGAAAATCATTTATCAAAAGTAAGCGGCAGGGGTTGCAGCAATGCAGCCCCTGTTTTTACTTTGTATACAGATTGCTTCGGTAGCATCTGGTGGGTAGAAAAATGATTCGGGCAGCAGTACGATAAACCCATAAGGAACAAGGGTAGAAAAGCATGCATCAGGAAGGACAGGAATATGTGCACTCGATTTGTTTACCGGGGCGAAGATATCATTACTGGATTTAATTTTGATATAGACCTTGCCGCATGGGATCACCAGATAATAAAAGAAAAAGACAAATTTTATATTGGAATTCTGCGCCCCGATGGCGCGCGGCATGCTTATCACGGGGTTAACCGAAACGGCAACGCCGGGACGCTGCTATATGTGCATGGGAATCCGGCTGGAGCATATCAAGATGGAGATTATTGCATAACCATTGCTGCGCTGACAGAGCAGTTTATTCAGGGGCGCATCAGCATGGATGAGGCGCTGCACATTGTACAGACGAAGCAGATCGTTTATGCTCCGGATGCTACCATGCAGGCTATGCTGTCCGATAAACAGGGCCGTACCCTGGTTATCGAGCCCGGCCTTGGCTGGCGGGAAGATACTGGAAGCTATTCCCTGATAACCAATTATTCCTTACTTGCCCCGGAAAGCACCTATCCGTTTATCGTCCCGGGAGACGACCGTTACGAAAGAGCTGCGCAGCTGCTAAAGGCATATGGGAGCCGGTTTACAATTGCAGATGCCTTTTCCGTTCTCAGGGCTGTCCGGCAGGAAGGGCTCTGGGCCACCAGGGTTTCCTTCGTTTACTCGTCAAAAGAGGCCGCTGTTTATTATGTAGAGAATAACAACTTTGCACAAATTGAGAAATATGCCTTTTCTTAGCCAGCAATGAAAAACGAAAGGACAAACTATGCATTCAGAAATAATCTATCCCCGCAAAAAGGATCTAGAAACGGTTTACTTAAAAAACGTTGTTACAAACCCCAATATCATCGTCGGCGACTTTACAATGTATAATGATTTCGTTAACGATCCGCGGCAATTTGAAAAAAACAATGTTTTGTACCATTATCCGGTCAACCACGATAAGTTAGTGATTGGTAAATTCTGTTCCATCGCCTGCGGTGCTAAGTTTCTGTTCAATAGCGCCAACCATAGGCTAACCTCCCTATCCACCTATCCCTTCCCGATCTTTTTTGCGAAATGGGGCTTATGCCAGCAGGATATAACTATGGCCTGGGATAATAAGGGGGATATTATCATTGGCAATGATGTATGGATTGGCTATGAAGCCCTTATCCTGGCTGGCGTTACCATTGGGAACGGGGCGATTATTGGCGCTCGGGCCGTCGTAACAAAGGACATACCGCCTTATACCATTGTAGGGGGCGTTCCTGCTAAGACAATTCGCAAACGTTTTTCAGACGAAGTGATCGCAACGCTGCTGGAACTTAAATGGTGGGATTGGCCCGAAGAAACCCTCCAAAAACATATTTTAGATTTGCAGGCCGGGCGGGTCCATGGCCTTCCATCACATTTGCAGATATAATCTAAGCCGGCCCTCGGGAAAACACCGTTTGCGTCCGCAATTGTCTTTTATATTCGGATCGGCGCTTGAAACATACAGAAAACCGGCCTGCTGTTTCCAGTTGGAAACAGCGCGCCGGTTTCTGTTGTAAATCTATTGAGGAAGGGGCAAGTTCGCAGGTTTTAAAGCTGCCTTATTGGCTTTGTCCAGCCGAACGCCCCCGTTGGTTTATAGCAGAAGTTCTGCTTATTTCTCCTTCCGGGTGCGCAGGACCCAAGCGCCCAAAGTTACCAGGGAGAGAGCGATGATGCAGAAAGCAAAGGTGTCGCTCACCGCGTCGCCGGTCTTGGGAGGGATGGAAGGATCGCTGCTGGTGCCGCTGGCAGAGAGGATCAGGATCTTGGAAGGGTTGGCCTGACCAGGATAGCTCATGGCAACCACGTCGTACCAGGCGATAATCTGGGCGCCGGCCTTGATATCGGAAGCCTTGGCGCCGGCAAGGCCGCTCTGGCCCAGGGTATATACGCTGGTGCTGCTGCTCACATGGAGGATAGTATCCCCGCTAGTATTGAGCAGGTCGATGGTGCCGTTGTTCTCCGTAACGCTCTGCACGGTGAAATCATGGGCGAAATCCTTATCGCTGCTCTCAGCCACGATCATGGTATGCAGGGCGCTCTGAGGGGGCAGGCTGCGGGTGGTAGCGGCGCTGTGGAAAGCGGTAAAGGTCATGCCGGCCTTAATGCTACCCAGGGACAGGCTGTTTCCATCCTGGGCGCTGAGGAAAAGGGTGGAGCTGCTCACGTTGAAGACCATCTCGCTGCCATCATCCAGGGTAACAGCGATCTGGTTGGCAGCGGTATCCACAGCGGTTATTTCGCCTTCGGCCCGCACCAGGGAGGTAGAGGCTGCCATAGCAGGCACTGCGCTAAGCAGAAGCAGGGCGGTCAAAACAAAAATCATGATGCGTTTCATAGTTATTGTAATCCTTTCGTTGTTGTTTTTGTTTTTCACCTATAGAACGCACCAGATGCGAAGCAGGTTGCAGCATCGCAAAAATTTTTTTGCGGCGCCGGAAGCGCACCTCGCTTCCCCTTAGGCGCGGCGTTGGGCATACGGCCTGCCCTCCGTAAAGCCGGCGGGAACGGCTGCGCATAAAAACAGTTCTGCCCTCTTGACAATAATCCTTGTCACTGCTATGTTATTTATGACAATTAAAGTTGTCAAAATGACATTAATTTTTGTCACAAGAGGAGGTGCAGCCATGCCCCTTGGAAACCGGTTAAAAGAACTGCGGGCGGCAAAGGGGCTCAACCAGCAGGGGTTGGGCGCGCTGGTGGGGGCATCCCGCCAAACCATCAGCCTCATCGAGCGAGGGGACTACAATCCCTCCATCACCCTAGCGCTGCGGATCGCCAGGGTATTTGGAACCACAGTGGAAGAAGTATTCTATCTTACCGAGGAGGAACCGCAATGAACAATACGAAAGAACGCAAGGCCGGGATCGTATATATCCGCTTTGCTGGGATCATGCTGTTGTGCGCCGCATTTGGGGGCGTGGCGGGCTTTTGCTTCGCCATGGCAGGGGATGCCTTTCTCCAGGCAGCAGAGGATATCAACCGGGCTTTGGCTGCCCTGGGAATTTGGTGGTTTGTGCCTGGTTATGGGCTGCTTGCCCTTAGCACAATCTATTATCTTTGGGGGAAGAGCTTGCTTCCCCGGGTAGAGGCGGATGATGCTGCCTTCCACGAGGCCGACCGGCGGCTATGCCTGGCCCTGATTCTTTCCGGAGCGGCTATGGTATGGATGTTCATCGCCATGTGTATGGCCGTCCAGGCCTCAGAGCCCCAGGAATTCTGGCTGCTAGTAGGCGCCCTGGTGCTTCAGCTCGTCTGGACGGTGGCCATCCAGGCCCTAACCGTGAAGGCCACCAAGGTTATTTACCCAGAAAAGCGGGGCAATGTATTCGATACCCGGTTTCAGAAGGACTGGTATCAAAGCTGTGATGAGGCGGAACGGTTCCAGATTGGCCAGTGCAGCCTTTTCTCCTTCCGGGTAATGAGCGTCGTTTTTATCCTGACAATGCTGATCCTGTGCTTTCTGGCTTCCAGCGGCATGGCCCAACCGGGATGGGTCCTGCTTGTGGGCGGCCTATGGATGATTCAGCAGATGAGCTATCAGTGCATGGCCTATCATCTGGATCATGGAAAAAAGAAAGGGGGCCGCTAGGGGCGGCATAAGAGGCAGCGCCCTGAAAGGGAACCGAAGGGAAAAGTTCAGCCGGCATGGCGCAAACCAGGCCGGCCTTTTCCAAGGTGCAGTTTTCAAATCGCCGCCTTTTTTGGGGGGCGGAAATTGCCGGTATTCCCTTGCATCGCCGCGCGCTTCAGGGCCTGCGCCTTTAGAAAAACCAGCCTCTGCGGGCTGGTTTTCTCTACAATCGGAGCTTTTCTATATGCAGGTCACAGCCTGGCTCAATTGCTCTTTGGCAAAAATGGAATGATTCTGGCGGCCATTTCTGCCGTAGACATGGTCTGGAGCCATACCTTGCCCGGCCCTGTCAGGGTGGTGAGGAAAAGGCCCTCGCCCCCAAACAGAATATTGGCGAAACCCTTGACCATTTCCGCGGAATAATTTACGCTCGCCTCAAAAGCGGCCACATTTCCCGTATCCACCTTGATGGTTTCCCCGGGGGCCAGATCATATTCACAGACCGCCCCATCCAGCTCCAGGAAAAACATGCCCTGGCCGCTATATCGCTGCATAATCAGGCCTTCTCCCCCGAACAGGGCTCCTTTGACCCCGCCCCGGCCCACGGTGGCAGAAAAGGATACCCCTGGCTCTGCGCAGAGAAAAGCACTCTTCTGCACGATATATTCTAGGCCGGGCTGAACCGAAAAGGTCCGGATCTCTCCTGGCATGGTGGAGGCAAAGGTGATATTGGCCCCGGCGCTGCGGGCGGTATAAGTAGCCATAAAGGGGCTTTCGCCGGAGAACATCCGGCCCAGAGCCTTTCCGAGGCCGCCCTTCATGTTCGTTTGCATATCGATTCCATCGCTCATCCAGGCCAGGCCGCCGGATTGGGTGTATATGCTTTCCCCCTGCTGCAGCTTGATGGTTACCGCGGGCAGCTGACCGCCCCAAATTTCATATTGCATGATAGAATCCTCCTTTATTGCACCAATATTTATTGTTATGCTTGGGCAGGTCTGCTGAGCAGGTAGAAAATGCCGGTAGCCGTAGCCGCAGGCTCGTCCCCCGCCCCATAGGCGGCAGCATAAAAGTGGGCAATCTTGCGGGAAAGGGCGGTAATCTGGCAGCGCACCTTTACCCGCCCATCTGCCAGGGTAAGGGGCGCCGCATAATTCACCTGCAGCTCCAGGGTTCGGGCATCCCGATAGGTATATTTGCGCAGCAGTATGCCCATGGCCATATCAAACATAAAGCAGGTAGTGCCCCCATGGAGGGTATCTACGGTGTTGAGCATCCAGTCCTCCACCGGGAAGGAAAACCAGGCGGATTTATCCGTAAGGTCAGCGGAAATGAGCTCCGGCACAAGCTGCACCTCCATCCGGCTAGGAGGAAAGGCGGCAATTTCCGCGATACGCTCCCGGATGGCCTTTTCAAATTCTTCGTTGGTTTTCGGCATGTTTTGTGTTTGTTCCATAGGTTTAATCCTTTCGTAAACTGCTTTCAAAGAAGTTTCTTAATTCCCCAGCTTTTTTCATTATAAAGCCTGAATTACGGCAAGGCAATACTTCCCGGGCTAGGAGGAAAGCCATACATAAAAGAACCGCCGGTTTCTCCGCCGGCGGTTTCCGCGTTAAAGATACCCCCCTGAAGGGACTATTGCATGGCTTCCTCACCAAAGCTGTTATCCACCAGCTCCGAAAAGGGAACGCGGGCAGCCAGCTCCCCTGCCCCTTCCATAATATCCTGTAGGCGGGTAAAGGCCTCTTCCCGCATGATGGGGTCTGTCGTCCAGCTGTCCGTTGCCCGATAGCTCTTGGCCACAGCTTCCAGCGTAGCTAAATCCGTATCTGGGAAGAAGGGTTGCATGGCTTCTGCGATCTGGGCATCCGTGGCGGATTGCACCCATTGCTGGGCTCTGTAAATGACGCGTACGAAGGCGGATACGAAATCTGGCTCTTCCTGGATCGTTTCTGGACGAACCATGAAGGTCGTATAGGGGACCTCTCCGCTTTCCAGGCCGATATTGGCTACAATGTGCCCTTTCCCCTGGGCCTGAAACTGGCTGGCTGTAGGTTCGAATAGGGTCACATAATCCCCTGTTCCCCCTTCAAAGGCGCCGCCCATCAGGTTGAACTGCACATTATTAATCACTTCCACATCCTGGCCCGGCTCCAACCCATGCTGCCTGAGTACATAAAGCAAGGTCATATAAGGCATTCCACCAGGCCTTCCGCCAATTATCGATTTCCCCCGCAGGCTTTCCCAGGTGAAATCCGGTTCTGCTTCCCTGCCTAAAAGGAAGGAGCCATCCCGCTTGGTCAGCTGGGCAATGATGATAGGATGTTCCGTCTGCCCTTGATTGACTACGTAAACCCCCGTCTCCGGTCCCATAAGGGCCACATCCGCCTCATTCGCCAGAAGGGCCGTCATAGACTTATCGCTGCCGCCGCCGGTAACGATCTCCACTTCCATGCCCTCTTCTTCAAAATATCCGTTGGAAACCGCCACATATAGAGGCGCATAAAATACCGAACGGGTCACTTCATTGATGGTTACCTTTCTAAGGTCGGTCTGCTGGCCGCAGGCCCCACAGAAAACAAGGGTCAGCGCCAGAAGGAACCAGGCAATGCATCGTTTCATAATAAGCAAAAACCTCCCTGCTGTTCTTGCTCTATGATATTGCCGCAAGGAGAAATATGTGACAGAAAGATGCAAATCCTGCAAAATCGCATAAAAATTCGCAGGCTTTTGCGCCGTGTCAAAACAGCGAAATACGGTCTTTTTTCAGCTTTTCAGCCGGGCTTTATAACCTGGGGCCGCGGTTAAGTCCGGCGGAAAGGGAACCGCGGCCATGCCGGGCCTTACGGAGCGCCGCGCATGCTGCCGAACCCGAATATGGCTTCTCCAGGGGCTACATCCCCCGAACCCTCCGGAATTTTTCTGCGGCCCATAAAAAAGCCGCAGGCTTTTTAAGCACCCGCAGCACGAAGCCAATGGTCCCTTCCCCGTTCTTAGGGGATAATGGATCCTTTACTTTTCCAGGGCCCGCTTCAGGTCCGCAATATACCGGGCCTGTTGCTTTTTCAAATATGCCGGAACAAAGGGACGCATAAACCACTTCTTTGCGCGCACATCCTCCGTAAAATCCAGGGCCGTTCCCTCTTCCGTCTCCGTGAAAAGGCCCACCCAATGGCCCTGCATATTCCCATTTTCCATATGGAATTCCCATCTTTTGCATGGTTCCATGCAGGTAACGGTAAAGGTGGTAGGGTAACCGTCCCGGGTATATTCCACAAATGTATTTTGATCCAGGATTTCGATTCTGCTCAGATCGCTGCGCCAGGCATAGTTATCCAGGGCAGTAACCAGCCCCCATACGGTTTTCAAATCGCAGCGGATGAGAGCTTTGCTATTGGATTTTGCCATATTTTCCCCCATTCTCTTTTTTTCAAAGACCGGCCCCTACCCCTGAAGCCTGCAGGCCATAATATCTTCCTCTCCGCTCTCCCAAACCCGGCGGAATCCTGCCTTTTCATACATTTTTACGGCATAATTGGCCTTTTGTACCGACAGGGAGACCTGTTTATAGCCTTGGGCTTTCAGCAGGGCAAGCATCTGCCGGAGCAAGGCCGTACCAATTCCCCGGCCCCAGTATTCCTTATACAGGGAAATGGCCAGGACCCCATCCTCCTTTTCTTCCCAGCATATGGGCAAAATGCCGGGCTGCTTCCCCGGCGGCAGCCCGGCAGGCTTACACGATGGCGGTTTTGACCAGCCCGGGCTCCGCCTCCAGGCGGCGGATCGTCCCCTCCAGCAGCCGGCACATTTTATCCTGGTCCGCCGGCAGATGGCCCCGCACCCGCAGGGGCACAATATCGTGCAGCCCATCATACTCGCACCCGAAGCCCTGCAGCCGCCGGAGCAGGGCCAGCTCTTCCCGAAGGTTTTCCAGCTCATCCGCCGGATGGAAGCGACCGCTCAGGAAATCCTGATACAGTGGGGATTCTTTATGAATAAACAGGGAAAAATTGCAGATGCGCTTCGGCTTTGTTCTGTTTAAAAACGCTCCCAGGGCTGCCGCGTTTTCCTGCCCCCGGCCCCGGCCGCAAATCCCCGTCATAATATGGGCATCATACTCCATGCCGGCCTTATGCAGGCGGGCGATCTCCGCTTCCGCCTCCGCCAGGGTATTTCCCTTATCCTGGGCCGCCAGCACATCCTCCAGGCCGCATTCTATGCCCAGATACAGATCCGTCAGCTTCAGCTCCCGCAAGGCCCGCAGCTGTGCATCGGTCTTGCTGCGGATGTTTTTCACATGGGCATCCATGCTGACGGACTGCAGGCCCGGAAACGCCTGGCAGCACCAGCGCAAAACAGTAGCAAGATGCTCTGCCGGAAGGGAAAAGGCATTCCCATCCCCCAGGAATATCCGCTTTGGGTTCCCTCCCAGGGCAGCCACCCGGTCGATCTCCTCCTTTACGCGTTCCAGCGGCAAAGGCCGGTATTGCAAATGCTTAAACAGCATGCAGAAGCGGCAGCGGTTATGGGAGCAGCCCACTGCTACCGGCAGCATGAAGCTGCCCCGCTCCATAGGGCTGCGGCAAATCTGGCCTTCATAATTCACGTTTCTTCCCCCTTTCCTGCTGCTTTCAGTATAGACCATAAAATGCCGCCAGTTCAAGGCATATATCCCCGCCGGAATACCCTTAATGGACAAGGGGATACACGCTTTAGCAGGCTTGCTTTGGCCCATTTCTTTGTTGCAGTCGCTCGAATTAGCGCTACTAGCCCATCGCTCCTGCGCCGCGAACTGGGCGCAAAGCAAGCCTACTAAAGTGATCGAGTTTTGACGGCCTGGGCTGCCGGAGAGCAAGGCGTGGCCCCGCAGCCATAGTGGGGGGCCCTATTGCAAGGGGCCACAACGAAGCTATCTGGGAGCCCAGGCCGCCAAAACCGTGTATGCCCTTGTTCGTTAAGGGTATGGGTAAGTATCTATAGGAAGCCATTTGCTAGATGCAGAAGCGGGGGCCGGCATCGTATAATATAAGGCGAACGATAGCAGCAAATTCCTTTTATGTGGCAATGCAACCCCTGGTTGCCGGATAGTTGGTAGAAAGATTGTCCCCCTTCCCCTTATCCTATAGATAGATGGAGGTGATCCTTATCACATTAGGCGAACGAATCAAAGAACAGCGGAAAGCCCATGGCCTTTCCCAGGAAAAGATGGCGGAGCTGGTAGGCGTCAGCCGTCAGGCCGTAACGAAATGGGAAAGCGGGCAATCTGCGCCCAGCACGGAAAACCTGTTCAAGCTGGCAGAGATATTCGGAACCACGGTGGACATGCTTCTGAAATCTGCAGAGGGAGAAAGCAAGGCCTTAGCAGAGCAGATCTACGAGCTCGATAAGGCGGAGGAGGCAAAAAAGCGGGCTGCCCTTCGCGCTGCCCGGAAAAGAAACCTGGGCTGGGCGCTGGCCATCCTGGCGGGATACCTGGCCATCTATCTTGCAGGGCGCATTCTGGGCACGCAAGAAGGGAGCTACAGCGTGACCGGTTGGCTTTTCGGCATCAGCCCCCAGCAGCTGTCCTATTTATATGGATGGCTTTTGCAGCGGAAGCTCTTTTGGATCGCTCTTGTAATCTCCATGGCTGCCGCCCTTATGGGGAAGCGATTTTTTGCAGGTGTAAACCTGCTGGGTTTCGGGCTGGGCCTGCTCCTTGGGGAACTGCTGGGCCCCAACCCGCCAGGCGCTCCCTATGGGCAAGGGCATTTCGGATGGGCCATCTGGGGCGGAATTTACCTGCTCTCCTTCCCCTTCGGCATCGTTTTAAACAGGATGATGCAGCGGGCATCCAAACCGGAGCCCCGGAGGATACGGCTATGGTGCGTCGCCTTTATCCTCTGCATCCTGCTTACGGTGCTGCTGGTCCGCTGCGGCATCCCGGAAACCTATGGTGAATAGCACGCCAATGCAGCCTGCCATTGGGAGGATAAAAGCCGCAGGTGCAGGTCGCTCCCTGCCTACCTTTTTTCGGTAAAGTAAACCGGATACCGCCCCGGCGGAAGGGGGGCGAAGCCCGGGCCGGTCATGGCAAGGACAAGGCGCCTTTTATGGCAAATACCGGAACCATTCAAGCCAGGCCCAGGAGCGCATATAAAATCCACGTCCCTTTTTAACCCTCATAAAGACGAAGCGTATAGTCCCCGCCTTCCGGCTCCACATACCAACCCCGAAAAGCAGCCTTTCTGGCCCTATTTTTCCATAAAAACAGCCCTGCTTATTGGATACGGCAGGGCTGTTTTGCGGAAATGGAAAGCCGCCCCAAGGGGGCGGCAATGCGCATCTGCTTATTTTTCTGGCGGCGCCATATAGGTCTGGCGGCTTTGATAAAGGCCCATACGGGCATAGAGCTCAGTCAGGGTCACGGCACACCGAGCAGCCTCCAAAACGGGCACGTCATACCCATCCGCCAGAAGGCGCCGGCGCATGTCCTCCGTAACGCCTATGATCCCAGTACAGCCCATGACCAGCACGCTGACGCCATCCACCTCGATGGCAAGCTTACATTGGGCATACAGGTTCTCCATGAGCTTGGACCTATCCTGCAGCTCCAAGACCGGCATATCCAGCGTCCGCACACAGGGAACCCGGCTGGCAAGCCCTGCCCGCTGGATGGCGCCGCGGATCATGGGCACAACGTTTTTCAGCACCGTCACGATGCCCACCGTATCCCCCAGGCCAAGGGCCAGATAGATGGCCGGTTCAAAGCCGCCAAAGACGGGAATTTTCACCTTTTCCCGCAGGGCCCGCACGCCGGGATCCCCAAAGCAGTTGACGAAGATGCCGTCGATCTCCTCCCCGGCGCAGGCTTCCACCGCCAGGGATACCACCTCCGGCGCAGAATATGCTTCATCATATTCGCATTCGATGGTAACCGGCCCCTGTTGAATCTGCGCATGACGCAGCTCGGTGCCTTCCGTGAGGAAGCAGCCCATATCCGCCTCCATCTGCGGCGTAAGTATGCCAGGGGCGGTAACAGGCAGAAGATCCAGAATAATCCGTTTATTATCGCACATAAGGTCCCTCCTATGCCAAATCCCCTGCTGCCTTTACCCGAACGCGGCAGGTGTTGCCCACATGATAAGCAAGGGGTACATCCTCCACCTCGATAATCTCCACCGTCTCCGGGCGGGCGCCGGCTTCCACGGCGAGGCGGGTAGCTTCCGCCTTAGCCTGCGCCAGGGCCTGCTCCCGGGGAATCTGATTATAATCGATAAGCTGCTCAAAATTGCCGGAAACCTTGGAAATGGCGGAGCCGATGGCATTGGCGCAGCCTGCATGGGCCGGATTATGTACGCAAGAGGCCCCGGCCAGCTTCTGGGGCAGAATGATTGCACCCCCCCCTACCAGGACTACCTCCACATCCGCGTTGGAGGTTTTCATGGCGTCTATGCTATCCTCCACCATGGCGGCAATGGCAGCAAGGGCTTTCTCCGCCAGGCCCAGATCCACTCCCTTAACCAAGGAGGCATTGCCAATATCCGCAAGGCCTAAGCGCACGGCGATATCCGTAGCAGTAAGCACATCGCCGCCGAATACCAGCGCTTTTTTGGTAATCTCATAGCCCACGCTGTCCGGGCCCACGGTAACGCTGCCATCTGCCTGCTGGCGGACGATGGAGCCGCCCCCCAGGCCGATGGAGATGATATCCGGCATGCGGAAATTGGTGCGCACGCCCCCAATGGTTACCGCTACGCTGGATTCCCGGGGAAAGCCATTTTGAATAACGCCGAAGTCCGTAGTAGTTCCCCCTACGTCTATGACCACGGCATCCTTGCGCTGGCTCAGGTAAGAGGCGCCCCGGATGGAGTTGGTGGGGCGGCAGGCGATGGTCAGGATAGGATAGCGCCGGGCATGTTCCATGGTCATGAGGGTGCCGTCATTTTGGGAAAGATAGATCTCCGCATTGGTGATACCCTCATCTGCAAGGGAACGGGCAAATCCCTCTGTAAAGCCCTCCGCCACCTTATAGAGGGCGGCATTGAGGATGGTGGCGTTTTCCCGCTCGATCAGGCCCATGGAGCCGATTTCGCTGGAGACGGAAATATGCACATCCTCCCCCATCACCTGGCGGCAGAGGGCGGCAAGCGCCAGCTCCTCATCGCTACGAACCGTGGAAAACACACAGGAAATGGCCATGGAATTGACCTTCCCTTTCATTTTCTCAAAGAAAGCGCGAGCTGCCTCCGTATCTAGGGCTGTAATCTCCCGCCCGTCATATTCATAACCGCCGCGGATCACCACATAGTCCTCTACCACCGCCTGGATATCCTCCGGCCAATCTACCATAGGCGGGATGCCGGTAGTGGCAGGGGCGCCGATGCGCACCAGGCCCACCCGGGCCAAATGCTTGCGCTCTACAATGGCGTTGGTGCACTGGGTGGTTCCCAGCATGGCCTGGGTGATTTCCGACCGGTCCACCCCGGAAGCCTGGAGCACCTCCCGGATGGCGCAGAGGATGCCATCGTAAACATCGTCCGTGGTGGGATGCTTGATCTCGGCGATGACCTCTAGATTTTCGTTGATGATGACCGCATCGGTATTGGTGCCGCCTACATCTATGCCAAGCTTATACATTTCCAAGGCCCTCCTTTACCCGCGTTTCGATGGGGATATAATCCGTATCCACGCCGAAATACCTGGGGCAGACCAGCTCCAGGCCCCTTTCGCTGCGCCACATTTCATAACACTTCAGCCCCACGACCATGACCCGCTTGCCATATTTGAGAGCTTCGGTGGTTACAGGGATGAAGGTTTCCGTATCCACCATGCAGATCAGATCCGGTACGGTAGCGCGGATCTCCCCGTTAACGGTAACGGCCAGGTTCTCATTCTGGAAGCAGACCTCCGCCCGCTGGCCCCGCCAATCGCCAATGCCATCCAGCACCACACGGCCCAGGTTAAAGGCGCCGTTGGTCTCCCGCAGCACGTCGGCAATCTTCCCCTTGAAGATGCCATAGCCCTCGCTGGCATATAGGAAGGCTGCTTCTGGGGTCATATCGGGATGGTTTTTCACATTGCGGATGGCCTGGCCCAGCATCTCGCTGCGGGTAACGATATTTTTTACGCCAAAGGCCTTCATGGTGGCCCCATCCATAATATACAGGGAAACGGTAACGGACCCGCCGCAGCTCATAGTAACTGCCCGGGCTAACTCCTCCGTCCATTTGTTGGTAATGGTATTGAAAATGGCGCTGTTGCCCTTTTCATCCGTCAGGGCCATAGGGGTGGCGCTAACGCCGCCAATGGTGAAGGTAACCATCTGCAGCTCCGGAAAAGCGCGGCCCATACCGTCGCAGTCCACCATGGGCAGGCCCAGCCGGGCAGCCGCCGCGATGGGGAGCATGGAATTCACGCCGCCGGCTTCCATAGGCATGACGGCATATACCTTGCGTCCCATATACTGGGACACGATGTCATAAATTACCTTATATTCATTCCCGCCCGTTCCCTTTTCGCACAGCACGGTAGGGGCTCCCATCATGGCGATGGGCATGATTACGGCGTCATCCGGCACCTCCTCCGGGTCTATAAGGTCCACGGGGCCCCGTTCCTTGATGGCGCCTATGGCCATGAGCTTGCCGTAATATGGGTCGCCACCGCCCCCCGCGCCGAGAAGCGACGCGCCAAGGGCAATATCCTCTACTTCTTTGAGTCCGATCTTGCGCAAGTTTCAGCGCTCCTTTCTGTTATGATTATCAGGCGGCCTTTTTCCCAAAAGCCTTCTCCAGCAGGATATACAGCACCATGGAAACCAGGATGCCGTTGACGGGCCCGATGAAGAAGGGGGTGTTCAGGAAGGCCAGGAAAGGTATAGAAGCGAAGGTCCCGCCCGTCATACAGGCGATGAGGGCGCCAGCCAGGAAGGAAATGACGCCAGGGGC
>CALVLF010000118.1 GCA_944336625.1 uncultured Clostridia bacterium
AGGGAAGCGCCCGCCGATCCCCTTCTCCCGGAATCCGTAAAAATTGATCAGGATAAAGGTGATCAAAGCCAGGGCGAATGTCATGGTGATATCCGAAGTCGGGGCTCGGACGCCCATAAACTCCACCGCCGCACAGCTCACCATGAATACCGCCACAGAGAAAATATAGGCCGGCAGGTTATCGCCCAGATCTCCAACGTTGGACTTGGTATAGCTGCAAGCGGTTTCTACGATAATCTCCAGAACGTTCTGTATCCCCCGGGGATGATCTTGCATGCGAGGAATTACCAGCAACCGGATCAGCACGGCCAGCAAAAGCAGAATGGCCATTATTATCCAGGTAACCAGCACGGTGGAACTGATGGTGTAACCGCCCACCTCTACCCGAGAAGCCCAAATGCTGACGGAAAAGCCTTCTGATTCCTTCGTTCCCAGCAGGAGTTGCAAAAGCTTTTCGGCAAAGCACCAAATGCCAGCCAACAGGAGAACGGTAGCCCAGAGCTTTCTTTTTCGCCAGCCCTTATCTTCCGGCCGCTGCTCCTTATACAAAGCACGGCGCCACCACCAGCCACCCAGGCCCATTACCAGCCCCAAAATAAGGAGGCCATATTGTGTAAGAAAACCAAGCAAAATTCTCAATCCTTCTTTCTTCTGCGTACAATGATGAACCGCGCCAGGGCGCCAGAGATCAAAACCACCACCATGGCTACCGCACAGGGGATGAGCTGGTGGCGAAGTATAAACGCGCATAGCCCCAACCCCAAAAAGGGGCAAAAGAATTGCGCCACCAATGGCCATATCTTTACCGTTCCGCCAGCTATCGCATTGC
This sequence comes from uncultured Clostridia bacterium, assembly GCA_944336625.1. Lineage (GTDB taxonomy): Bacteria > Bacillota > Clostridia > Christensenellales > CAG-138 > Pelethousia. The sequence goes on from CALVLF010000118.1 coordinate 830, forward strand.
CGGCAAGCATCAGCAAGTAAAGCTGAATACAACCAAAGGCTATGCCTAAAATTGCTCCAAGCATCGTCTGCATCTCTCCTTGGCATAATGTGTCCGCGTCCGGCCGGGGAAAGTCAACCATACTTTTAACTTCTGTATTATAGTACGTTATAACACGTTCCTGCTGGCAGGTCAATCGTTTACAGGTATAAAATTATCGAGGGGATTACCCAGAAGATATACATTAATTTATTTTAGCAGGGAAATATTTTTAAATAATGGTTTACATAAATCTGATGTTATATCTTTATATATTTTTTATATATGGAAATAAAAAAGAGCCATAAACCAGGCTCCTATCTAACCAGTATGTTCCAAAAGAAAACGTCATATAAAAAGCACAAGAATTCCAACCAGCATAGCGATAGCTCCACCAAAACGGTTTACACCCAGAGCAAGGTCTGAAGGTTCCGCATCTTTAAACCGCCAGCCATATTGCAGATGCCAGGCAGTTTGGGGCCATCCGGCATGAAAGATGCCAATGGCAAGCAATAAAAGAGCCAACGGAATATTTTTGCGCGGCTGTTCCACAGGCTGCCCTTCTTCTAAAATTTGCATTAGCGTAAAGCCGGAAACATAGCGGTTTTCATCATAATCGTCGCTCCAGCCGCCGTAACCGCCGCTTGGGCTTCCATTCCACCAATATGTAGAGCCATCTGGGTAGGTGATCTGCAGGGTGTATCCATTGGACATCCCCTGCAGTTCATATTGGTAGGTATAGGTTCCGTCAGAAATGGTACTATTCTCCATATCAACGGTATATAAACTACCGTATTTTTCGACTGTGTAATTGTTGGGAGTTTCTTTTGCGCTGCAGCCGGCCAGCAGGAGAAGCAAGGCCATCCATAGGAAGCAGGGTGATAGTCTTTTCATAGACGTTCTCCTTGTGAATTATTCGTCCGCAACGATCTTGCGAATACGCCCCAGATCGCCACTACACAGGGCCTCCATATTCCGGAAGATTTTATCCGGCCCCCAATCCCACCACCGCAGATCCAGCAAATACTGTATCAATTCCCCGTCAAAGCGCATTCGGATCAGGCGGCAAGGGTTGCCGGCAGCTATACTATATGGCTGGATGTTTTTCGTCACAACGGAGTTTGCGCCGATTATAGCCCCATCCCCGATCTGTATGCCGGGCATGACCGTTACATTCTGCCCGATCCAAACATCGTTACCAACGACCGTATCCCCCTTAAAGGGAAGGTCATCCAGCGTAGGGGTAAACCGTTCCCATCCTCCGCCCATAATGTTGAAAGGATAAGTGGTAACGCTGTTCATCCGGTGATTTGCGCCGTTCATAACGAACTCGATCCCTTTGGCGATAGCGCAGAATTTGCCGATGATCAGCTTATCCCCAAGGAATTCATAATGATGGGTAACATGCGCTTCAAAGTTTTCGGCACCATTTACGTCGTCGTAGTAAGTATAGTCTCCCACAAAAATATTCGGTCTTGTTATGACGTTTTTGATATACACCACTTGCTTGATATTTGGGTTTGGATATATTTGATTTGGATCCGGACCTATCATGTCTGTCATCCCTCCCCTGCCATCTTCTCAGCTTCGACGCCGCCATAAAGGACGACTTTAGCAAATAAATTATAACAATGGCAACCTGGAAAAGCAATTATACCATTGCGGATGCCGCTCTGCCTGGCCTTAAAAGGTTAAAAACCTATTGAAAGATATTATATTATCATAATTTATTAACGAATTAGATAAAAGCAACAAGTTTATCCTGTGTTAGGTAATAGCAGCATAATCTAATTATGAGGTGATCGTGTGAATCCATGTGAACTAACCATGGGCGTAACCGTGCTTGCCAATGCAATGGCTGACTGTCTTTCGGACGAAGACCTGAATATTGCGGCTGCTCTCTTCACACAATTAGGCGATACTTTGGCAACCATTTCTCTTCAAAGATCTCTTTGCAATAATCAAATCAACCAGGAAGACCAATCTACCCCTACCCGCTCATGCCTTAGATAAAATTGCAATGACACGTACAAAGGATGCGTGGAAGCCCCGGAACGGATCCTTCTGCCGCAGAACTGTTTGTAAAGAAGAAGAGGCATAACCGTCAATCTGATATCACCACCAGATACAATCAACAAAAAAGAGTGGTCTTACAGCTTTTCAAATGCCATAAGGCCACTCACGCATGGTCTGGGTGAGAGGATTTGAACCTCCGGCCTCTTGAACCCCATTCAAGCACGCTACCAAACTGCGCCACACCCAGATATTGTCTCGAACGATGCTTATCTTACCACTTCTCTGCTTTATTGTCAAGGCTAAAAATTACAAACCTATACAAAGATTTCCGGATTTGCTATAATGAATAGGCAAAACAACCATTTTGTAAATTGGAGACTGATATGAAACAAGGATGGAAAAAGGCGCTTGTACGCCGCCGGTTGTTCGTTGCGGTTTTAATACTTGTACAAGCGGCGGTTCTAATCTATTTTATTGCTAGCACCAGCGCTGCTTCCGAAATCATCCAAAGCATTTTTTGCTTGATCAGTATTTTTGCTGTCCTTTATATCGTAGGCAAGCCGGGCGACCCCAATATAAAGCTCAGTTGGATGTTTCTCATCCTGTTGGTGCCGGTTTTTGGCGGGCTTTTATATCTGCTATGCACATTTCAAAGCGGTACCGCCTATATCGGCCGCCTTTTAAACGCCAGGCGGGAAAAGCTTCTTCCTTACTATGGTCTGCCTAACCAGGCTTCTGGAGCGCCCAATCCCAAGCACGCAGGCATCCACAGTTCTCTGCTGCGGTATGTCAGTAAAACCTGCGGCTATCCTGCCTATTGCCAAACGCAGTGTGAATATCTAAACCCTGGACAGGCTTTTTTCCAGCGGATATTAGAGGAATTGGAAAAGGCAGAGAAATATATTTTTCTTTCCTTTTTCATTGTGGAAGAAGGAAAAATGTGGGATCCTATTCTATCTATTCTGGAGCGAAAAGTACAGGAAGGCGTAGATGTGCGGTTGATCTACGATGATGTAGGTTGTTTCCTTTCCCTGCCTCCTGATTATGATAAGTTTCTGGAGGGAAAGGGCATTCGCTGTAGAAAATTTCATCCGTTTCAGCCTATTTTGACCTCGTTACAAAACCAGCGCAATCATCGAAAAATCTTGGTTATCGATGGGAAAGTAGCTTTTACCGGCGGCGCTAACCTTGCTGATGAATATATCAATGCTTATGAAAAGCATGGATACTGGCAAGATTCGGCCATTTGCCTGAAAGGTAAGGCTGCCTGGAGCTTTACCTTGATCTTCCTGGAACTTTGGGACTATTGGGAAGATTTGGAGCCGGCATCCATCCTGGCACTTTACCCCTGGAAAGATGGAAAGGAGGCGGATGCTCTGCCTGGCATTGGCCTGGTGCAGCCCTATGGTGACAACCCTATGGATCAGGAAATGACGGGGCGCAGCGCCTATCTGCATATTATCCAATCCGCCCAGGACTACGTTTATATTACTACCCCTTACCTGATCATAGACGATATTTTGAAAAACGCCCTTACGCTAGCAGCAAAGAGCGGCATAGACGTGCGTATCATTACCCCATTTATTCCGGATAAACCCCTTGTGCACCGAACGACAAAATCCTATTATCCTGAATTATTAGGGGCTGGCGTAAAAATATATGAATTCACACCGGGATTCATGCATGCGAAAGTATTCGTTTCCGATGATATGGTTGCTTCTGTGGGCAGTGTGAATCTGGATTATCGAAGCCTATTTCATCACTTTGAGTGCGGCTGCCTGCTTTATGGCACCCCCTGCATCCAACAGATTAAGCAGAATTATTTATCGATTCTGGAGCAATGTCATCCGGTTACCCTGCAGGAATGCTGCGGAGGCCCCATTAAGCGCCTCACGCAGGAAGTGCTCCGTCTTTTCGCCCCTTTGCTTTAGTGTTTGCAAGTATTTTGCTACATACGATAATCTGGGCAGCGGTTCAGAAAAGCCGCTGCCCTTTTGGTATTTTTGAAAAATAAATTCTTATAAAAGTATGCAGATCAAGCCATTACAGCCTTCGTTGACCATGCGTTGAATTGTGGACTGGAGCTTTTGCTGCACTTCGCTAGGCATGCGGTCTACCTTGGATGCCATGCCCTCTTTTACAAGTTCATACAAGGGCTTTCCGAATATGTTCGTCTGCCATAGCGCCTGGGGATCTTTCTTATAAGTATCCAATAAATACTGCATAAACTCCTGGCTCTGGGCTTCCGTTCCGATCAGAGGAGAAATTTCGTTTTCTACATCCACTCGAATCAGGTGCATACCGGAAGCCCGGGCTTTCAGCCGGATTCCGTAGCGCCCACCCTGCTGAATCAGGCAAGGCTCATCGAGTTCCATTTCTTCCATTGCCGGCGGAACCATACCATAACCCGTTGCATTGGTCTGCTCCAAGGCAAACTGCAACCGGTCATAGGCGCGCTTCGCTCCGACAAAATCCCGAATTGTGGAAATAAGATGGGCGTCATCCCGTATCTCATAGCCGCATTCCTCTCCCAGGATCGTATAAAACATACCGTCCTGCGGGCGAAGCTCCAATTCGATCTTTCCGCTACCAAGGGAAACTTGGCGCAAAAAACCGCATTCAAAGCCTTCAATATTTTGCAGTGCGTCTAATGCAAGGTTGTAATCCCGCATTTTGGATATGCCAGCAAGGGACTGCTGCAATGGATCCAAAACCCGTTTGACAAGATAGTGCTCCTGGCCCAAGGCGCTCAGCCAGCCTGGCAGGCGGATATGTAGCATGCGAATCGGGAATTCATAAAGGATCTTTTCCAGGAGGCCCATGGCAGCCTCCGGGCTCATATGCAGGGCATCCATGGGCTGGACTGCAGCCCCATAGCGCTCGGAGAGGGAAGCGGCCAAAGCTACTGTATCCCCATCTTCCGGATGTGTGCTATTTAGCAGGATCACAAAGGGCTTCCCCTGCTCTTTCAGCTCCAGAACCACCCTCTGTTCCGCTTCCAAATAATCCTCCCGAGGAATCTGGCCAATGCTTCCGTCGGTGGTAACCACGATTCCGATGGTGCTGTGCTCTGTAATTACCTTTTTAGTTCCTATCTCTGCCGCTTCCTCAAAAGGAATGTCATAATCGAACCAGGGCGTGCGCACCATGCGCGGCATGTCGTTTTCCATATGGCCTGTTGCCCCTGGCACCATGTATCCCACACAGTCCACCATACGAATCCGCACCTCTCCCCCTTCCTCCAGGGAAAGCTCGGCGGCTTCATTGGGGATAAACTTGGGCTGTGTGGTCATGATAGTAGTACCTGCAGCGCTTTGGGGCAGCTCATCCGTAAGACGTGCTTTTTTATGGTCATCCCCCATGCCCGGCAGAACCAGTATATCCATAAAGCGTTTAATAAACGTGGATTTGCCTGTGCGCACCGGCCCAACCACGCCAATATAAATATCTCCGTTTGTCCGCTCGGCAATATCACGATATAGCTCAACCCGCTCCATATACTGCTACCTCCCCGCTTTTTGCATGTAAGCATTAGATATATATGTTGCGGTGCAGCATTTATGCATGAAAAGCCATTTTATAAAAAAGGCCGGTGGGCAAATTGAGCACACCAGCTAAATTTTTATATCAGACGCTGTCTTAATACAATGCCCGGTTCAGGGCCTCTTCCACTGGCAGGGGCTTAGCGAAAAAGAAGCCTTGTAATAAATCGCAATTGAGTTTCTGCAGTTCCAGAGCCTGCCATTCTTGTTCAATTCCTTCTGCCAGAATCTGCATGCCAAGCTTATGCCCGGTTTCAATGATTCCCGCAACGATAATGCGGCCCTTTTCTGTACCGATCATATCGATAAGCTTTTTATCCAGCTTCAAGCCATTCATGGTATATTCCTGTAGCTCCCGGAATGTCGTATAGCCCATACCAAAATCGTCCAGCAAAATCTGCACCCCAAGAAGATGTAGAGAATGGATATTTTGCCGCATCTGCGGTGCATCATCCGGCTTTATAAAGCCGCTTTCCGTTATTTCGATAATTAGTTGCTCCCGGGGGAAATCATAGCGTTCAACGATTTCCCTAAAGCGCTGAATCAAGTCCGGCATCAGGAAAGAATAACGGGAAAAATTACAGGAAATTGAAAAGGGTTCTTTCCCCGCCTTATGAATCTGTTGTAAAATTCGGCAGGTTTTCTCCAGATTATAAAAATCCAGCCGGCATATACATCCTTCGCGCTCCAGAAGGGGAATATAGCGTTCAGGGTTAAGGAGCCCCTTCTTAGGATGAATCCATCGGGAGAGGACCTCGCCGCCCGCAACGGAAAAGTCCTGCACCGTTACGAAAAACTGAAGATCCAGCTTGAATGCATCCGTAATGAGCGCCTGATCAAAATCGCTCAGAAGCTCCCGTTCCTCTTCTAAAAGCCGGCAATTCTCTGCACAACACACCTTAGGGCCCTGCTCATCCCGGCCTGCTGCAATAGCGCACTGGCGGACATAATAGAGCATCTGCGCGAAGTCATAATCCCGGGCCGAAAGAGGAAAGATGCCAATGGATACATCGCGCTTATTCAGCCTTATTCCGGCGCAAGAATAGGCTTTTAATACCTGTAAGGTATAGGAAGCCCACGTATAAGCGGCATCCGCACTTAAATTCCGTTGCAGTATGAAAAAGTCGCCTGTACCGTTATGGGCGATCTCCGCATCGCCCATGGCTAGGCGGCGAATCGTATCCGCTGCAAAGGTATAAAGCCGCTTGATTTCTCCCGGGCCGCTAATCCGCTCGATATGATTCAGGTCAAAGTGGAAGCAGGTCAGATAATACAGAACCCGGTTGTTCATATTAACCTTTTCATGGTAGACCTTTTCCAGGCCCGTTTGATTTAAAAGGCCCGTCTCCGGGTCTTGGTTGCGCTGGGCCTCCAGCATACGCTTACTGGTACGGTTCTTTCGTATGGTTGTAGCCAGCAGGGCAAGGCTAATGCAAAGGGCAATGCCTAGCCCAATCATAATCGGTAGTGTGGCACTTCTTTCTTGAGGCGGCGTTTCGACTGCGGCAAGCAGTTCTCCTGTAATAGAAGATTCGCTGCGGGCCTGTACAAACGCTTCCATTTCGTTTATCAGTGCCTCCGGCGCAGCAGAGGTAAATGCAATGCTATATTCCACATATTCTTCGCCCAGCTGCGCCGAAAAGAGCGGAAGCGTGCATTGCAGGTTTTCAAACCGCTCCCCGGATACAACGCCGGAAATAATATCCACCTGGATATTCTCCGCCATTTCGGCGCGGCTATCCGCGCTGCCTGGCTGATAGTATATCAGCTCGCATGCATTCTCCTGCGCGAAGGCAGACAGCAAGTCGGGGATAGCACCCCGATAAGTTTCCGCAGCCTCATCATAATATTCCAACGGATAAAGCTCGGGATTCCCTGCAACGTAAATCAGGCTGTTTTTCATGCTGCGCGCACACTTTCTCCGGCTTTTGCCGGCCTGTAATCAGACGCATTATTTGATATCGATCGTTTTCCTTTCTATATGCCCCCAGACGTGTCTTTTTTTATTATAACCGATCAAAGCCGTCATGCGAACCCATGCCATAATAAAACGTAGGCAGCTTACCTCCAGCGCACATAGCTCCACCGCTTTTATCACGTCTGAAAAGCGCAGCCGCAAATCAACGGTATGGGTTCTGGCAAAGAATGCCGTAAGGGACAATGTAGCAGCATATACCACATATATGGCAAAAAACAGGATTAAAAACGGCATGTTGATCAGATCCACGCAAAAGGCTAGGATCGTCGCAAAAACACCGAATACCTCAATAAAGGGAGAGAGCAGCTCATAAAACAGAAAATAGAAATATGAAACAAAGCTCACAAGCCCATATTTAGGGTTTGCCAGGATGTTTCGGTATTTGCGCATGCACTGGAACAGGCCGATATGCCAGCGGCGCCGCTGCTTGCAAAGGTCCTTCATATTTTCCGGAACCTGGGTCCAACAAATGGCGTCCGGTGCATAGCGGATCCGGTAGGGCCTGCCTGTTTCCCGGCAGAATACGTGCAGCTTAACCACCAGCTCCATATCTTCGCCCATCGTATCGTGATCATAGCCGCCTGCGGCCACCACCAGATCCTTTCGGAACAAGCCAAAGGCGCCGGAAATGATAATATTTCCATTGAACTTATCAAAGAATATGCGGGAGGCCAGGAAGCTCCTTTCATATTCCAGCACCTGCATGCTCGCCAGAATGTTTTTCGGCATATTATATTGGATAACGTGCCCGTTTTCGATCGTTGCACCATTGCAGGGACGCACAGCCCCACCTACGGCAACGGTGCTGGAATCTTCCAAAATAGGTCGCACGATGCGATCTAATGAATCATACTGTAAAACGCTGTCTGCGTCAATGCACAGAAAGTAAGGATATGTAGAAATATTTATACCCATATTGAGGGCATCTGCTTTTCCTCCGTTCTGCTTACTGACGAGAATAATCGGCACCTTCCATTCCCGGCTTTCGTATATGGCCAGCTCCGGCTGGCAGGCTATGCGGCGCTGAACAGGCCTGTCGATCCGCACCATATTGAATTTTTCCCGCATCACCTGGGCTGTATCGTCCGTTGAACCATCGTCCACGATGATGATCTCATAAATACGATAGCTGAGCCCCAGCAGCGAGCGCACAGTCGCTTCGATGGTTACGCCCTCATTATAGGCCGGGACGATGACGGATACGGGCAGGAAATAGTCGTTATCCAGCTCATTTTTCAGCCTGCTGCGCCGTTTAGCTGCATACAGCTCCGAAGAGCCTACCGTTACCGAAAGGAAGAGGAAGGTAGCGTAACCTACCATATACAGCACAAAAAAGAACTCCACGCACAAAAGGAAATATTGAATGAAATTCCTCATACTGGGCCCATCTCCCTTTTAGAGTTTTCCTGGAGACGTTTAGATTCTAGGCGGTAGGAAAGCATCTCCCGGGCATACCTGTCTTCCGCTGCAGAAGCGCCGAGAAGATCTTCATAGGTAAAGCCCAGCTTACTCAAGCTTTCTGCGCTGTTATGGCGTACATACCAATTGGGATTATGCATGACTGTTACCAGCGCGTGGATCGTATCCTCCCCCGGATACTTGGCAAGGGCTGTAGCGCTTATGGCCATATATTCCCATTGGTCTTGGCTGCCCGCAGAAAGAAATTGCAGAAGGGACTTCCGTGCCCGTTCATCTGGATAGCGGCCAAAATAGCGGATTGCGGAGAAACGCAGCTCCCGATCCAGGGTTTCATCCAGCATAATCTCCAGCATCCTATCCTTATGCGCGTCGCTGCTGAAGCGCATATAATCCAGCAAAGCCCGCTGTATTGGTATTGCAAAATCCGAAAACCGCGCCCAGATATTTTCAACAAAAGCCTTTGTATCCCCGCGGAAGGTCAGCAGGGCTTCCACAATGATCTTTGGGTGTATGGATATATTCTCTTGAAACGTCCATTTTTGCCCGGAAAGAACCTGCAGCAATCCTTCCTGATCCCCTAGGGCACAAAAGCCTTTTAAGGAATTGACCCGGCTATATAGGCTTTTGCGTTGCCCATATTGATACAGGAAAGGCCGTAGCCGCTCCCTCTCGTTTTGCAGAGAACTTCCCCAACCCGCAATGAAATGACAGAAATATGCCCCCTGCATTTCGTCTTTTTTTAAATAGAGCCTTGCCAGCCCGGCAAATATGGAAGAGATGCTTTGCAGGTAAGCCTCTGCCGCTTCCGCCGGCAGACCGCGCAAATATGCATCGAAAGCCACCAGGCTATTCACATAAGACAGGCGGCGCATAAGCAGCTTACTATGCCCATCCGGCAAAGGTTTCCCCTCCACGGCACAGTTGGCGCCAGGGGCGGCGATGCTAGCGATTTGCCCCTGCCGGCGTTCGGAGCGCTTGTTTTCGCTGCGCAGGTAGGCGCTGTATATGAGATTAAATGCCACCATAAATAGGCAGACTGTACCGTAACCATAGATCAAAACCTCGCTGCCCATAGGATGCCTCTCCTTCTTCTTCCATGCTTTTATTGCGCAGCCCAATAATCCTGTAAAATATAATAAGATGCTTTAAGCCGCTCATGATAGGTAACTTTATTTCTCCAGCCTTTCAGTTCAAAAGGCGCCATAGGTATGCGGCCTTCCTCTCCGCTGAATCCCAGGCCAGCAGACAACTGACGGACCTGCAGGTTTTCAACGCCGTATATTTCATAATAATCGTCGTGCACCATCATCTGGGAGGGGTCGGAAAAATTCAGCAGTTGCCAGGGCAGGCGGATCTCCACTCCCTGCTCTGTAAAGCAGAAATCCGCAAGGGAATCGAAATCCTCCCCTGCAGGATTGGCATTGCCGCAACGGAGCAGCCCCGTTTCGAATACTTCGCCCATGGCCTGGCCCAGCTCCTGCCTAGGAAGTACATCCCGCAGCAGCATTGCCATATTGATATTCACAAATTCAGGGCTGTTGCTATCTGGCGGATAGATATAGGGATTCTGCACATAATAGGATTCCCAATATATTGCCCGCAGGACCTCATACCGCTCCTGCACCAGAACCCGGCTGTTTTCTGCCCCATCGATGCAGATGAGGAAGTCCGCTGCATTTTCGAAGGAAACATTATAGTTTTCGCAGTAGGTGCTGCCGGATTTAGGTGTGATATCCAGGGGAATATATAAAACATCCATCTCGGGATCATATTTCTCTGTTTCTGCATAAAAATAGAGAAACTTTTCATCATACTTTATGGAAAGCCTGCCCGCATCCGTTTCTAAAACCACGTCCTCCTCCATCCATTCCGATGGATTTCCATCCACGTAGCATATACTTTCCTCCTCTCCTGGGTCGAAGGTCAGAAGGCCGAAAAACTGCTCGTTGGTCTGGTAATCGCTCCAATAGGGACTTCTGTCCATATCCACGGCGTGAAGGGTATTCCAGGTCCGCTTAAACCATTCATCTTGCCAGGAGAAAAGGCAGCTTCCCGCGCTGCCTGCGGCCATGATATCCGTATAACAGGAAACCAGCCCCTCTCCCTGCTCCTGCTCCGTAATATGTCCCTGGCTGCGGCCGGTATTTACGTCTACCTGCGCCCGTCCCCGGCCGGTAGTCAGTCCGTATTCCGCAATGACTACGGGAATATTATGAAAGTTATTCAGAGCTTTCAGATAGGCATAATAGGTATTCAGCCGGCCCTGGCCATCATAATAATCCGCCTCCGCCAGATAATCCTGTATGGCGGGCGCTCCCAAACGCTCCAGCCTATACTCCAGGGTGTTCGCCTGGTTTTCTCCAAAGATTTCCTCCAGCATGACATCGCTATAGTCCGCCGCCTCCAGCTCCGTTTCCAGATAGTCTGGATAATATGCATAAACGTGATAGGATGCAAAATATCCGGAAATAAACGCCTCTGTCGGCTGAATGTGTTCTACGTTGACGGCAGCACTTTTAAGGCGGTAAGTGCTTGTAATAATGGAATAACGGAAAGGGTCCGTAGTAGGCCAGTTGGAAAAGGACACCAGCCGCTGCTGCTTATAGCGGTTGGTTTCGTATTCGATCAACTCGTCCCCAAGCTGGGCCAAGGCAGCCTCAAAGGGGGTTGCCTCTGCTGTAGTGGACATATAGGTTCCTTGGTAGCCGGTTATCTCCGGATTATTCTGGTTGGTATAAATAACCAGGCCGGATTCCCAATCCACCCCAAGGATATATCCCAGTACCCAGCGGGATATATCCTTGCGGTAATTGCCGGAGCCATCTCCATCCCGGCCCAGATGGGAACGATGGCCGTGGATGATATCGATAATTGTCTTTCCATCCTCGATCATCTCCGGGAGCAAGCCATCGTCATACATATCCTTATGCGAATTGCGGGAATAGTCATCCGCCCATACCCCATGCAGAAGATACAGGGGCGCTTCCCCGGCAGCTTCCCGCTGCAGGTTGTAATCATAAAGGGCATTATAAAAATCATCATGGAGAATGGTATAAACCCGGATGGTATTGGCGCCCAGCTCAGAAATCTGGCTAAACCAGCGCAGATAATCTGCCTCCGTAATGGCGAAATCTGCGCCCCATTCCCCCGGGATGCCATTGCCAATATTCACCCCGCGGATTTCAAAAGGCCGGTATTCCCCATCCTGCAGCATGTATATGGTGTCTTCATCTGCCTGCATGAAGGTTTCTACCGTTTTTTCGCTCCCAAAGCTTATGTAGAAACCCATATAAAAATAAGCATACCAGCCGCCAAAGCATAGCAGAACGAGCACGCAGGTACAAATAATAAACTTTTTCAATTCGTGCTCCTTCCTAATTTAGTGATTATAGTTCTTATTGCGGGAAGGGTGGCTATATTGCTGAATGGTATGGATGTTCGCATCCAGCCAGTCGCCCCGCTGGCGCAGCCAATCTTTCAGCTGCTGTACAGCTTCTTCATGGCTGTAAGAATTCCGGTAAGCCGGGGAAAGGGGCGCATATTCAGCCATAGCCTCCGCCCAGCGGGCGTTATTCCGCCCTACGGCAGGCCCCAGATAGGCCAGGGTTTCATCGATATATGCCATAAGCGCATCCTCGCTGAGGATGGTCTCCCGCAGCTCCCAATAACGATCAACAACTTTATCTGCAAATCTTTCGGATTTGCAGAGCATGAAGAACCAGGTATGGCTCACCATCTCCAGCCAGTCCGGCGAAACAAGATCATCCGGAAAATTATCGCAGGCATTATTGAAATCCCAAACGGCCAGCTTATACTTTCCGGACATATCTTTATAGATATAACTGGAATACCGCCCAGCATCCATATTGAGGGTAAATTCATTAATGAGAAAATAATCTACGAAATTATCTTCATCGATCCAGTTCCAGTAGCCGTATTCCCCCGTATCATAATCATAGGAATAGAGCGCCTTTTCAAAAGCGGCATAATCCAGCTCAATCTGCTGGCGCAGCTCCTCAGTAAGGCTGGGCCTTTTCGGATACCGGATAGCAACATCGGAGCCGATGGTCAGCGTACGCTCCAAATAGGAATACACATCCCGGATGCCCTCTAAATCTTCTTCCGTAGTTCTATCGCCCCGCAGCAGATAACCGGTTACGGTGGAGCCCATGGCCATTTCCTGCAGATCTAGCCGGCAATCCTCGCCATTGGTAATCGTTTCGATCATCATATACAGCCCCTGGTATTGGCCGTTTAGAATTAGCTCACAATAGCGTACATTGGGGGCCCATTCCATCATATCGCCGGAAAGATTATACCACATATAATTCCGCACCAGGGATTTGTCCATATAGGGCCCATAGAGCACCCACTCGCAGTGGGCTGCCATGCCCATAACGGGAAGAGGGTTACCCTCCCCGTTTTCATCCACAAACTTGAGCCGGTAGGGGGCTTTTTCAAATTCACGGGAGGCATGGCCCCGGATACGGATTTCACAGATGGTGCTGACGGATGCTGTATCGGATGGGTGGTTGTTACGATCCTGCCCATCCATGATTTCCAGCTTTACGTCGATCACATCCCGTCCGTCCGGCGCCAGGGTATTGATGCTTTCCCCAAAGGCATCCGTTTCCCCTGTCACGGCACCGGGGATTTCCTGCCCCTCCGTATCGATAACCACCAGGGGTAAATGGGTACAAAGCTCGCTCCCGTCGCACGTACAGCCGGCATCGGGCTGCCGCCCGGTACGGTGCTGGTGAATGCGCTGGGATGTGGGCTCCGTATCCAGGGCTGAAACCACCAACAGGGCCGACAGCATCACCGCCACCATGATCAGCGCGCTTATCTTATACTTCAAACCCTTACCCTCCATAAGACGGCTCAGCCGCTTATATCATCGCTCTGTACCACAATATTGAAATACTCTACGCTACCCGTTTTATATACAATGGACGTAATGCTTTCCTTGCCTTCTTTCTCCGCCTGATACAGATACTTGCTGGGAAGCTCATAAATGAATTCCACCGATTCCGGCGTGGTATTTTTGCTGCGCAGCATGGCTTTGCGGTTAAAATACTGAAATATGAGCCCTTCGATTTTCTGTTCATCCGTCCGGGCACAGCGAAGGATCAGCAGCAGCCGGTTATCGTTGCGGATGCGGCCGAAAACCAGCAGGATCACAAACACAAAGGCGCTGCCGATTCCTGCAATAATATAATCCCCAGAGCCACAGCAGATGCCTACCACAATCGCCCAGAAAATATAGATCGTATCCCGGGAATCCTTGATAGCCGTGCGGAAACGGACGATGCTCAAAGCGCCCACCATGCCTAGGGAAAGGGCAATGTTATTGCCAATTACGATCATGACGGTCGTGGTAATCATGGTGAGGGCTGCAAGGGATACATTGAATTTCCGGCTATAAATGCTCCCCACATGGGAAATCCCATAAGATAGAAAAATAAATGCTGCCACTACAGCAGATGCCGCTAAGCGCAGCACGATGCTCTGGATGGATAGTTCCCCGCCACTTTCCAGCAGCTGTAATAAATATTCTCGCATTGGCTCCCCCTCCACTTTCCTTTAGCCCTGGCTCCCCAGCGTAAAGGAGCGGGCCATACAGTATTTGCTTACGGATATCTCCTGCCGGCAAACATTATCCAGCAGGTTTTTTATATAGCTGAGTAAAAAACCATTATATTTCACTTCCAAAACCATACGGAATGGGGACATCACCGGGCTGAGGGGCAGGCTGGGCGAAAAAATGTCCATGCTGCTTTCCGTTGCCCGAATATGGCTGTCAAATGTGATGCGTATATGGTTTTCCCTTGCGATGTAAGCCGTACGGTCATATTCCACGATGGTCTTGGGCCGGTAGCAGCGAGCCCGCATCAGAGAATAACACTCCGCCGCGAAGGGCTCCTGATAGCTTAAAAGGGGCCCATATTCCCCACAGGCCAGCATTTCCCCGTCCTCTCGGGAAAGGCGGAGCGAGCGCTTGCGCTGATAGGGCCCTTCCTTCTGCTTCATCTCCAGCATGGCGAAATCCTGATTCGGGCTGTAAATCCGCAGGCGGATCTTGCGCCGCAGTTCAATGCCATCTAGCTTTTCATTATAATCCAGATTATCCGGCGTATCAAAATATAGGGAACGGATAGAGTAGCCCTGGGCGCCGTTATGGGAATCTGCCAGCATAACGGTGGCCAGCTTCCCGCGCAGCGCGGTGCCAAGGCCAATATCGATGGCGTACTTTTTCTCCTCACGCATAACCGTATTCATCTAAATTACCCCCGAGGCCAGACTTTCACAGAATATCCGATGCTCATCCTGTAAAATATTGGTTTTTCCCACGTGCCTTTGCAATATAAACCCGCTTATCTGCCGCGTAAACCAGTGCAGCATAATCGCAGCCATCCTCTGGAGAGAAGGCAATGCCGATACTACAGGATATAGGCCGGCCATCCAGCAGGCGAATGTTGCCAATACGTTCACAAAGCCGCTGGGCACAGTCCTCTGCCGCAACGCGTTCCCTTACTTCAGGTAGATAGGCGATGAACTCATCGCCCCCGATTCGGCCACAAATATCCCGCTTCTGCAATTCCCTTTCCATGGCTCTGGCTACAGCACAGAGAATGGTATCACCCGCCTGGTGTCCGAAAGTATCATTGACGGATTTAAAATCGTCCAGGTCGATAAAAAGCAGAGCGGAAGGCCCCTTTTCTTTTCCCATACTATTACCTAAATGCTGTTGAAGGCCGCCGTAATTCAAAAGGCCCGTAAGAGGATCCTGCTCCGCCTGGCGCTGGGCCTTCAAAAGCTCCTGGTTTCGCGCCTTTTCTTCTAAATAGATATCCGTCACATCCGTACGGGTAAGGAGGATCATCTGGGTATCTCTGTCATAATAGCGATATTCCAGTCTCTTGCGGGTATAGCCTCTCTTCTCCTCTAAAACCCCTACGGTAAAGGAATGAACTCCTTTTTCTTCAAGCTGCTCCAATACCCGGCCGATGCGCATCTGTTCGATGGTGTATTCCTGGTCTTCCGGCACTACAAATTCTCGCGCATAGTCCACCAGGGCCGTTTCGTAATCATCGCAAACGGCGGGCGGCAGAGGTGTCCCATTCGTACTGCCGCTAAACATGACGTAGCTGTTTTTTTTAGCATCTAAATAAATGAAATAATCGCAGGAATTATAGACAAATAAATCAATAATACTGCGCAGGAGGTGAACATCATTCGTTTGACGCACAAAAATATAAGCGCAGCTTTCCCCTTCCCCCGAGGATTGTAACATCGTTGTCACTGTAAGCCAGTTGTTTTCTCCGCGCCTGCTATAGGGAATATCCAGGGTAAAGCTCTCTTCCGCCATCTGCGCTGCCTTGATGAGGGAAGCGCAGGATAGCCGCTGGTAGAGTAGCTCCCTATTCTTTGGGCTTAATATACCGCTGCATAATTCCAAATATTTCGACCAGCTCATCCAGGTATTTTCCCTATCCGGCCGATTTCGGCTTTGGAGGATCAGCACCTTGTCTCGATTCGGCTCCACCCGCAGCAGGACGTAATACATCATTCGATCTAACGCTTCCGCCAGGTAGCGCTTACCAACCTCAGGGGATCCACACATAGCTTTCATTCCTTCCCAAAGAAACCTGATTAAAAATAGACAAGCTCTGCTTATCCGCTGTTCATTACTATATCACACTGCATTTTCCTTTTCAACTTTCAGCAAGCCTCTCCGGCGTCATTTTCCCGGGCATAAAGAATATTTGCAAATTACATAGAATCAATTATAAAAACAAGAACTATTATTATTGACAGCTCTATTTCTTTCCTCTACAATAACAATATCCTTATTGGGGAGATATATAATGAAAAGCTATTTCGTACATTGGCGCAGCCCTTTGGCTGTGACGGTGCTGTTTGTTTTGCTCATTTCAACTGCGACTTATTTTGTAACAAGCCGTATCAGCGATGCAGAAGAAGAAAAAAGCTTTGCAGCCTTGACCAATGAAGCGAAAACGTTTGCAACCAGCTGGCAGCAAAGCATGGATGCCGACCGCAATCAGCTGCAAATCCTTGCCTTAGCCATTAGCG
This sequence comes from uncultured Clostridia bacterium, assembly GCA_944336625.1. Classification (GTDB taxonomy): domain Bacteria; phylum Bacillota; class Clostridia; order Christensenellales; family CAG-138; genus Pelethousia. Next base: position 17,897 of record CALVLF010000118.1, read on the forward strand.
AGCTAATAGAATCCGGCTTGGAAAAAGTGCCAGCATTTTTAGATGCATATAGCAATACAGGTACCTTTTCCCGTTTGGAGCTGCTTTTGCCTGATGATAAAATTATAGCTGCGGATGGCGTTCATGTGGATCAAACCGGGCATCTTTCCTTCGCCTTGGAATCGCAACACGGCATACATATTTCAGATCGGGTGACCGACTGGGACGGTGACGGCTATGTGGTGCGCCATTTTATACCCATCATGCAGGATGGCGAAACCGTTGCCATGTTTTATGGTGTCATCGATCTTAATACGCTGGAGAGGAATCTCCTCTATACCCCTTATGGAGGCGAAGCAGCCGTATATGTCATCGATGGTGCAACGGGTGATTTTCTGTTGGATACATGGCATCAAGAGTTGGGAAACATCTGGGAGCTTGGCAGCCGCCCTCATGCCGAAGGGTATAATAACGACCAGCTTCGCCAGGGACTCATAAATGGAGAAAGCAATTATGTGGTTTTTGTCTCTGAAACGACAGGAGAATATCTCTATTTTTATTATATGCCCCTGGAAATTAATCAATGGCGCGTAGCCCTATCCGTTCCGGAGAACCTGGTCTTTCAAGATGCAAACAATATACGCCGCCTGATTAATCTGCTTATTATAATCGAAGGGATTCTCTGCCTCGGTTATATCCTCTGGATGATTCAATACGTTCGGCGGGAAACCGGTGAAAAGCAGCGCCGGCTTGATTCCCTCAGCAACGTTTATGATGTGGAAAAACTGCTTTTCAACGGCCATGAGCACCCGGAAAACATATCGAAAGCTCTGGAGATCATTGCCAAGATGCTTTCCGCCAAGCGCGTCTCTTTTACGGCAATGCCAAAAGATGGCCCTGCTGAAAGGTTTCTTTGGGAATCCGGAGGCGAATCTGAACTGGGCAGCGCCCTGCTCAGCAGCGCGCCAGACCTGCTTCGTTATTTTTCCGCCGGGCATAAAGACCTCTGTGTATACACCCTGCCGAACGTCCGTGCCATCGTTCCAAAGGCGCCCAGCGAAATGACCAGCCTTGCCGCCATCCCTGCTGAGGATATGGAGGGCAATATTCTCGGCGTGCTCTCTGCTTCCGGCTTTTCAAAAAGCCTTGGCCACGCTGCTATTCTGCGAAGCTTCAGCTTTAGCTTTGTGATGCTTTGCAATAATCTAAGCACCTATCGCCTTATGCAAAGAAAGAGCGAGCGGGACGCCCTGACGGGGCTGTATAACCGGAACCGCTATGAGCAGGACCGGCGCCACATTGCAGCGCAATGCCGGGAAAATCTTGGGTGTCTTTATGTAGATGCGAATGGGCTCCATGAACTGAACAATAGCCGGGGCCACGAAGCGGGCGACCATCTGCTTTGTGCGGTAGCGGATGAATTATGCAATCAGTTCGGAGAGGCCCATACATATCGGATTGGCGGCGACGAATTTGTGGTTTTTACCCTAGATTTACCAGAAGAGGAGATTAGCCAGCGCTGTAAAGCTGCCCTCCAAAGCTTAAAAAAGCGCAATTATTCCATTTCCTTTGGGATTGCCTGGCAAGCTCTTCCCGTAACAGAAACGGAACTTGCAAGCCTAATAAAATCCGCAGAAAAGCGGATGTATGCTGCCAAGCAGATCTATTACAGCGACCCAACCCATGACAGGCGGACGCGATAGCGAATTTCGCCTCCATGCTTGGAACGCCTTAATCCAGCCAGGCAAGCTGCCTGGCTGGATTCCTGTTTAAACAAACACATTAGGCTAGATATGAAAAGCCCCTTTACAGGGGCTTTTCATAAAGTAAAGGCAGATGATTTTACGCCTGCATGGAAACAGGTTCTTCCTGCGCCGCCTCCTGTCCATTTCGCCGCACCAGCCTACGATATGTAACGAAATAGAAAATCAGTTCTACAAAGAATGTAACGACCCAGGATACGGGATAGGAAAGATAGAGCATCTGCAGGGTGCTCCACCGGGCAAAAAAGGTATAAACCCATACGATCCGCAGGCCGCAGATACCTCCCATAACAACGACCATGGGAGTCAGGGAAGTACCCATGCCCCGCATAGCGGCTACCATTACATCGATACAGCCCATAAAGAAATACACTACATTCACAGTAAACAAGCGCATGATTCCATAAGATACAGCCTCCGGATCCGTGGGGAGATACAGGCCGATGAGGGCTGCGCTAAACAGGAAGCACAGCGCCGTCATCCCTATCCCCACCAAAATGACAACCGTCAGGGAGATGGCAACAATCTTATGGATGCGTTTATACTGGCGGGCACCCACGTTTTGCCCGGTGAAGGCCAAAGTAGCCTGGGCAATGCCATTCATGCTCGTATAGATGAAGCCTTCCAAATTGCTGGAAGCCGCATTTCCCGCCATAACCACGGCGCCGAAAGAATTGATGGACGACTGTATGATTACGTTGGAGATGGAAAAAACCGTCCCCTGCAGGCCCGCAGGTATTCCAATGCGCAGGATTGCCAGAACCTTGTCTTTCTTCAGGCCTAACTTATTAAACCGCAGCTGCAGGCATCCCTCCGTACGCACCAGGCATAATACAATAAGCGTAGCGGAAATATACTGGGCAATTACTGTTGCAATAGCAACGCCAGCTACCCCCAGCTTAAACTGGATAACGAGATATAGGTTTAAAATGACGTTTACGATGCCGGAAATTGACAAATAGTATAAGGGTTGCCGTGTATTGCCAACCGCCCGCAGAATCGCCGCCCCAAAGTTGTAAACCATGCTGGCCGGGATGCTCAAAAAGAATATCCGCAGATATAGGGCAGATTGCTCCAGCACCTCCGCCGGGGAATCCATAAGCTCCAGCATGAACCGGGAAGCGAAAAAGCCAAAAACGCCTACACAGACCCCTACGATTACACTCAGCGTCAGGGCCGTATGTACCGTTTCGCTCACATCCTTATAGTTCTTTGCCCCATAGTGCTGCGATACGGCTACGCTCACCCCCACAGAAAAACCCATAAACAGGTTAATCATTAAATTGACCAGGCTTGTAGTGGATCCGACGGCGGCCAGGGCCGTGCTGCTGGCATAGCGGCCTACTACAATAATATCCGCCGCATTATATAAAAGCTGAAGCAGGCCCGTAAAAATTACGGGTATTGAATAAATCAGTATTTTTTTCAGGAGCGGACCATGGCACATGTCCATCTCATATTTGCTGCGCTTCATAGTAATATTACTCAAGTTCTATCCTTGCCTCCATTTCATTTGAAGCGATGATCTTACCTGAATTCAAAACAAACAAGGCCGATGCGCCATACTCTTCCGCCAGCTCCATTCCTCTTTCCGGCCCCAGGACAAAGCAAGCCGTGCTCAGGGCATCTGCAAGAAGGGAGCTGTCCGATAAGATTGTAACCGCGCATAAACCATTCTGTACAGGATAACCTGTTTCCGGGTCTAAAATATGATGATACCGCACCCCTCCCAAATCAAATCCACGTTCGTACGTGCCGCTGGTAACCAAAGTTTCTCCCCCTGTAATGGGTAGAACAGCAAAATAATCTCCTGGATTTCCCGTTGGATCCTGAATGCCGATCCGCCAGCTTTCATTTAAGGACTTTTCCCCCAAGGTTTTTACGTTGCCGCCAATATTGATGATCGCGCGGCTTGCGCCCCGCTCAGCCAGATAATCCAGGATGCAGTCCGCCACATATCCCTTTGCAACTCCGCCTAGGTCGATTTGCTGGCCGGGTTGCAGGGATACCCAGGAACCGTCTATGTTTATCCCTCGATAATCGATATGGGTTACTGCCTCCTCCAGTGCTGCTGGCTCCGGCAGGGTTGGAGAATCGGCTAGAAAATCCCAAAGATCCATTGCAGGGGCTACCGTTATATCAAAAGCACCGCCGCTTTTTTCCCCTACGTCCAGAGCCACTTGCAGGATCGCAAGCGTATCCTCGCTAACAGATACGGGGGCGCCGCCCGCCGTATTCAAGCGCCATACATCGCTTTCTTCCCGGAACCGGCTCAGAAGCTCTTCATAACGGCCGCATTCCGCCAGAGCATCTTGCAGCACTTCCTCCGGGCAATATCCGCTGAGCGTAACGACCGTATCAAAATAATAGCCTACTGCCGTATTTTGCTGCGGCGAACAGCCGCTTAAAGTCAAAAAAACAGCCGGCAGGATTATGCAGGCCAGCGTATGTACAAGCAGAATTCTTCGCATAGCCACCACCTTATATCATGTAATGCATGCTTTTCTGCCCTTTGTTGCAAGGGTATCCTTACGGTATCATAAAGTACAGGCAAAGACAAGCCCTTCCGCGCAGCATATATGATAACTCTTTTTATGAAAAGCAGCATTATTTCCTCATAATATACGCACATGCTGGAAAAACCTTTGCCAGGCGGCGCATCGTTAATAAATAAACGCAGTTGGCATCCTATTGAAGTACAAGCCTATCTTCCGCAAAGACTCCGCTTTTACAAATATTCGTCGGATTCTTCAACGCAAATCCTCTTCTTTGGAACATTTTAACTATATATTAAGTAAATAATATTACAGAAAATATTGACTTTTGTTTCTTGCTGTGCTATTATTTGCCCAATGTTAGCGTATGAATATTTTTGAGAAAGGAGCAGCAGCCATGATGGAGCATATTGCATCTATGAATATGTGTGGCGCATGGAATCATGCGTCTGGTACTGCTGCTTGTTTTGCAAATAGGACTGGCCATGTATCTGTACTGGGCACCGCTTTTGCGGTGTCCATTATTATTTGCCTGCACATCGGTATCGTATGCCTGCTTAGCCTTTGCCTTCTGGTAGGCCTAATTCGCCTCCTGGTAGGAAGCAAGCGCCGTCTTTAAGCCGGACCTTTTAAAGTTCGTATGCTTAGGCGGCGCCGTTACAGCGGGGCCGCTTTTAAGTATAAAGATTAACCTTATAAGGAGAAGAAAAATGAAGAAAGCCCTTTGTATGATCATCGCGCTTGTGATGGTTCTGGCCTGCGTTGCCGGCTGTTCCAGCACGCCTGCCCAGGAGAGCTCCAGCGATGCCTCTAACGACGCATCCTCTACCTCCAGCTCCGGCGATACCATCAAGGTAGGTCTGCTGGCGCCCCTGACCGGCTCTGTAGCCGAATATGGTGTAGCTGTGGCCAATGGCGTGCGGATGTATACGGAAGAGATCAATGCTGCCGGCGGAATCAATGGCAAGCAGATTGAGCTGATCGAGTATGATGAAGAAGGCGACAGCGCCAAAGCCGTTACCGGTTATAATTCCCTTGTGGATCAAGGCGTTACCGCCATCATCGGCGATGTAACCACCGCCCCCACCGTGGCCGTCGTTGTGGAAAGCCAGGCTGATCAAATGCCCATGATTACGGCTTCCGCCACTGCATCTTCTGTAACCGTTGCCGAGGACGGCACCGTTTATGAGAACATGTTCCGCTCCTGCTTCATCGACCCCTTCCAGGGCAGCAAGATGGCTTCCTTTGCCAGCGAAGTTCTGGGTGCTACTACTGCCGCTGTCCTGTATAACTCCGGCTCCGACTATTCCATCGGCTGCGCGGAAGCCTTCCAGGAGGAGGCTGCTTCTCTGGGCATTGAGGTTCTTGCCGTTGAAAGTTATGCCGATGGCGCTACTGAGTTCCAGAGCCAGCTCACCAATATCGCTGCCCAGGCGCCGGATGTGTTGTTCATTCCGGATTATTACAGCGTAATCGCTCTGGTAGCGCAGCAGGCAAATGCCGCTGGCGTCACCGCTACCATGCTGGGTTCCGATGGCTGGGACAGCGTTATGGACGTAGTAACCGATGCTTCCCTGTTGGAAGGCTCCTACTACTGCTCCGGCTATTCCACCCAGGATACCTCTGAGGCCATCCAGACCTTCCTGGCCTCCTACCAAGAGAAGTATAACGCTTCTCCCAACATGTTTGCCGCCCAGGGCTATGACGCTGCCATGATCCTGTATGCTGCCCTGGAAGTTGCAGAGTCCCAAGGTTTGACCGCTGGAACAGAGGAATACATGGCCGCCGTCATCGACGCCATGAATGCCACAGATATGGATTGCGTTACCGGCCATGTCACCTATGACGAGCAGAATAACCCTGAAAAGACTGCCGCCATCATCCATATCACCGGCGGCACCAGCGAATTCTGGGGCCACTATTAATCCATCCTCCGAGCATTTTGCTCAATGCACGGGATGCTGTGCGGAAGGCTTTGGCCTTCCCGCACGGCATCGCAAATGAAGCCATGGCACTTGCGATGCCGTTCTGGCGTCCGGGAGAAAGGAATCATCAACTATGCTCTTCTTATCGCAATTGATAAACGGACTGCAGCTGGGCAGTATATACGCGCTGGTCGCACTGGGATACAGCATGGTATATGGTATTATCATGCTGCTTAATTTTGCCCACGGCGATATCATCATGATGGGCGGGTATTTTGCCCTAGTAGCCTTTGCTGCCACTACGAACCCCGTCCTGGCTATCATCGCCACCATCGTGGGCTGCGTTGTTCTGGCCGTTGTAATTGAAAAAGTGGCGTACAAGCCCCTCCGGCAGGCTCCCCGCATCTCTCTGCTGATCACGGCAATCGGCGTATCCCTCTTTTTGCAGAATCTGGCCCAGCTGATTTGGACGGCCAACACCCGGGCCTTCCCCAGCACGGAGATCATTCCCGCCATTACCTTTAATGTAGGGGGCCTCTCCATTAGCCTGAATATTATCGTTACGATCTGCGTATCCGTACTGTCCATGGTTCTTCTGGCCTTTATCGTGCAAAAGACCAAAATGGGCAAAGCCATGCGAGCCGTCAGCGAAGATACGGAAGCGGCCCAGCTCATGGGTATTAATGTAAACAATACGATTACCTATACCTTCATTATCGGCTCCGCTCTAGCGGGCATTGGTGCCATCCTATACTGCTGCCGCTACCCTATTGTCAACCCAACCATGGGTTCCCTCCTGGGGCTGAAAGCCTTCGTAGCCGCAGTGCTGGGCGGCATTGGCTCTATTCCCGGGGCCATGATCGGCGGCTTTGCCATCGGCCTGGCGGAGGTTTTCGTTACCTCCATTGGCCTTTCTGCCTGGACGGACGCCGTCGTTTTCGCCGTATTGATTGTAGTGCTGCTAATCAAGCCCACGGGCTTTATGGGCGCCAGCATGACGGAAAAGGTTTAAAGGAGGCGCTTTATGAAGCAGTATTATAAGCGCATTTCCATGCCAGCCCGTTACCTAATCAATCTGGTGCTGATCATAGCCTTCTTAGCCGCTGGAAATGCCATCGTTTCCGGAGGCGTCATCAACCGTGCGCAAAGTTCCATTATATTACAGGTCGGCATCTATATCATCCTTGCCGTCTCGCTGAATATCGTTACGGGCTATTTAGGGCAGCTGCCCCTGGGCCACGCGGGCTTCATGGCCGTAGGCGCCTATGCGGGAGCGATTTTCTGGAAAAGCGGCTATGGCGCCAGCTTGCCCGCAGGTCTTTCCATCATTATCGGCCTGATCTTTGCGGGCATTGTCGCTGCCATTTTCGGCATAATCATTGGCGTTCCGGCGCTTCGCCTCAAAGGTGACTACCTGGCTATCATTACCCTGGGGTTTGGGGAGATCATCCGGGTGTGCATCATAAACCTTCCGAGTATCACCGGCGGTACGCCGGGATTGATGGGGATTCCCAAGTATTCCACTTTCCTGGTGGTATATATTGCAGTAGTAATTTCCTGTGCGATCATCCACATGCTGATGAAATCCCGCCACGGCAGAGCCATCCTCTCCATCCGAGAAAATGAGATCGCCGCTGAAAGCTGCGGTATCAACATTACCTATTATAAGGTTATGGCCTTTGCGGTTTCTTCGTTTTTCGCAGGCATTGCAGGGGCGCTATATGCTGGCTATCAGGGCCTTCTGACCCCTGCTAGCTTCGACTTTATGGCTTCCATCAATATCCTAGTTATGGTTGTTCTGGGCGGCATGGGTTCCATGATCGGTTCCATCATCGCCGCAGCTGTTCTTACCAGCCTGCCCCTGGCCCTCCAGGCCCTGAATACTTACCGGATGGTCATCTATTCCCTCCTGCTCATCATCGTTATGATCTTCAAGCCTTCGGGCCTGATGGGCACCTACGATTTTTCCATGAGCAGAATTTTGGAACGCATAATCAACTTCAAGCAGATCCGTGCAGATAAGAAAGCCAAGAAAGCGGGGGATGCAAATGGATAAGCTGGTTAAAGTGCCCAGCAACGCCCTCATACCAGAGCGGGATTTGGGAAAACTTCCTATTTTAGATATTCGCCATCTGGGCATTGACTTTGGCGGCCTGAGCGCGGTAGATGATTTTAACCTGACCATTGGCCGCACGGAGATCGCCGGGCTGATCGGACCAAACGGTGCAGGGAAAACCACCGTCTTTAACCTTCTAACCAATGTGTACCACCCCACCAGGGGCTCTATCCTTTTAGACGGAAAGGACACGGCGGGCAAGAAAACCTATCAGCTTAATAAGATGGGGATCGCGCGGACATTCCAGAATATCCGCCTCTTTAAAAACCTGACCGTAGAGGATAACGTAAAGATTGGCTTGCACAATGCCACGGACTACTCCATGGCCCAGGCTATCCTCCGTCTGCCCGTTTACTGGAAAGAAGAAAAAAAGGCCCATGAAAAGGCCCTGGAGCTTCTTTCCCTATTCGATATGCAGGATATGGCGGATTGGAAGGCTGGCAGCCTTCCCTATGGCGCCCAACGCCGGCTGGAGATCGTCCGGGCTCTGGCCACCAAGCCCGGCATCATGCTGTTGGACGAACCCGCTGCAGGCATGAACCCCTCTGAAACTGCCGAGCTGATGGAAAATATTCGCAAAATTCGGGATACTTTCCATATCGCTATTATGCTCATCGAGCACGACATGAACCTGGTGATGGGCATTTGCGAGGGCATTGCCGTGCTGAATTACGGCCGGATTATCGCCAAGGGTTCTCCGGAAGAGATTAAATCCAACCCTATGGTTATCGAAGCTTATCTTGGCAAGAAGGGAGGAGCGAAAGCCCATGCTTAAGGTCGATGATATTCATGTATATTATGGAAATATTCATGCGGTCAAGGGCATTTCCTTCCATGTAGATGAAGGGGAGATAGTTTCCCTCATCGGCGCAAACGGGGCAGGAAAATCCACCATTCTCAAAACCATTTCCGGAATATTGCGAGCGAAGAGTGGCAATATCTCTTTTCTCGGGCAGGATATTTCCAAAACCGAGGCCCATAAAATCGTTCGCCAGGGGTTGGCCCATGTACCGGAGGGACGGCGCATTTTCCTGAAGATGACGGTTATGGAAAATCTGGAAATGGGCGCATTTACCCGCAAAGAGGTATCCAAAGCGGATATTGAAATGGTATTTGAACGATTCCCCCGGCTAAAGGAGCGGCAGAGCCAAATCGCCGGTACCCTTTCGGGCGGTGAACAGCAAATGCTGGCTATGGGCCGCGCCCTTATGAGCCATCCTAAGCTTTTGATGCTGGATGAGCCTTCCATGGGGCTGGCGCCTTTGCTGGTGGAGCAGATTTTCGATATCATCAAAACCCTCCACAATGCGGGCACCACCATTCTCCTCGTTGAGCAAAATGCAGGAATGGCCCTGGAGATCGCTGACCGGGCCTATGTGCTGGAAACCGGCCGCATCATTCTAAGCGGTACGGGCGCCGAGCTTTCCCAAAGCGAAGAGATTAAAAGGGCATATCTGGGCGGTTAAGGGCTCTGTGCCAAGTTTTAAAGCAAAGCCGGACGTAGGCACGCGCCTCCGTCCGGCTTTGCTATTTTTTACCCTTCGTATACATGGGCAATCGTTTATGGACGTTCCCTTCGTAAAAGGTTCCTTGCCTAAGCTGGAAATACAGCCCCTCAGTTTTCGTCATGCTTGACGGAATCCCGGCGGAACAAAAGCGTGATGCCCCACAGGCCTGCCAGGCCAACCAGCGTATAAAGAACACGGGATATGGTGCTGCTCATGCCGCCAAAGATGGCTGCAATCAAGTCAAACTGAAACAGGCCAATCATACCCCAATTCAGGGCGCCAACGATTACGAGGATCAATGCAAGAGTATCCATGCTATAAGCTCCTTTGTTATGATGCTTTTAGCATTTCCATGGTTCAGAATATCATACATTTATTTTTTCTTGCTTTTATCCGAGAGCACTTCAATCTCAAACCGCTGAAAATTTACCGGCTCCATGAAATCCTCCGCTTTGAAAACGGCCCGGGAAAAATCATGGAGCTCCTTTAGATGTTTTTTTAATATAACCGGGCGGGACAGATCCAGGGCCTGGCAGGCTTCTCCGATCAGTGCCGGCCAGTCATCGATCTGCTCCCGTTTTGTATGGTCTGTTTCAATTATAGTATCGCTCTGAATGCGGTGGCCATTTCGAATCGTGGCCCATATTCTCATAGATAGCGCCTCCAATCCCCCGGCTGACCTTCCTGCGCCGGATTTTCTTCCGTTTCCGGGAAGCCGGTGGTATGCTCCTCCCCCTGCGTCTCCTGAAAGCGAGCCCGTAGAGCTTCCACGTCCAGCGGCCCGGATATGCTGCCCATACAGTCCCGGCAGATATTGCCGCAGTTCGGGCAGCAGCAGCCGCTTAAAAGCCCCCGCTCCCTCTGTACCATATATGTTCCGCAGGCTTTGCAGCTACATCTCACGCCGTCTCCTCCTCTACCTCTGCCGTATCCGATACGGAATACTCCAGCGCCGGCTCTGGGCTCTGCACGGGCTCATCTGCCCGGATCATATTGGCCAGCGGGCTATCCGCCGGGATAAATTCCGCCAGCTGGGCCACGGAAATGGGAAACTCTGGCTCCCCCGCCGTCCATGTGGCGATTTCATAAAGAGAATAGTGCAGCACAATGGACCCGCTGGTAATATAAAACTGCTGCTCATCCGTAATCGGCATGACGTTGCACAGAAGGGTCATGCCTCTTGCCTCCGCCTGCGCCATAACCATATCCGGCATAATGCCCCGCCAGCGGGTATCCTCTTGGTCGAACAGATCGCCAATAGTACACAGTTCTCCTGTGTGCACGTTATAATTTAAATAAAGGGTCTCCAGAATCTCGCTGCCATCCCCATATAAATCATATAGCTCCATCCGCAGGGAAAACAAGCCATTTCGGTTATATTCAATACGGTATTTCGTAAAAATAGCCGTGGAAACCTTTTCCGCCCAGGCTGCTGTTGTTGCGTAGATGGATTCATTGATCTTTTCGCTATATTGGCAATACAATACCTTAGGATAGACAATATATCCATCGCCAAAGCTTTGGACACTCCGGACAATGCTCAAAGGTGCCAGCGCATCTGCCTTAGCGGCCGGCGTCGGAATTGTAGCCTCCTGGGTGAGTTGTATATCGTTTGCACTGTCGTATTCATATTCAATCGTTTCGCTGCTTGCCTGCACCGTTTCCATGGGAGGCGCTCCGCAGCCAACCAAGAGAAGGCCTGCCCATATGGCCAGAATCCCCTGCCGTATCCTGCGCATGGTCGTACCTCTTTCCTTACATATACTAGGAAAAGTATAGCACCCTACCGGCCACGGATGTATGAATTTAGCGTGAATTCACCAAAATAGTTTCTGTATCTTTTATGGCTTTTTCGATCATCTCCGTCCAGTCCACAAGGGCTTCGCTTGCCCGAAGCTTTTCCACACTTGGCTTTGTTACGGGATGCTGGGGCACAAATACTGTGCAGCAATCCTCATAGGGGAGGATGGAGGTTTCAAAGGTATCGATCTTTTTGGCAATGGAAATAATCTCCTCTTTATCAAAGCCGATTAAAGGACGGAATACGGGCATGGAAACTGCGTCATCTGTTACGCAGAGGCTTTCGATAGTCTGGCTTGCCACCTGCCCAAGGGCTTCCCCCGTAATCAGGGCCAAGGCTCCATCCTGGCGGGCCCAAGCTTCTGCAATGCGCATCATCAACCGCCGCATAAGGACCGTAGTCTCCTTAGGCGGGCATTTTTCATAAATGGTAAGCTGGATCTCGGTAAAAGGGACCAGGTGCAGGCGGATGGGCCCCGCATAGCGGGAAATCAGCCGCGTTAAATCCACTACCTTATCCCGGGCCCGTTCGCTGGTATAAGGATAGCTATAAAAATGCACGGCAGAAAGCTCCAGCCCCCGCTTTGCCATCAAATAGCCGGCAACGGGGCTGTCTATGCCGCCGGAAATGAGCAAGGCCGCCCTTCCTGCCGTGCCGGTGGGCATACCGTTGGGGCCTGGCACCTCTTGGGAGTAGAGGAAAGCCTGCTCCCGAACTTCCACCCATACCTGCATATCGGGATGATGCACATCCACGGAAAGCATAGCATAGGCTTCCAGAATATCATGCCCCAGCTCCCGGTTCATATCTTCGCTGCGCATGGGGAAGCGCTTATCCGAACGCCGGCAGAAACATTTGAAGGTATGGATGGCCGGGTCCCTTTCCAGGCGGCGGCCCACCATGGCGAGTGCCGCATCCCGAATGGCAGCATAGTCCTTTTCCACGGCAACGGCGGGGCTGATAGAATGAATGCCGAATACCCGGCTGAGCCTGTCCACCGCTTCTTCCATAGCCTGGCCCGGCAAACCGAAAACGAAAATACGCCCCTGATCCTGCTTTACCTTAACCGGGAATCCAAGGGGATCCAGGGAATGCCGTATGCCCTGCATAAGCTTTTGTTCAAAAAAGGGACGATTGAGCCCTTTCAAATGAATTTCACCATAACGTACCAGCAGCACCTGTTCCATAGAAAACTTCCTTTCCACTCCTTCGAAGCGGCCGCGCAAGGCCGTATTTTCGCCATGGCGGAAGGGCTTGGCGCCCTTCCGCTATTTTATTCATTTGTGCTTGCGTAAAAGTTGTATCTTGTCCTTTGGGACGATTTTATCTGCGGCGGAAACGGCGCAGCATAGGCAGAATGCTGCCGATGGCTTCCGCCGTTTCATCCATCTCCTGAATGGTATTCTCCGGACTTAAAGAGAAACGGATAGCGCCTTCCTGCCGCTCCCCGGTTACGCCCATGGCGTTCAGGATGCGGTTTTTTCCTTTTTTATGGGCACTGCAGGCAGAGCCGGTGGATACGTAGATCCCCTTTTCTTCTAGCGCATGCAGAAGGACTTCCCCCCCTACGCCTAGGAAAGCCATATTGAGGATATGGGGAGCACCGGCCTCTACCGGCGGCCCGTTCAGGATGACATCCGGCAGGCGCAGAAGGCCTTCATACAGGCGCTGCTTGCAAGCCAGCATGCGCTGGCGGTATGCCTCCGCGTTTTTGATATATTCCAGGGCCGCCACTTCCATTCCCAGGATGCCTGGCACGTTTGTGGTGCCGCTGCGAAGGCCCTTTTCCTGCCCGCCACCCAGCTGCCCGCCGGAAAAGCGAACGCCCCGGCGCACATAGAGGACGCCCACCCCCTTGGGTCCATGGAATTTATGGCCGCTGATGGAATAAAAATCAAAGTCCCGCCCACTGAAGGGAATTTTCAGATATCCCTGAACCCCATCCACATGAAATAAGGCATTGGGCGCCTTCATATGGATAAGCCGGCTGATGGAGGGGATGTCATTTATGGCGCCTACTTCGTTATTCACCTGCATGATGGAAACGAAAAGGGTATTGGGAGAAAGGAGGCGCTCCAGCCCTTCCAGGCTGACTTTCCCCTCCCCGTCTACGCAGGCAAACTGGACGTCATACTGGCGCTCTAGCCGGCGGAAGGGCTCATATACCGACGGATGCTCCGAAGCCCCGGCGATGATCCGTCCCCTGCCTCGTATTGCTGAAAGCGTACCAAATATGGCCATATTATTGCTTTCCGTTCCGCCGCTGGTAAAGAGGATCTCCTCTGCCGTTACACCAAGGCTGCTGGCAAATGTCATTCTGGCGTTATTAACCGCCCGTTCCGCAGCTACGGCCGGCGAATAGGCTGCTGCCGGATTATAATAATCTTCCGTCATAGCTGTTAATACCCTTTGGGCTGCCAGAGGAAGCGTACGCGTTGTTGCGCTGTTATCTAAATAAATCATGGTTTCATCTCCATTTGTTGAAATTCGGGCGGAACCCATCTTGGCGGCAAACCATAGCTGGCTCCCCCTTTATTTCATATATATGTTTTCTTATACTTTCCTGCTTCCCTCCTGTTCAAAGAGCAGAGAAAGAAATCTTTCCGGGTCCGCAAGGAAACGGCGGGTAAGCTGATAATGCTCCGTATCCTTATAATCAACCTGGCGGATAGGCCCTTCCTCCAACAGGTAGATAGCTGCCCCTGGATAAGCCATAAGGATAGGCGAATGGGTAGCGATGAGGATTTGGGAGCCCGCCCTGGCCAAATCATGCAGGGCACACAGCAGGGTCATCTGCCGGGAGGGGGAAAGAGCCGCTTCCGGCTCATCAAAAATATACAGTCCATGGCTGCCCAGCCGGTTTAACACCAAGGAGAGGAAGCTCTCTCCATGGGACTGGCGATGGAGGGAGCGGCCGCCATAGCTGTTTTTCAGCCGGCCGTCATAATCTACCTCCTCCAGAGCAGTGGCCAAATTATAGAAGCTCTCCGCCCGGAGGAAATAGCCATCCTGGGGCCGGGCTGGCTCACGGATCAGTTTAATATGCTGATACAGGCCGGAATGGGTATCCGACGAGGAAAAGCGCAGCTGCAAGGAGCCGCCTTCCGGGTTAAAGCCTGCGGCGATGGCAATGGCCTCCAGCAGGGTGGATTTTCCCATTCCGTTTTCTCCCACAAAAAATGTAACGGGAGAAACGGCAAGCTTTAAGGAAGTGAGGGACTGGATGGCAGGAATTTCCGCAAGATAGGCATCCAGGCCCCGAAAGTCCTGATCGAGAAGTTCTACGCTGCGGATAAACATTGCCTGTTCCCTTTCCTTAATTATCATTTGACAGTATATCACGAGTTCCGCGCCGGATACAAGTTTAAGGCGCACCAGATTTCTTCCGATTATTTTCACCTTTTTACCATAGAATAAGAAGGGGTGTTGTGCTACAATCAGCATGGAAAGATGTTGGCTGCTAATGCGGCTGCATTTTCAAAACCATGCTTACGGCAAGGAGGTTTTTTCCTATGTTATGTGATTCCTGTAAGCAAAACGAAGCGGTTATCCATCGGATCGCTGTCGTCAACGGCAAAAAGTCCGAGCGGCATTTATGTGCCCAATGTGCAAAAAACGCCGGCTTTTATTCTATAAAGCTCCCATCTTTTGCAGAACTCATGGATCTTTCCGCAGCGGAACCGGCGGAGCAGGAAAATACCCAGGCATGCGAATGCGGCATGACCCTGGCCCGTTTCCGGGAAACCGGTCTTTTAGGCTGCCCCAAGTGCTATGAAACCTTCCGGGATGCTCTGGCTCCTATCATTGAAAGAAGCCAGGGCGGCAGAAGCCGGCATATGGGGACCCGTCCGCCCTATGCCTCCCCTGCCCAGGCCGATCGAGACCGGCTCAAGGAGGCTCTCAAAGCGGCTGTAGAGAAGGAAGATTATGAGCAGGCAGCCCGGCTGCGGGATCAAATCCGGGCGTTGGAGGCTGATCAATGATTTCGATTCAGTTGGAACATATTATTTTAAGCTGTCGGGTTCGTTTGGCTAGAAATTTTAAAGACCGTCCTTTTGTCAACAGACAAACGGAAGAGCAGGCTACTGCTATTTTGCAGGATACTAGTAAGCTTTTTCCGGAAAATGACGGATATTCCTTCCTACCCATGGCCCGGCTTGCGCCTTTGGAAAGGGCTTCCCTTGTAGAGAGCCATCTTTGCAGCACGGAGCTTATTGCCTCCAGTCAGGGTGGCGTAATCCTCAATAGACCCCGCACCCTTTCCATTATGCTGAATGAGGAGGATCACCTGCGAATCCAGGGAATCCTTCCAGGTCTGGATCTGCAGAAAGCATATGCCTTATGCCGGGAAGCAGAGGAAACCATTGGCGCTGCCTTTCCCTATGCCTTTGATTCCCAATATGGCTATTTGACGGCCTGCCCGACAAATCTCGGTACAGGCATGCGGGCTTCCGCCATGCTTCATTTGGCCGGACTGGCATTGACAGGCCAGGTGGAAAGCCTCCTTGCCCGCATCACCAAGCTGGGCGTAGCAGTGCGCGGCTTTTACGGCGAAGGCAGCACCGCTCCAGGACACATCTATCAGATCTCCAACCAATATTCCTTGGGCGTGCAGGAAAACGAGCTTATGGATGCCCTTTCCGCCGTAATCAGCCAGCTGGCTATGCAGGAGATCCGTGCAAGAGCCCTGCTTCTCTCCACGCACCCATTGGAATTGGAGGATATGGTCGGGCGGGCCCTGGGCATATGCCGCTATGCAAGGAAGATGGATTTGAGCGAAGCCATGCAGGAGCTTTCTGCCATCAAGCTGGGGGTGAGCCTTGGGCTTTTGCCCCTGCCCATGGAGGAAATCGATGGGTTAATCGTAGCCTGCCAAGGCGCGCAGCTATCCTCCACCCCCCTGTCAGAGGATGAGGAATGCGCTGCACGGGCAACCCGCCTTCGGGAAACCCTGGGGAAACTATAATTCTATCAATAAGAGGAGTTTACATATGGATTTTATTGAACGCTTTACGGAAGGCGCCAGGCGGGCCCTGGCCCTTGCGCAGGATACGGCCAAAGCCATGGGGCACAACTATGTGGGCAGCGAACACCTGCTTCTCGGGCTGATCCGGGAAGGGGAAAGCGCCGCTGCCCGGGCCCTCACACAGCTGGGCGTGAAGGAAGAGGATGTAGCCAACCGGGCGGATGCGCTCGTGGGCCATGGGGACTATCATTTTACCGATAGCTTCGGCTATACGCCCCGGACAAAGAAGATCTTGGAGCTGAGCTTATACGAAGCAAAGTCCTTGAAAAATAACTATATCGGGACTGAGCATATTCTGCTTGCGATTCTCCGGGAGCGGGATTGTGTAGCCGTTCGAATTCTGGATGACCTAGGCTGCGATTTCAGTTTGCTCCGGCAGATGCTGGCTGGAACCACAAACCCGCCCAAGGGTGCCAGCCAGAATGCTGGTGACCCGGATACACCCATATTGAACAAATATGGCAAAGATTTGACCCGCATGGCCCGGGAAGGAGAGCTGGACCCCGTTATCGGCAGAGAAAATGAGATACAGCGCATTATTCAGATCCTTTCCCGCCGCACCAAGAACAACCCCGTTCTCATCGGCGATCCGGGCGTAGGCAAAAGCGCCATTATCGAAGGCCTGGCGCAGCGCATCGCCTCCGGTAATATCCCAGAGCTGCTGAAAAATAAGCGGGTCGTTTCCCTGGATCTTGGCGGCATGCTGGCGGGCACGAAATACCGGGGCGAATTTGAAGAGCGGATCAAATCTGCCATCGATGAATTAAAGGCCAGCGGACAGACGATCCTTTTCATCGATGAGCTTCATACTATCGTAGGCGCAGGGGCTGCGGAAGGGAGCATTGATGCCTCCAATATTCTTAAGCCAGCTTTGGCCCGAGGCGAAATCCAGGTGGTAGGCGCCACAACGCTGGATGAATACCGCCGCTATATTGAAAAGGACGCCGCCCTAGAGCGCCGCTTCCAGCCTGTAACCGTAGGCGAGCCCACCCGCGAGGAGGCTGTACAGATTCTATTTGGCCTTCGGGACCGCTACGAGGCCCATCATAAAGCCCGCATTACGGACGAAGCCATTCGGGCCGCCGTGGAACTCTCAGATCGGTATATTTCCGACCGCTATCTTCCGGATAAGGCCATTGACCTGATGGATGAAGCGGCCAGCCGCGTGCGCCTGGCCACATACATTTCCCCGCCGGATATGAAGGCCCTGGAGGATAAGCTCAACGCACTATTGCAGGAGAAGGAAGAGGCCGTCAACAATCAGAATTTTGAGCGGGCCGCCTCCATACGGGATGAAGAGCATGCCCTGCGCAAGCAGATGCAGGATAAGAAGGAGCAGTGGTCCCGGGAGCGGGAAAATACCCAATGCATCGTTACAGAAAACGATATTGCAGAGGTGGTCAATGCCTGGACAGGCATCCCCGTCAAGCAGCTGACCGAGGATGAAAGCGAAAAGCTGCTGCATTTGGAAGAATCCCTGCATAAGCGGGTCATAGGCCAGGATGAGGCTATCAGCGCCGTATCCCGGGCTATTCGCCGGGCCCGGGCCGGGCTCAAAGACCCCAAGCGGCCCATTGGCAGCTATATTTTCCTGGGCCCTACAGGCGTGGGCAAAACCGAGCTTTCCAAGGCCCTGGCCGAAGTTATGTTCGCTGACGAGGATGCTATGATCCGCCTGGATATGAGCGAATATATGGAGCCCCACAGCGTGAGCAAGCTCATGGGATCCCCTCCGGGGTATGTGGGCTATGACGATGGGGGCCAGCTTACGGAGCGGGTCCGGCGCAAGCCATACTGCGTCATCCTACTGGATGAGATCGAAAAGGCCCATCCAGACGTATTCAATACCCTTCTGCAGGTGCTGGAAGACGGCCGGTTGACGGATTCCAAAGGCCGCACGGTGGATTTTCGCAATACGATCATCATCATGACCTCCAATGTAGGCGCTTCCCGGGTAGGGAAAAACCGGGCCATTGGTTTCGGGGCAGAATCCCCGGCCCTCACTTATGAGCGGATGCGGGAAGGTATGATGGAAGAATTGAAAAAGATCTTCCGTCCGGAGTTTCTAAACCGGGTGGATGAAATTATCATCTTCCATCAGCTGGAAAAAGAGCAGACCCTTGAAATCGTCCGCCTGATGCTGCGGGGCGTGATCGAGCGCCTTCGGGAGCGGGGTATCGATCTTACCATATCGCCGGAAGCGGAAGCACATCTGGCCAGCGATGGCTTCGATCCGGTCTATGGGGCGCGGCCCCTCCGCCGGGCAATCCAGCACCAGGTGGAGGACAGCCTGAGCGAAGAGATGCTCTCCGGCCGCATCCGGCTGGGAGATAAGGTTTCTTGCACCCTGGTGGATGGGAAACTGGCTTTTGAGAAAGTCGAATAACATAAGACTATAAGAGGGGGGCTGCCGGATAGTACCCAGCAGCCCCAGAACAGCAAGCACCCGTATCGCATTTAGCCCGCGGGTGCTTTGCTTATCCTTTTACTTTTTCCCCGTGGGCTCTTGGGGCTCTCTATAGGCCTTACTGGCTATTGTACAAGGGTAGAATCCAAATAACATCTGCTTCGGCGCATAGGCACGAGCAGGAAAAGCTATAACACCATAAAATCATGCTTATCAGCCGATCGGCCGATATGGAGAAGTGCTAGGAAAGAACTCTTCCAGAGGCCAGAGAAACTTCCACAATTCACAAATTATTTATGGGATTAACCCAGACAAAAAGCGCGAAACATGCTAAAATCAATAGCATGAGAAAATTATTGCATAGGCTATTTCATATATTTATCGTTGCGGCGTTTCTCGTCCTTTCGCCTGCCGCCCTGGCTTACGACCTGCCCCAGGGCGTTCTTACCGTTGGCGACTATGGCGAAGATGTGCTAGCACTGCAGCAGCTACTCACTTCCCTAGGCCTTTATAATGAGGAGTGCTCCGGTACCTATTCAACCCATACCCGGGATGCGGTTATTGCGCTGCAAAGAAACCTAGGATTAGAGATCGACGGCATTTACGGCCCTCAGACGGCAGCTGCTTGCGAAACCGCGCTGGCCGACGGGTCCCTTGTGATTTCCACCCCCTCGGCGAAGGAAGATAAGCCTTTGACCGGCCTCATTATTGGCCTAGATCCCGGCCATCAGACGGAAGAAGACCCCGCTCTGGAGGCAATGCTTCCTGGCAGCGAGCGTACAAAACCGCGCATGTCCCCAGGGGCTGTTGGCGTGAAAACCGGCGCCCAGGAATGTACCATTAATCTGGCCGTAGGCTTAAAACTGAAAAAGCTGCTGGAGAATGGCGGCGCAACCGTGGTTATGACCCGCACGGATAATGCCGTTTGCCTCTCCAATCAAGAAAGGGCCAAGATGATGAACGAAGCTGGTGTGGATTTCTGGATCCGCCTCCATTGCGACGCTTCCTCTTCTGCCCAGAACAGCGGCGCCCATGCCCTCGTTCCTTCCCGGGCTTATAACCCTGCCATATATAAAGAAAGCCTGGCTTTGGCCCAGCAGGTTCTTGCTGCTTTTTGCGAGGCCACCGGCGCTGCAGACGGTGGAATTGCCGCTTATATGAACCAGACGGGGTTCAACTGGTCGGACTATCCCGTTATGGCTATTGAAATGGGCTATCTCTCCAATGCGGAGGACGATGTCCGTTTGGGGCTGGATTCCTATCAAACCGCCTGCGCAACCGGCATATATAACGGTATCGTATCCTACTACCAACAAGCCCAATGAGGTCCCCTCTATGCTTCCTCGTCAGTTTTTCCGTTTTATTTCCCTGGCGCTCCTGATCTCTGGGATGTGCCTGTTTTTTTGCGGCTGCGCTTATCTTTTCCCTGCGGCGCCTTCCTCCTCTCCCACCCCAACACCATCCACGCCCCGGCCTACCCTTTCCCCCTCGCCAACGCCCCGGGCGGGGAATCCCGTCTGGCTTTTTTATCAGGATTTTTATGACGCAGCCCAGCAGCCTTTGGATGCCCTGCACGCTTCCTTAACCCAGGCTGCATCCGCTCCGGAGGAACAGGCAGCCATGCTGGAAGGGGAATTGCTGCTTTGTGCCCTAGAGGACCGGCTTACAGAGGGCATGATGAGCTTTGGCCTGCTGCTCAGCGCCGACTCGAATTCCACATCCTCCTCCAGGGGTAGTTTCTCCTCTTCCGTTTCCGGGGCGGCTACCGGCAGCGGCTCCATAGCGTACCGCGGCAGCATTGCGGAACTTTCCTTCCAATATGAGGATGGTGCTTCCAGCTCCGGCAGTTTATCCGACTATAGGCTGCGCTATACTTACGAAAATGCAGCTTCGGAAACTTATTCCATCTTGCTTCTCCATGCGCCCCAAGGCTGGGTTGCCCAGCTTACCACCCAGGAGGGGGCCTATATCCTGCGTTGCGCTGGAAGTGAAATTGGCCTTTATGTTATGCCCGTTCGCAGTGCAACCGAAGAAGCATCGCCGGCCCCATCTGCCGTATTAAATTATGAAAACTGCATCTTGGACTATACACACTGCTGGCTATTGGATGGCAGCACCCTTTCCATGGAATAAAAAATAGTGATTTATGCCAAGTAAAACTGAATTACAAGAAGCTGTCCGAGGAAGAAAAGAAATGACTAAAAAGAATTGCACAAAAGTCTGACTTGCTGAAAAATCCAAAGCCGCAACGTGAACAAAAGTAAAATGCGATAAGCATGAATTTGTCGGAGAACATATATGAAAATATATAATGTAGGGAACAGAGTTATGAATACATATCTTTATCGGATTAAAGATGGGTATGTAATGATTGATACTGGATATGAGAATAGTTATCAAAAGTGCACTTCATCTATGAAACGACAAGGAATTTCATGGGATGATGTCAAATATATTTTTCTAACACACGCTCATGATGACCACGCAGGCTTTTTGAAAGAAGTATTGGATAAAC
>CALVLF010000119.1 GCA_944336625.1 uncultured Clostridia bacterium
CGGCGGGCTGGGCCGTAGGGTCGGCAGCAGGGGTTTCTTCCGCAGGCTGGGAGCAAGCCCCCAGGCACACCATCAGGGCTAGGGTAAGCAGCAGGGCCAAGAGTTTACGCATGATTCAGTTCCTCCAAACGAATGATGATGCTGGGGGCTGGGCCCCCTAGAACGAACAACGGCTGGAGCATCACTCCAGCCGCAAACATGTACATATTGGCAAGCCCTGAATGATAGCACTCCACAGAAGCTCTGTGACAGTCGGCAGGATCTTATCCTACCGCCCAGCAAAGGGGCTCGCAGGGGCCCGTTCACTTCGGCAGCCTTCCCTTTTCCGCCGGTTCATCGCCTCTGCAGGCTCCCCGAGGGTACTCTTGTTGGCCGCGCCTCTACCCAGTCCATTATTCGATTGGTTGTTATGATATAGCCTTTTGGGCCGTTTGTCAACCTCTTTGCGCAAAATTATGGCTTTTTTTGTGGAACCGGCGTCTTTCTCAGCTTACGATATCGAATTCCACGTGGAGAAGCCGCCGCTGCAGCTTGGAAACGATGCTGTCCCCCCGGCTGCCCCGGCTGGGGGCGCCCAGCACCATCAGGGTTATATCGTGGGCCAGGGCATAATCCACCAGGGCGTTTTCCACGTCCTTGGCCCGCAGCAGATCTAGCCCCGCCCCTGCCAGCTGTGCCGCTGTAAAAAGATATTCGATGGCATCCCCCTCAAAGGGGGTACCCATAAAGTTATGGCCGGTCTGCACGCAGTGCACCACAAAGAGCTTTGCCCCGCTCCCCGCCCGCTCCACCCCCCGGGAAATGAGCTTATCGCAGCTTTTCTGGTTGGTTACGCAGACCATGATGTTGGCGTCCCTAGGGCTTTGGGATTTATTCTGGGCAGCTGCCTTCTCTTGCGCGTTGATCATCTTCGATGGCGTCCTTTATCTTGTTGGGGAGCTGGGCGGGCTGGGCGCTCAAAAGCCAGGCGACGGCCGCCTGGGGGGAAGGAGCCGCCCAGTAGATGGCGCGGCAGGCCGGGGCCGTAAAAGCCTGGCGGATGCAGGTTTCCAGCTGGCCCAGGAGCTGGTCATAATAGCCATTGGTATTCAAAATGGCCACGGGGGCCCGCAGGTACCCCAGCTGGTTCAGAGTGATAACCTCCAGCAGTTCTTCCAGGGTGCCGAAGCCTCCGGGCAGGGCCAGAAAGGCGAAGCTGCGCTTTTCCATCAGGGCCTTGCGGCTGTGCATATCCGGCGTAATGATGAGCTCATCGCACTGGGGAAAGGCAATGCCCGGCTGGTTTAAAAGCTCCGGAATCACGCCGATCACCCGGCCGCCCTGGCTTTTTACCCCCCGGGCTGCCGCGCCCATGAGCCCCGTATTTCCGCCCCCAAAGACCATGCCGATCCCGTGCTGGGCCAGCAGGGCGCCGGCTTCCCGGGCAGCGTCCAGATAGATCCTGTCCACCAGGGAACAGGAGGCGCCAAAAACACACGCATACCGCATCGCGCCATGCCTCCTTCCAGTATATTCTATTATTAGTATAGCACTATAGCACGCTGGAAGGAAAGAGAAAACCGGATTTTGCGCCTCGTTGGGGGAAAGAGGGTTTTCTGTGGGAAGGGGCTTGGGGAAAAAGGGGCCTCAGCCTACCCGGGCCACCAGAACGGTCATGTCGTCCTGGCCGCTCTTCTCCCGGCCCCGGCGCAGCAGGGCTTCCGCCCCGTCCTGGGCCGTGTTGGCAGCCCCGATCTCTTCGATGATGGCGGCCAGCAGCTCCTGCCCCAGGGCATCGAAAAGACCGTCTGTCATCAGAACCACCGCGTCCCCCTTGTGGAGGGCGGCTTCCTGCACGGGGGCGGGGGCTGCCTCAGACAGAATGCCCAGGGGCAGGGTTTCCGCATGGATGGTATAGATCCGGCCCCGGCGCAGGATATAGCTGGGGGGCGCCCCCTGCTTGATGAAGCGTGCCCCGCCGGAAGCGGGGTCAAAGAGGAGGATATCCAGCGTAGCATACATATCCCCCCGCTTCCCGGCCATAAGCAGGCGGTTTACCAGCTCCAGCGCCGCCCCCGTCTCCATACCAATGCGCAAAAGCTCTCCCAGCAGGGCAATGGCGTCGGTGCTTTCCCGGTGGGCGGCAGCGCCGCTACCCATGCCGTCGGAAAGGAGGAGGAGGGAAAGGCCCTCTGCCTCCAGGGTAGCCATGCTGTCGCCGGATTGGGGGCTGCCGGCCTTGGGGCAGGCAGCGGTGCCCAGGGACAGGCTAAAATTCCGCGGGGCTGGCCCCTCCCCTTCCAGCAGCCCGGAAAGGGCCTGGGAAAGGGCCCCCAGCTGCCGGCTCAAAAACCGGTCCGCCGGGCTTTGGGCCTGCTGCTCCAAGTAGGCGGCCAGCCGGGAAAAGACCCGGCTCATATCCCTCAGGCGGGCCCGGCAGCGGGCCAGCTGCCGCCCCGCAGCCCCCTGGCGGGCAGGCTGCAAGCCCCGCCGCAGGGAGCGGGTAAAGGCGCCGGGCAGCAAAAGATAGGCGCCGCTTCCCAGGGCGGCATACAGAATCATATTTCCTCCATCCGGTACGAACAGAGCGCAAAGGGCGCCGGCGGAAAGGAACATGGCAGCCATAATCCAAGGCCGCCGGCGGAAGGGGGCGGCGCAAAGGGCGCAGAGGGTCAGGCTGCCCCCAAAGGCGAGGGAAGCGCCCCCCAGCATGGTGCCAGCCCCCAGGAGGGCCGCCCCGGCCACCCCCACGATGCCCGCCCCCGCTGCGGCGCAAAAGGCCCCAAAGGCTGCCAGGCAGCAGCCCAGATATACCCCCTGCCACCGGAGGGACATGGCTGCCATGGAAACCATGGCCCACAGGGCCCATAGACCCCACTGGCTCTCTTCCGTCAGGGTCTGTTTATGGTAAATGGCATAGAGGGCGCCAATGCCCTTTTGAATCAGAGGGGCGCTGAAAAGGGAAAGGGAGGCTTGGGCCAGGCCCAGCATGCAGTCGTCTACGGAGCGGAAGTAGAAAAAGGGCAGCAGGATCAGATGGGCCGCCCCCAGGAGCAGGAGCTTGTCCGGCCGCTGGGCGCTGCCCCGCCAGATGAGCCATAGAAGGCTCAGCAGGCCATAGACGAGGCAGATGGCAGCGGCAGCGTAGCGGCGGGTAAACAGGCTGCCCAGCATGCCCCCCAGCAGGGCGGGCCAGGGGGCGTAGCCTGCCATCCAGCTCCCCGCCGCCCCCGCGCCGCAAAAGGGGGCCAGGCCCCACTCCCGCTCCCCCGCCAGGGAGAGCAGCAGGCCCAGCCCCAGGCACAGAAGGGCTGCCGGATCCTGGCGCCAGGCCTCCAGCCGGGCCTTCAGGCCCCGGCGGATGACTTTTTCCCCCAGGCCCAAGCCCAATCCCCCCTTTCCCGTTATCGTACTCTCCACTTTAGGGGAAAGGGCCTGCGAAAAGGGTCGCTCCGGGGGCGGAAAGGCTGGCGAAGAATGTAGGATAACCGGCCGGCCCTTTTCTCAGGCCCGCCACCGATTGCGAAATAACAGCAAATATGCTATTGTAATAAGAAGTAGACGCAACAATCCAAAGGAGTGGCAGAATATGCAAAACGTATACGACATCCTCACCGAGCGGGGATTCCTCAAGCAATGCTCCCATCCGGAAGAACTTCGGGACCTCCTGGGCCGGGAAAAGGTAACGTTCTATATCGGCTTCGACCCCACGGCAGACAGCCTCCATATCGGCCATTATGTGGCCCTGATGACCATGGCCCATATGCAGCGGGCGGGGCACCGGCCCATCGTACTGCTGGGGGGCGGCACTGCCATGATCGGCGATCCTTCCGGCAAATCCGATATGCGCCGCATGATGACCAACCAGGAAATCGATCATAACGCCGCCTGCTTCCAGAAGCAGATGGCCCGGCTCATCGACTTTTCCGAAGGGAAAGCCCTGGTGGTCAACAACGGCGACTGGCTCCGTTCCCTCAACTATCTGGAGTTCATGCGGGATATCGGCGTGCATTTTTCCGTGAACCGGATGCTTACCTTCGAATGCTATAAGCAGCGGATGGAGCGGGGGCTCACCTTCTTCGAACTGGGCTATATGCTCATGCAGAGCTATGATTTCCTGGTGCTGAACCGGAAATATGGTTGCATACTCCAGATGGGGGGCGATGACCAGTGGAGCAATATGCTGGGGGGCGTAGACCTGATCCGCCGCAAAGAGCAGAAGCCCGCCTACTGCCTTACCACCTCCCTGCTGACCACCAGCGAGGGGAAAAAGATGGGCAAAACTGAAAATGGCGCCCTGTGGCTGGATGCGGAAAAATGCAGCCCCTACGATTTCTATCAGTATTGGCGCAATGTGGATGATGCGGATGTGGAAAAATGCCTCTCCCTCCTTACCTTCCTGCCCATGGAGGAAATCCGCAGCCTTTGCAAGGAGGAGGGCGCAGCCCTGAATAAGGCCAAGGTAAAGCTGGCCTATACCCTTACGGAGCAGGTTCATGGCACCGAGGAGGCGGACAAGGCCAAGCAGGCTGCAGAAGCCCTCTTTGGCGGCGGCGGGGACCTGCGCAACATGCCCACCCTTACCCTGGGGCCGGCGGAAATAGAGGCCACGGGCCTGCGCATTACGGACCTGCTGGTGCTGGGCAACCTGTGCAAGAGCAAGTCCGACGCCCGCCGTATGATCGAAAGCGGCGCCGTATTCGCCGGGGAAGAAAAGGTCACGGATGTATATGCCGCCCTGCAGCCCGGGGATTTAGAGTCTGGCGTTGTGCTGAAAAAGGGCAAGAAGGGCTTTGTGCGGGTTTGCAAAGGCTGAGCATGGAAGCATACCGCACCGCCGCCGGGGAAGGCATAGAGGAGCTTACCATCAAGCGCTCCCGCTTCATCGGCCGCTGCTATCCTGTAAGGGAAGAGGCGGCGGCCCTGGAAATCCTCCAGAACCTTCGCCGGGAATATTGGGATGCTACCCATAACTGCTTCGCCTACTGCATCGGCCCCCGGGGGGCCTGTGCCCGCTACAGCGACGATGGGGAGCCCGGCGGCACCGCCGGCCTGCCCATCATGAACGTACTCAAGGCCCGGGCGCTTACAGATATCCTGGTGGTGGTGACCCGGTATTTCGGGGGCATCCTCCTGGGGGCAGGGGGGCTGACCCGGGCCTATTCTAGGGCAGCTGCCCTGGCTGTGGACCGGGCGGGGATGGTGGAAGTATGCCCGGCCCTGCGCTATGAACTGCGCCTGCCCTATGACCGCTATGGCGCCCTGGAAGCCCTTTTGCGGGCTACCTCCTCCATAGAGGAGACCGAGTTCGGGGCGGACGTGCGGGTCCTGACCCTGGTGGAAGCGGGGGCTGCCACGGCCTTTTTGAAGGCCGTGGTGGAAAAGAGCGATGGCCGCTGCACCCCCCTGCCCGCCGGGGAAGGCTGGCTCCGCCGGCCCCTTCCTGCGGACCGCTGAATTTATACAAAAGGAAAGAAATCGAGCCCATGAACAACCGTTTCAAAATCTTCCTATGGAGCCTGGGAGCCTTCCTCCTGTGCCTGTGCCTGTGGGCGCCAGCAGCCCTGGCTGCCCAGGTCAGCGCCTCGGCCAGCCCTGCATATCTGGCCTCCAGCGGCCAAGTCACCATCAGTCTGGCGGTAACCAACGACGGGGACGCCACCATGGAAAATATCCAGATCAGCAGCGCCTATTCCGGTGTTACGTTTGATTCCCAGGGGACGAGCCTGGCGCCGGGGGAATCCCGTACCTTCTCCACCACCGTCCAGCTCAGCGAAGCTGCCCTGGGCCAAACCCTCTCCTTTGACGTGCTCTGGACGGAAAATGGGGAATCCCGCTCAGATTCCGCCTCCGTAGTGGTGGAGCGGCAGTCCGCCGTATCCCTTTCCGGCACCGTTTCCGTGGATCGAACCCAGGCCTCCCAGGGGGAAGTAGTAACCCTCACCTATACCATCAATAACGAGGGCAGTACCCCCGTAACTCTGGTCTCCCTGCAGGATAGCGAGATATCCAGCCGGAATCTGGCGGAAAACACCACCATCCAGCCCGGAACGCCCCTGGTCATCACCTACGAATACACCATGGGCTCCTCCACCGTGACCTCCGCGCCGGTGGTAACCTATATCGACGAATTGGGGGAAAGCCAGACCCTCTCCCTTCGGGAGACCTCCCTGGGCATGGTGATGAACCGGCTCTCCATGGAGGTTACCCAGGGGGAAGGCACGGTCAACGGCGTGCCCTTCACCATCAATATTACCAATAACGGCAACCAGCGCATCAGCGACATTCAGGTGACGGATGAGCTGGGCAACCGGGTCAATGACGCCACCTTTGCCCTGGCCGTGGGGGAAAGCCGGCAGCTTACCTATACCGTCCTGACGGACAGTGAGCGGTATGTGGTATTCTATGCCAGCGGCCGTTCCGCTTCCGGCGAAGACTATGAAAACAATACGCGCAGCTATGTCGTCCGCAAATATATCGACCCGGATCTATTGGGAATCGATTTTTCCGCTGCCGTGCTGGAGCCCCTTAATAGCGCCGGCAGCATCACCGTCCGCTTCACCATCAACAATACCGGCTCCCTGGATATGACGGACCTGGTCATATCCGAAGTAACCGAAGGGGTGGATGAAGAGGGGAACGCCACGGAGGTCCTTACGGAAATCGCCCGGGCGGACCAGGTGGGCCCCGGGGAGCATACCATAGAGCAGGTGATCTACGTTGGGGAGCCCCGGGAGCTTACCTTTGCCCTTTCCATGAACGACCCGGCAGGCAACCCTTATACCTATACCGCCCATATCACGGCGGACAGCATCGGGGTCTATAACGCACAAAATGCAGACGAGGCCCAGCAGGATGTGATCGAAGCCCTGGGCGTGCAGATCGGCACGGGCATCAGCCGGGCCCTGAGCATTGCCCTTATTGTGCTGGCGGTGCTGAGCGTATTGGCCCTGATCGCCCTGGTCATCCTGGGCCAGCTGGAGCGCAAGCAGAAGCGGGAAGCCGCCCGCCGCCGGGCCCGCCGGGAAAAGCAGCGCCGGGAGATGCTGCGCCAGCAGGAGCTGGAAACCACCATGACGGGCCGGCCCCCCCGGGCCCTGGGGGGCGGGGAGGACCTGGGCCAAACCCAGATCCGCCGCCGGCCAAGAGGGGGCGGCGATGAATAAGGTGCATTTGCGGCCTGCAGTTCCGGCAGACGCCCCGGCCCTTCTTAAGATTTACAGCCCTTATGTGCTGGAAACGGCCATTACCTTCGAGCTGGCGGTGCCCGGCCCGGCGGAGTTCCGGGAGCGCATCCAAAGCATATCCGCCGCCTATCCTTACCTGGTGGCGGAGGAAGAGGGCCGCATCCTGGGCTATGCCTATGGCGCCCGCTTCAAGAGCCGGGCCGCTTACGATTGGGCGGCGGAAACCACCGTATATGTGGCCCAGGATGCCCGGAAACGGGGAGTCGGCAGCCTGCTCTATGGCCGACTTCTGCCCCTTCTGGCAGCCCAGGGCGTGCAGAAAGCCTATGCCTGCATTACCTGGCCCAATATGCCCAGCGTGGCCTTTCACCAGCGCATGGGCTTTGTGGAGGAGGGCCGCTTCCTGCGCTGCGGCTATAAGCTAGGTCAGTGGCGGGACGTGGTCTTTATGGGGAAGGACCTGGGGAATTATGAAAACCCCCCGGCTCCCCTGGGGCCGCCCCTGCCCTGGCAGGGGGAATTGCAGGATTAAAATGAAAAGCAAGCCTTCCATTTAAAATTGAAAGGACGGAGCGCAGGGCTCCGCCCTTTTTTATGCTGCAGTGAAATAGAGCATGGGGCGCGGCAATGCAGCAGCGGAGAAGCTGATATTTCTAAAAATAATTTTTCTTTTTCTATTGACTTTAATTTTATTTATGTTATATTTAATATAATTCAAATTAATGAGGAAGGAGTATTGATTTGGAGATAGATAAAATCCCGCAGTGGATCTTGGCATTGGAGCCGGAGGACGCAACTTTTTTAAAGAACTTTGTTTTGAAATCCGGCTCATTGAAAGAGATTGCGCGCCTGTACCAGGTTTCTTATCCTACCGTCCGGCTTAGATTGGATAAGCTCATTCAAAAAATTGAATTGAACGACCAAAAGGAAGAAGAGCCATTTCCCGCATTTATCAGGGGCCTGGCAGTTGACGCCCGGATCGATTTGGAAACCGCAAAAATCATTATCGAAAAATATAAGCAGGAAAAGGAGAAAAGGTCATGAACGGGGCCATAACATGGGTTATTGCAATTATTGTCCTTCTATTTCATGTATGGGCATGCCGAAGAAGCCCGAAATTCTGGTATTTAGGCGGCATCCTTCCCCTATTATGGATTGGGGCACTGGTTTTTTTGTTTTTCAACGGCAAAATCAATTTTGCAGAGGATTGGAAAATGATTGTTTTCCCGGCCCTTATTTTCATTCTTTTTTGGATAGAAGGGCAGCAGGCAGCCAAGAAAAAGGAAATGGCAAAAATGAAAGCAAAGGACATCCAGAAATAGCAAACTGGTTAGGCAACCATATGGCTGCGGTAGTTCCCTCCCCATCCCATGCGAGAAGTTTATTTTGCTTGCCGCCTCTGCCCTTTTACCGGTACAGGCCCGGGAGGGAAATTTTCCGCTGCTGTTTCCCCCTTTTCCTTTATCTGGGAAAGACCGTGCCCGCAGGAGCTGGCAGAGAAAGCAGCCCTATGCAGCGCCGCCAGGGCTGCATAGGGTTTCCTATGGAAGGCCGGTACCTACAAAAGCCCCGAAGGGCTTTGGGGCGTCAGCGCCGCTTCTCACATTTCTCTAAAAAGCGGCCCTGGTCGATGATAAAGCGTTCATGCCGGGCCTCCCCGATGGGGCCGGCCTGGTCATAGGCCTGCATCTCAAAAACCAGCCGCCGGCCGTCGATCTCGGTAAGGCGGCTTTCCACCCAGGCCCGGCTCCCCAGGGGGGTGGGATTCTGATGCTTCAGCTCCAGCAGGGCGCCAACGGTGGCCTGGCCGGGATCGAGATGGGGCTGCACGCTTTCCCAGGCCGCCTGCTCCATCATGGCCGCCAGGGCGGGCGTAGCCAGTACATCTAGGGTACCGCTGCCCATGTTGCGGGCCGTACGGGCTTCTGTAACCGGCTTTTCGCACCGGCCTTTCAATCCAGTTTCCAGCATATCGGCAATCCTTTCTCTACTCGGATAAAATGGGCGGGGCGGCTGCGCCGGCCCCTTTGCTTATGTTACCATACCGCCATGGACTTGCAAGAGGAAATATGATAAAATAGCCACCGTACAATTTTTTGAAAAATATAAGGGCGGAA
This sequence comes from uncultured Clostridia bacterium, assembly GCA_944336625.1. GTDB lineage: Bacteria > Bacillota > Clostridia > Christensenellales > CAG-138 > Pelethousia. The sequence continues at coordinate 9,284 of CALVLF010000119.1, forward strand.
TGCACCGGAAAAGAGGAAAACCTGCCTATGGAACAACAACGTACAACCCTGTCCTCCCTGTTCTGGGCCTTTGTCCGGATTGGGGCGCTGACCTTCGGGGGGGGCTATGCCATGCTCCCCATGCTGGAGCGGGAATGCATGGAGAAGCATAACTGGGCTACAAAAGAAGAGCTCCTGGATTATTTTGCCATTGCCCAGTGCACCCCGGGCATCATCGCCATCAATACGGCCACCTTCATCGGCGCCAAGTTCCGGGGCGCCATAGGCGCCGCAGCGGCTACCCTGGGGGTAATATTCCCCAGCCTGGTGATCATCCTGCTCATCGCCTCTATTTTGGATCAGTTCGCCCACTACCCCGCCGTGGCCCATGCCTTCGGGGGTATACGGGTGGCGGTAGCGGTGCTGGTGATCAACAGCGTCCTGCGCCTTGTCCGCAATAACGTAAAAGGAACCATGGGCATCAGCCTGTGCGTCATCAGCTTCCTGCTGGTGGCCTTCCTTTCCCTGTCCCCGGCCATAGTGGTGCTGGCGGCTGCCGCCGTGGGCCTCATTTCCGCCTTTGTGGGCGGCAGGAGGAAGAAAGCATGATCTACCTGACGCTATTCTGGGAATTCTTTAAAACGGGCCTTCTTTCCATCGGCGGCGGCTTGGCAACCCTGCCCTTCCTTTCCCGCATGGCGGATGTTTACCCCTGGCTGACCCATGACCAGCTGGCGGATATGATCGCCGTATCCGAATCCACCCCCGGCCCCATGGGGGTCAACTGCGCCACCTATGCCGGCTACCACGCCGCCGGCATCCCCGGGGCCATTGTAGCCACCCTTTCCCTGGTGCTGCCCAGCTATATCGTCATCTTAATCATCGCCCGGGCGCTGGAAAAATTCCGGAGCAATGCCCTGGTGGATGCCGGCCTCCA
>CALVLF010000120.1 GCA_944336625.1 uncultured Clostridia bacterium
GTGCGGATCACCTTCGATAAGGAGCTGCATACGGCCTACCGGGCCACGGACCTTTTCGATGCATCCCTGCCTACCTATCCGGCCCTGGATGCGGGGCAGGTGATTCTGGAGGTCAAGTTCAACCAATACCTGCCCACCCATATCCGGGCCCTCCTCCAGGGAAGCGCCCAGGACCGCTGCGCCATCAGCAAATACTGCATCTGCCGCAAGTTTGAGCTGTAGGCCCCTTTCCCTCCCTGGGCGGGCGCGCCTTTCCCTTTCCCCGGGCGCGCCGCCTTCTTCCTTTAAATGGGAAGGGGGCGGAGCCGAGCGCCGCCTCGTCGGGCCAAAGTCCGCTTAGTTCCGCTTCCGCCTGAAGGGCGAAAGCTCCACCCGCTCCCTTGGCCCTCCTCTACCGCAAAAGGCCGTCGCCGCGCCTGCGCTGTGCGCTTGCAAGCGCGCGCACGACGCTCCGCCTTGCTTTGGGCCTTTTGCGGCGGCGGAAACCCAGTGCGCAAAGGAGCCCCAGGAAGGGCCCCCCGGCCCGACGCAGGGCGACTATTGCGATGAGGGTTTGGCTTGAAGTGGGATAATCTCTTCCAAAAGGCTCCCTTGTGTAAAGGGAGCTGGCGCGGCCTATAGCCGCGCCTGAGGGATTGTCAACGCAGCAGCTCTATACAAGCGCTGGTAAAAACCCTCTCGTCTACAATCCCTCAGTCAGCAAAGCTGACAGCCCCCTTTACACAAGGGGGCCATGCGGGTGGGCGCCCGGCCCATCCCCTAAAAATAACGCCTTTCATTTTCCGGCCTTTCCTGTTAATAGGAAAATTTGTGTGGAGAAAGGCAGTTACGCTGGCGGCTTGAGATAATGCCTTTGCAAAAGGCAGCAACCTTCAGTTTTCGCTCCGCTGGGCCAAAGGCCCCCGGGCCTTTGGAATCCGGCTGGGAGGCAGGAGTCCCCTCAGTTCGCAATACTCGCCCTGCGTCGGGCCGGGAGGCCCATCCTGGGGCTCCTTTGCTCACTGGGCTTCCGCCTCGCTTCATCCGCCACAGGCGGCGCTCGGCTCCGCCCCCAGACCCCTAAGATGCAAGTCTCGGAAGCGGTAGGCCCTCGTTTCCCCTGCATCCGCATCGATCAGAAAATTGCCAGGGGTTCCTTATGTTACGCCGGTCGTGCTCCCGGCTGACCACAAGGAAAGGGGGCCAGCCCCCTTTCCTTGCGAAGTCAGCTTAGTTTGGTTGGGCGGTTTATGCTGCGGTTTGGTGGGCATCCAGCCTTGCCCTTCACCCAAAATGCGCAAAAGGCAGCGAAAACCGGCAAGACAGCTTATGTAAGGAGCAAGGTAACGAGCTGCATCATATAAAAATCGCTGGCCAGAAATCCAGCCGCTACAATCCCCCAGTCCGCTCTGCGGACAGCCCCCTTTACACAAGGGAGCCTTTTGGAGGCCTTTCCCCTTCACCCACAGGCTATCCCCTTTCACTGCAATACGAAAAAATACCCTATTGGAGGTTTAGAATGTCTGCCCTTTCCGATCTGTTTGTGATCCACTTTAGCCCCCTAAGGATGCTCATCGCCCTGGCCCTGGCCCTGGTGATGGGCCTGTATATCTTCTTCATTTACAAGAAGAGCTTCGGCGGGGTTATGTATTCCCGGAATTTTAACGTGAGCCTGGTGCTCATTACCCTGGTAACCACCCTGGTGCTCATGCTCATCAGCTCCAATCTGACCCTTACCCTGGGCATGGTGGGCGCCCTGTCCATCGTCCGTTACCGCACCGCCGTGAAGGACCCCATCGATACGGGCTTTATCTTCTGGGCCGTGGGGGAAGGCCTGGCCCTGGGGGTAGGCTTTTATGATGCGGCCATCATCGGCGGGGTTATCATCGGCATATTCATGCTGCTGCTTTCCGCCTTCAAGGTGCGCTCTGCCATGCCCTTCCTGCTGATCCTCCACTATAGCGAGGGCGCCTCCGGCACGGTGAAACAGATGATCAAGCAGCTGCCCGGGGCCCGGGTGCGCTCCAAAACCGCCCGTCGGGACGGTATTGAAATGACCCTGGAGCTGCGGCTCAAGGATAATGAGACGGGCTTTGTGGAAAAGTTCCTCCGGGTGGAGGGCATTTACGATGCCAGCCTCATCTCCTACCAGGGGGATATGGTTTCCTAAGCCCGGCCTCTTTATGCCTTCCCCTCCCTTTGCCTGGCCCATGGCCTGCAAAGGGCTTTTTGGCGCCCTTTCCCGGGCGGCCCCAGGCCGGGCCCCCCGCCCGGGGCGCTCTGCCTTTTTTGGAAATAACATGCTGGAGGTAGTATGTTCAAGCGCTTTATCCGCTATTATAAACCCCACCGGCGGCTTTTTGCCCTGGATATGAGCTGTGCCCTGGTGGTGGCCATCTGCGACCTGTTTTACCCCATCATCGCCCGGGATATTATCAATGTCTATGTGCCCCAGCGGCAGCTGGGGGCCATGCTGTTTTTCGTAGGGGTGCTGCTGGCCATTTATATTATAAAAGCCTGCCTCACCTATGTCATCCAGTATTGGGGGCATATGATGGGCGTGCGCATCCAGGGGGATATGCGGCGGGACATGTTCCGGCATTTGCAAAAGCTCCCCTTTTCCTATTTTGATAACAATAAAACCGGCGCCATCATGAGCCGCATGATCAACGATTTGCAGGATCTTTCCGAGCTGGCCCACCATGGGCCGGAGGATATTTTTATCTCCATCATCCTGTTCATCGGCTCCTTTCTCATCCTGGCCCCCATCCACCTGCCCCTGACCCTCATCGCCTTTGGGGCGGCCCCCCTGGTATTCTGGTATGCCATGACCTCCCGCTACCGCATGCATGCCGCCTTTAAGGAAAGCCGGGTGCAGACGGCCCGCATCAACGCCGGGGTGGAAACGGCCATCGCCGGCATACGGGTCTCCCGGGCCTATTCCGGCGAGCCCCATGAAAACAGCAAGTTCGATGCGGATAACGCCCTCTTCATCCGGGCCCGGAACGCGGCCTATAAGGCCATGGGCCTCTTTTACGGGGGCACGGCCTTTTTAACGGATTTTCTCTACCTGCTGGTGCTGGCGGCGGGGGGCATCTTCTATTTCCAGGGGAAGATCGATACGGGAAGCTTTATGGCCTTTCTGCTGTATATCAACGTATTCCTCAAGCCCGTCAACCGCTTTATTACCATGTTCGAGCAGATGCAGAACGGCATGACGGGCTTTGCCCGCTTCCTGGAGGTTATAGACGAGCCCGTGGAAGCGGATGACCCCGGCGCCCTGGACGCGGGCCAGCTCAAGGGCCATATTCAGATCAACAACGTCTCCTTCCACTATCAGGATGCGGACAGCCCGGATAAGGAAGAGCATGTGGTAACGGACCTGACTCTGGATATCCCTGCCGGCCTCACCCTGGCCCTGGTGGGCCCCAGCGGCGGCGGGAAAACCACCCTGTGCAACCTGATTCCCCGTTTTTATGAGGTGGACAACGGCTCCATCACCATCGACGGCATGGATATCCGCCGCATGACCCGGGAATCTTTGCGGCACAATATCGGCATCGTAGCCCAGGACGTTTTCCTCTTTACCGGCACCATCCGGGAGAATATCGCCTATGGCAAGCTGGATGCTACAGACGAGGAGATCATCCAAGCGGCTAAAAAAGCAAAAATACACGACCATATCATGACCCTGGAAAAGGGCTATGATACGGAGGTGGGGGAGCGGGGGCTGAAGCTTTCCGGCGGGCAGCGCCAGCGGATCTCCATCGCCCGGGTATTTTTGAAAAACCCCGCCATTCTCATTCTGGATGAGGCTACCAGCGCCCTGGATAATGAAACGGAGATGCATATCCAGCAATCCCTGGGGGAGCTGAGCCAGGGCCGTACCTGCATCATCGTGGCCCACCGGCTCAGCACCATCAAGAACGCGGATGAGATCGCCGTCCTTTCCAAGGGCAGCATTGTGGAAAAGGGCACCCATTCCGCCCTTATGGCCCAGGGGGGCATCTATGCCGCCCTGTATACCTACCAGTTCCGCGCGGAGGATTTAGCATGAACATCACCGTTATCGGCTGCGGCCGCTGGGGCAGCTTCATCACCTGGTATCTAAGCAGGCTGGGCCACAGCCTGACCCTTTATGGCCGGCCCGGCTCCCCCCATATGGCCCAGTTCCTGGAAAGCCGCTCCAATGGCGTCCTGTCCCTTCCTCCCGGGGTGCGCCTTTGTACGGATCTACAAGAGGCCCTAAAGGGGGCGGAAATATTGGTGGTCTCCATCGGCTCCCAAAGCCTGCGGGGCCTGATGCAGGAGCTGGCGGCCCTTTCCCTGCCGGCCATGGACGTGGTGCTTTGCATGAAGGGGCTGGAGATGGGCACGGGCCTGCGCCTTTCCCAGGTGGCGGGGGAATACCTGGGCCATTGTTCCATATCCGTCTGGCTGGGGCCGGGGCATGTGCAGGAGTTTACAGCTGGCATCCCCAACTGCATGGTTATCGACTCCCGGGAGGAGGCGGCCAAAGACCGGCTCATCCAGGCCTTTAAGGGGGATCTGATCCGCTTTTATTATGGCCAGGACCTGCTGGGGAACGAGGTAGGGGCTGCCGCCAAGAACGTCATCGGCATCGCCGCCGGCCTGCTGGATGGCCTGGATAGGACCAACCTGAAGGGGGCCCTTATGAGCCGGGGCACCCGGGAGATCGCCCGGCTCATCGGCGCCATGGGGGGGAACCCCCAGTCCGCCTATGGCCTTTGCCACCTGGGGGATTATGAGGCCACGGTGTTTTCCCCCTTCAGCAACAACCGCCGCTTTGGGGAGGCCCTGGTGCGCAAGGAGCCCTTCCATAAGCTGGCAGAGGGCTATTATACCGTAAAGGCCCTTCTTTCCCTGGGGGAAGCCTATGGGGAAGAGCTGCCCATCTGCGCCGCCGTGGAAAATGTCCTTTATCAGGGCGCCAACCCCATGGAGGCCCTGGACGCCCTTTTCACCCGCTCCTTGAAGCGGGAATTTTAGCCCTCCCTTTATATGCCCGGAAGAAAGGAGCTTGCCATGCGCCTGTTTGACAGCCATGCCCATTATCTGGATGCCCGCTTCGACCCGGACCGGCCAGAGGTCCTTGCCGCCCTTAAGCAGGCGGGGGTGGAGAAGGTGCTGGAAGTGGCCTGCGCCCCGGCGGATTTTCAGCCCGCCCTTTCCCTTTGCGGGGCCAACCCCGGCTTTTTTTATGCTGCCCTGGGGGTCCATCCCCATGAGGCGGATCAATGGAGCCCGGGGGTAGGGGAGGAGCTTGCCCGCCTTTTCCGCAGCCATCCCCAGGCCCTGGCCCTGGGGGAAATTGGCCTGGATTATCACTATGATTTCCACCCCAGGGCCCTGCAGCGGGAAGTATTTGACCAGCAGCTTTCCCTGGCGGAGGAGCTGGGCCTGCCCGTAGTGCTGCATATACGGGAAGCCTATGGGGATGCCATGGATATCCTCCGGGCCCACCGGCAGAAGCTGCGGGGGATCATGCACTGCTTTTCCGGCAGCCCACAGATTGCCCGGGAATGCCTGGGCCTGGGCCTGTACATCGCCTTTGGGGGGGCCGTTACCTTCCGGAACGCCCGGAAGGTGGTGGAAAGCGCCGCCGCCGTGCCCCCGGAGCGGCTGCTGATCGAGACGGACTGCCCCTATATGGCCCCGGAGCCCCACCGGGGGGAGCGGAACGATTCCCGCTTCCTGCCCCTGATCCTGCAAAAGCTGGCCCAGATCCAGGGCCTGGAGCCGGAAGCCCTGGCGGAGACCACCTTCCAAAACGCCCGGGATGCATTGGGGCTCGCCGGGCCAAAGCCCGCTTAGCTCCGCTTCCCCTCGGGGCCGACGCAGGGCGGCTATTGCGAAGGGAGGGGTTGGCTGGTATTTGAAAAAAGGCCAAAAGGCTCCCTTGTGTATAGCGTTGCAAGCTGGAATTCCCCGCCAAAAGGCTCCCCTGTGTAAGGGGGGCGGAGCCGAGCGCCGCCAATGGCGGAAGAAGCGAGGCGGAAGCCCAGTGAGCAAAGGAGCCCCAGGAAGGCCTCTCGAGGCCGACGCAGGGCGACTATTGCGAACTGCGCTGTCATGGCCCAAAAGCCATGACTGAGGGGTTGTAAACGCAGCAGCTCTATAAAAGCGCTGGGCAAGGATTCCAGCTTAAATTTAATAGGAAAATATGCAAGAGGAAGGCAGTTCCGTTGGAAGCATGAGATAATGCCTTTGCAAAAGGCACAACCTTTCGCTTCCGCTCCGCTGGGCCAAAGGCCCCCGGGCCTTTGGAATCCGGCTGGTGGCACCTTTGCCCCCAGGCCCCTAAGATGCAAGTCTCGGAAGCGGTAGGCCTTCGTTTCCCCTGCATCCGCATCGATCAGAAAATTGCCAGGGGTTCCTTATGTTTCGCCGGTCGTGCTCTCGGCTGACCACAAGAGGGAGGGGGCCAGCCCCCTCCCTCTTGCGAAGTCAGCTTATTTTGGTTGGGTGGTTTATGCTGCGGGAAAAGTTGGAGAAAATCCAGAGCGGGCTGCGTAACCGCAAAAGTCCCAATCCTCACCTATAAACCTTGTGAATACCGCCAAACCATTCCCCTTCACCCAAAATGCGCAAAAGGCAGCGAAAACCGGCAAGACAGCTTATGTAAGGAGCAAGGTAACAGCTGCATCATATAAAAATCGCTGGCCAGAACTCCATCCTTTACAATCCCTCAGTCCGCTTCGCGGACAGCGCAGTTGGCAATAGCCGCCCTGCCCTGGGGCCCATATAAATCCATTGCAATCCGCCCGGCTCGGGTGTATACTATGGGGGAGCTTCAGGGGGTGGTGCAAGTCCACACCGGCGGTGACGGCCAAGTTTGGCCCCAGCCCGCCAGCGGGGTAAAGACCCTGCCGAACCGGTGCAATTCCGGTGCCGACGGTAATAGTCCGGATGAAAGAGGCTGCTTCGTCCGTTTTTCCTGCCCCCGGAATATTCCGGGGGTTTTTATGTGGATAAAATTTTTATTTGGAGGTTGCAAAAACGGCTTATGCGCAGCAAACAAGTCCAGTGGCTGGTGAAAATGGCCCTGCTGACGGCCCTTTCCCTGGTTCTGATGTATGTGGTCCGCTTCCCGATTTTTCCTGCGGCGGCATATCTGGAATATGATATGGCGGATGTGCCCATCCTGATCGGCACCTTCATGTATGGCCCCGGGGCAGGGCTGTTGCTGACGGGGGTGGTGAGCCTGCTGCAATGGCTGCTGGTTTCCCCCCAGAGCGGCTGGGTTGGGGGATTGATGCATTTCCTGGCTACCGGCGGCTTTGTGCTGGTAGCTGGCTTCCTTTACCAGCATAAGCATACCCGCAAGGGCGCCGTCTTGAGCCTGCTCCTGGGCACCCTTACCATGACGGCCCTCATGGTGCCCCTGAACCTCTGGCTCACCGTCCATTATAACGGCGCGCCCCTGGAGGCCGTCCAGGCCATGATCTGGCCCATCATCATTCCCTTTAACCTGATCAAGGGCGGGGTGAATGCCATCGTTACCTTCCTGGTTTATAAAAAGGCGGGGAAATTCCTCCGCATCCCTCAGGAGGAGGATTGAGTCCGGCTTTCCTTCTGCCGCAGCATATAAGGAGCATTGTATGTCCAAAAAAGTCTGCTGTTTTGCCTTATTGCCATAGCCATCCTGCTGATTGCGGGGGCATGGCCCTTGTGTATGGTTCCCTGCCTGAGGGCGGATAGGCCCCGGTAACGCTCCCTTCCGGCTTTCCTGCCGGAATCCTTGCATAAGGGCGGCGCTTTTCCCTGGTTTTGTGCAGGGGCGCCGGGTGTATTTTTTCAGTTCTGCTTTTTTAAAAAGGGTGTAAAACCTGTATTTCGACCCAATCCGCAGGGCCAAAACCCTTGCTTCTTATAGGAATACATTGTAAAATAATGGAATTCTGGGAAGCTCCGGGGCAAAGGCGCCCTTTCCCCGTACCCACAATTTTTATAAGAGGAGAATACCAGGCATGACAAAAGAAAAATCCGAAACGGCGCCCAAGGCGCCCAAGGCCCCCAAAGCCCCCAAGAAGGCCGCTGCGGAAAAGACGGAAAAGGTCTATATCCAGTTTGACGGCAGGGAATGGGAGGCGGACGCCCTGGTGGAAGCCGCCCGGGCGGACTATGTAGCCCAGGGGCACCGGGCCTGCTATATCCGGGATTTGCGGCTTTATATCAAGCCCCAGGATGGCAAAGCCTATTATACCATCAACGATAAGGCCACCGGCTCCGTAGAGCTGTAATTTCCGGCCAAGGAAAAGCGCCCCCGGCTTCCGCCCCGCATTGCGGGGGAGCTGGAGGCGCTTTTTTATTTTCAAAAGGCCGCTCATTCCACATCCGGCACCAGGTATGGGATGAATTCCTGCACGGCGGCCAGAACCTTTTCCGGCTTTTCCTCGTGGAGGAGGTGGCCTGCATTGCGGATCAGGGCATAGTTTGCATCCGGAATGGCGGCGTGGTAAAACTCCGCCTGGGCATTGGGGCGCCACTTATCCTCACTGCCCTGGAGGATGAGCACGGGCATTTCCAGGGTGCGGAGCTTGGGAGAAAGGGGCTCATCGTCATAATTGCGGATGCTCAGGCGCTGGGCCCGGCGGGAAGCGGTATCGGAAATGGTTTTATAATATTCCTCCACCATATCCGCATTCAGGCAGACGGTCTGGTCGAAGAAGCATTCCTTCAGGACGTTCTCTACCGTGCGCACCCCATACAGGGCGGCGGCAATGCCCCCGAAAAGGCCGCTATCCAGCAGCTTGATGGGGGTGGGCATTTCCGGGGTAATGCCGCCGGGGGCCAGCAATACCACCCGGCCCGCCCGCTCCGGGCTGCGCAAGCACAGATCCATCACATAGGCAGCGCCCATGGAATAGGCCAGGAAGTGGGTGGATTCTATGCCGATAGCATCCAGAAACAGCTCCAGGGAGCGGGACTGTTCCTCGATGGTATAGGCATATTCCTGGGGCCTGGAGGAATAGCCAAAGCCCGGCAGGTCCACGGCGATCACCCGGTAATGCTGGGAAAGGGTATGGAAAAGGCTCCGCCAGGTATACAGGGACTGAAATATGCTGTGCACCAGCACCAGGGGCTCCCCGTTGCCCTCTTCCACATAGTGGATATGGACGGTTTCAAATTGCTGCTGGGGCGCGGATTCCGCCTGGGGGGCTTGCTCCTCCTGCAGGGGGGCTTCAGCTTCAGGCTGGCCATTCTCTTCCGCCTGGGGCTTTGCCTTGGCCTTTTTCGGGGGCCGCTGGGGAAGATCCTCCAGGGGCAGGTATATATCCGCATACTTTCCCGTATGCTCGGAATTGATAAATTTTTTTACTTCGAGTGACAGCGCCACGTTTCCATCCTCCTGGGGCAGGGGTTACAGGGTTCCTGCCCTTGCCTGTATATGCACATTTCTATGCGGCATAGTTTTGCATCATAAAGATTCAGTTTATTTTACCTGCTTTTCCTTTCCTTTGCAACCCCATTGATGAGGAAAAGGGCAGATCTTGCCATATTGTCATGAAAAGTTAATCTTTGGCAGCTCGGGGCGGAAGAAGGGGGCAGAGCCGAGGGCCTCACCCTTTACACAAGGCGGCTTTGCGGGTGGGCTTCCGGCCTGCTCCGCATAAAATAGCAGTTTTTATTTTCCTAACTTTCACGTTAATAGGAAAATATGTATGGAAAAGGCAGCTGCGTTGGAAGCCTGAGATAATGCCTTTGCAAAAGGAAGAAACCTTTCGTTTTCGCTCCGCTAGGGCCAAAGGCCCCCGGGCCTTTGGAATCCGGCTGGGGGCACCTTTGCCCCCCGTCCCCTAAGATGCAAGCTTCGGCAGAGGTCTTGTCTTGGGCCCCCTGCATTCGCCTCGATCAGTAGATTGCCAGGGGTGCCTTATGCTTCGCCGGTCGTGCTCCCGGCTGACCACAAGGAAAGGGGGCCAGCCCCCTTTCCTTGCGAAGTCAGCTTATTTTGGTTGGGCGGTTTATGCTGCGGATTGGTGGGCGTCCGGCCTTTTCCCTTCGCCCAAAAGGCTCCCCTGTGTAAAGCTCTGCGCGCTGGAATTCTCCGCCAAAAGGCTCCCTTGTGTAAAGGGAGCTGGCGCGGCCTAAAGCCGCGCCTGAGGGATTGTAGCGGCAGCAGGTTTAGACCAGCGCTGGGAAGAGCTCCCATCGTCTACAATCCCTCAGTCCGCAAAGCGGATAGCCCCCTTTACACAAGGGGGCCTTTTGGGGCGTTTTTCCCACTTCAATCCAACTCCTCACTTCGCAATAGTCGCCCTGCAACCGGCCGGGGGGCCCTTCCTGGGGCTCCCTTGCTCGCTGGGCTTCCGCCCCCTTGCAGCCCCCCTGTGTTTCCGTTAAAATGGAGGAAATGCTCCTGGGAAAAGGGGCGTTGAAAAGGGAAGGTTTATGGAAAAAAATGGATTGCAAGCCCTGGCCCGGGGCTTTTTCGCGGCAGGGACCCGGCTCTATGGGGTAGGGGGCATGGTCCGCAACCCCCTATTGGGCCTGCCCGTAAGCGATCTGGATGTTACCAGCGCTCTGGAGCCGGAAAAGGTGATGGCCCTTTGCCAGGAAAAGGGCTGGAAATGGGTGCCCAAAGGGGTGGATTTTGGCATGGTGGAGATCCACGGGGCAGGGGTGGTTTGTGAACACACCACCTTCCGGGCGGATACTTACGGCCCCGGCGGCGGCCATCGCCCCCGGGCCGTATCCTTTTCCACCAGCCTGGAGGCGGATGCCTTCCGCCGGGACTTTACGGTAAACGCCCTGTATCAGGACCTGCTGACCGGGGAAATTTTCGACCCCACCGGGGGGTTGCAGGATCTAAAGGCGGGGGTCTTGCGGGCTACCAGCCCGGACCCGGCCCTTATTATGGGGGAGGATGCCCTGCGAGTGTTGCGCCTTGCCCGCTTTGCCGGGGAGCTGGGCTTTCAGATCCACCCGGAAACCGGGGCGGCAGCGGCGCGCTTTGCCGGGGGGCTTCAGGATATTTCCGGCGAGCGGGTGCGGGATGAGCTTAGCCGCATCCTTTTAGGGGATGTGAAATATGGAAAGGCCGGGGCAGTATACCGGGGCCTTTCCTTGCTGGAAGGCCTGGGGGGGCTGGATGTGATTTTGCCGGAGCTGGCCCGGGGCCGGGGAATCCGGCAGCGGGCGGAATTCCATGCCTATGACGTGCTTTCCCACTGCCTGCACGCCGCTGGGGAAGCGGAGGCAGCCGGGGGCCTGCCCCTGCGGCTGGGGGCCCTGCTCCATGACGTAGGCAAGCCCATTGCCCTGGAAAAGAACGGCCGCATGCTGGGCCATGATAAGCTGGGGGCCCCGGTGGCCCGGGATATCCTGGGCCGGCTCCGGTTTCCCCGGGCTGTGGCGGAGGAAGTGGTTTTTCTGGTGGAAAACCATATGTTCGACCTGAATGGCCAGGCCAAGGAGAGCACCCTCCGCCGCCGCTTTGCCCAGTGGGGCCCGGAAAGGACGGAGCAGCTCATCCGCCTGCGGCGGGCGGATATCCGGGGCAGCGGCCGGGGGAGCAGCGAAAAAACGGCGGACCGCTGGGCCCGGGTTCTGGGGGAGATGCGGGCCCAGGCCGTGCCCTTTACCCAGGAGGAGCTGGCTATAGACGGGCGGGACCTGATGAAAGCCTTGGGCCGGGCCCCGGGGCCCTGGCTTGGGGCCCTGAAGGAGGCCCTGCACCAGCACTGCATCCAGCACCCCCAGGATAACCGCCGGGATAAGCTATTGCGCCTGGCAGAAAAGCTCATGGAATAGGGCGCTGTTCCCGGCTAAAGGCTTCTAAAGGGCAGCCTTTTGGGTGGCATATTCGCCCCTTCCTTCCATAAAAATAAAGTGCGCTTTACTGCGGTGGGGTTTAGGGGCGATGCATAGTATCCGACGTAACCTCTCATTTCTCAATAGTCGCCCTGCGTCGGGCCAGGGGGCCATTCCTAGGGCTCCTCGGGGCTGACGCTGCGCGACCATTGCGAACTGCGGGGTGGAGCTTTCGCCTTGCAGGCGGAAGCGGAGCTAAGCGGACTTTGCGACGACGAGGCGGCGCTCGGCTCCGCCCTCCTCTCCCCAAAAGGCAGCTTTGCAAAGCTCCGGCGGAGGGGGGCGGCGGCGGGAGCGCGAAGCGCCCCTTGAGGGGGCGGCAAAACCGGCCCCTCCCCTTCGCAAAAGGGCTCCGGGATGCAAGCATCCCGGATCCCTGTATGCGAAGCGCCGCCGCCCCCCGCCGGGCCTCTGCCGGCGCCTCGTAAAGCCGCCCTGAAAAAGCCGGGGGCCATGGCCTACGGCCCCCGGCGGATAAAAAGGCGGTTTGAAAGGGATACCCTTTCGCCTGCGCAAGGAAGGAGAAAGCCCGGCCCCATGATCTACGGGGCCGGGCGGCTTTTAAGGAAAGACGCGGGCAGGAACGAGAGCTTCCCGCAAACGTCCGTGCGCGATATCGCCGTCCGCGTAGGACCCGGGGGCGAAGGGGCTTTGTTTATTCTTCGTCCGTTTCCTCTTCCTCCGGCGGCACCAGGGCTACGCTGGCCAGCCGGGTGCCTTCCGGCACCTGCATGAGCCGCACCCCCTGGGTATTCCGGGATATGATGCGCACCTGTTCCACGGGCATGCGCATGAGGGTTCCATCCTCCCGGATCATCATCACGTCCTCGCTGCCCTCCACCATGCGCAGGCAGAGGAGGAAGCCCGTCTTATCCGTCAGGTTCATGGCAAGGATGCCCCGGCCGCCCCGGTGCTGGCAGCGGTATTCCCCTTCTTCCGTGCGCTTGCCCATGCCCCGCTCCGTAATAGCCAGGACCGTCTGGCCGGGGATGATCTTTTCCGCATCCACCACCTGGTCCCCATCCTCCAGCAAGATGGCTCGGACCCCGGTAGCGCCCCGGCCCATGGGCCGCACATCCTCCTCGCTGAAGCGGATGCACTGGCCATTGCGGGTGCCGATGAGGATCTCGTCCTTCCCGCCGGTGAGCAGGGCGCTGGCCAGCTCGTCCCCCTCCCGCAGGTTCAGGGCGATGAGCCCGCCCTTGCGGATGTTCTCATATTCCGAAAGGGCCGTCTTTTTGATCAGGCCCTGGCGGGTTACCAGCACCAGGTAGCCTTCCTGGGCATCCTCGGGGAGGGGGAACAAAGCCGTTACCTTTTCCCCATCCTGCAGCTGCAGAAGGTTCACAATGGCCGTTCCCTTGGCGCTGCGGCCCGCCTCCGGGATGGTATAGCACTTCATCTTGAAGGCCCGGCCGAAGTTGGTAAAGAACATGATATATGCATGGGTATTGGCGGCGAAGAGGTGCTCTACAAAATCCTCCTCCCTGGTGGCCTGGCCCATAATGCCCCGGCCCCCCCGGTTCTGGGAGCGGTAGGTATCCGCTGCCAGGCGCTTCACATAGCCGAAATGGGTCATGGTGACCACCATATCCTCCGCCTGGATTACGTCGTCCAGGTCGATATCCTCCGTTACCTGGGTGATCTCCGTGCGGCGGGGGTCGGCATATTTGCGCTTTACCTCCAATATCTCTTCCTTGATGATGCCCAAGAGCTTGCTTTCATCCGCCAGGATGCTTTCCAGATATTCCACCTGGGCCATAAGCTCATCATGCTCCGCCTGGATCTTTTCCTGCTCCAGGCCCGTCAGGCGGGCCAGGCGCATATCCAGAATGGCCTGGGCCTGCTTATCCGAAAGGCCGAAGCGGCTGCACAGGCGCTCCTTGGCCACGGGGGTGGAGGGGGAGGTCTTGATGATCTCCACCACCTCGTCGATATTGGCCAGGGCAATGAGCAAACCCTCTAAAATATGCAGCCGTTCCTTGGCCCGCTCCAGGTCATACTGGGTGCGGCGGGTGACCACCTGCTCCTGGAAGGCGAGATAATGGCCCAGCATATCCTTCATGTTGAGGATTTTCGGCTCTCCATCCACCAGGGCCAGCATGATGACCCCGAAGGTATCCTGCATCTGGGTGTGCTTATAAAGCTGATTCAGCACCACATTGCCGTTGACGTCCTTCTTTAGGTCGATCACCACCCGGATGCCCCGGCGGTCGCTCTCATCCCTCAGGTCCTGAATGCCCTCGATGCGCTTATCGTGGACAAGCTCTGCGATCTTTTCCACCATGCGGGCCTTGTTCACCTGGTAGGGGATCTCCGTAACCACAATGCGGCTCTTGCCCCCGGGCAGGGGCTCCACCTCTGCCCGGGCCCGGACGACGATCTTCCCCCGGCCCGTGCGGTAAGCCTGGCGAATGCCCGCCGTGCCCAGAATCAGGCCGCCCGTGGGGAAATCCGGCCCGGGGATATGGGCCATAAGCTCCTCTACGGTAATATCCCGGTTATCGATCATAGCCACATAGGCGTCGATCACCTCCCCCAGGTTATGGGGGGGGATATTGGTGGCCATGCCTACGGCAATGCCGCCGCTGCCGTTCACCAACAGGTTGGGATAGCGGCAGGGCAATACCTTGGGCTGCATGAGGGTTTCATCGAAATTGGGCATGAAATCCACGGTATTCTTGCCGATATCCGCCAGCATTTCCGCGCTGAGCTTGGAAAGGCGGGCCTCGGTATACCGCATGGCAGCGGCGCTATCCCCATCGATGGAGCCGAAGTTGCCCTGGCCTTCCACCAGCAGATAGCGGGTGTTGAAATCCTGGGCTAAGCGCACCATGGCGTCATAGACGGAGTTATCCCCATGGGGATGGTATTTGCCCAGCACATCCCCCACGATACGGGCGGATTTATGGAAGGGTTTATCCGCGGTAAAGCCCTGCTCATCCATGGAATAGAGGATGCGGCGGTGTACGGGTTTCAATCCATCCCGTACATCGGGCAGGGCCCGGTTGGTGATGACCGCCATGGCATAGGCGATGAAGGATTTCTTCATCTCCTGCTCTATATCCAAGGGGCTGATTCGGGGGTTCAAATCGGTTTCTTGGCTCATTCGTTACCTCATATCGGTTCTAGCAAGGCAAGGTTTCCCTTTCCCGCCGTAAAATCTAGTTTTGACCATCGTTTGTGCCTGACCCGCAGGAGCCGCTGCCAACGCCTCAGCCCCCGCCAGCGCCCCCCCGTACCCGCATCCACATGGATAGGGCCAAAAGGGCCAGCAGGAAAATCAGATACACCGGGGACTCTGTGGCTGTTTCCCCGGCCTGGGGTTCCGGGGTTTCCAGGGCTGCCGTAGCCTCCGGCTCCAGCGTATCCCCCAGCACCGGCTGGGCCAAACCCAGCACCAATAGAAAAATCAAAGCGAAGGCAAGGGCCTTTTTCATGGTCAGCTCCTAAACATCCAGGTCCGTTACCAGCTGGCTGTTTTGCTCGATGAACTCCCGCCGGGGCTCCACCTTATCCCCCATGAGGACGGTAAAGATCTCGTCCGCCCGGATGGCATCCTCCAGATGCACCTGGAGCATGAGCCGGTTTTCCGGGTCCATAGTGGTTTCCCAGAGCTGGTCCGGGTTCATTTCACCCAGGCCCTTATACCGCTGAATGTTGGGCTTGGGATCCCGGCCAATGTCGTTTAGGATAGCATCCCGCTCTTCATCGGAATAGGCATACCATACGTTTTTCCCCCGGCTGATCTTATAGAGGGGGGGCTGGGCGATGTATACATACCCCTGCTCGATGAGGGGGCGCATATGCCGGTAAAAGAAGGTAAGCATCAATATGCGGATATGGCTGCCGTCTACATCCGCATCCGTCATGCAGACGATTTTATGATACCGTAATTTCGAGGGGTCAAAATCCTGGTCGATTCCTGCCCCAAAGGCGGTGATCATGGCCTTGATCTCGTTATTGGAAAGGATCTTGTCCAGCCTGGTCTTTTCCACGTTTAAAATCTTGCCCCGGAGGGGGAGGATGGCCTGGAAGGCCGGGTTCCGCCCCAGCTTGGCGCTGCCCCCGGCGCTATCCCCCTCCACCAGGAAGATCTCGCAAAGGGCCGGGTCCTTTTCCGTGCAGTCCGCCAGCTTGCCGGGGAGGCTGGTGGAATCCAGGGCCGTTTTCCGCCGGGCAAGCTCCCGGGCCTTGCGGGCGGCTTCCCGGGCCCGGTTGGCCATAAGGCATTTATCCACAATGCTCCGGGCCTCCTGGGGGTGCTCCTCCAGATAGGCCGAAAGGCCCTGGCTCACGGCCCCATCCACCAGGGTGCGGATATAGGCATTGCCCAGCTTGGTTTTGGTTTGCCCTTCAAACTGGGGCTCCGTCAGCTTAACGCTGATGATGGCCGTAAGGCCCTCCCTTATATCCTCGCCGGAAAGGTTGGCATCGCTCTCTTTCAATAGCTTATACTTGCGGGCGTAATCGTTCACCACCCGGGTCAGGGCCGCCCGGAAGCCCATGAGGTGGCTGCCCCCCTCCAGGGTATTGATGTTATTGGCAAAGGTGAATACGCTCTCGTTATAGTCGCTGCTGTACTGCATAGCCACCTCTACGGAGGCGGTCTCGTTCTTCTCCGGGTCGTCCTTGGAAGCTTCCAGATAGATGGGCTCCGGATGGAGGACGTCTTTATTTTTATTCAGGTGCTTCACAAAGGAAAGGATGCCCCCTTCATAGCAGAAGCGCTTCACCTTTTCCGGCTCTTCCCGCTGGTCCGTTACGGTGATGGTGATGCCCTTATTCAAAAAGGCCAGCTCCCGCATGCGGTTAGCCAGGGTATCGAAGCTGTATTCCACCTGGTCGAAAATCCCGTCATCCGCCAGGAAGGAAATGGTGGTACCCGTTTCCTCCAGGGGGCATTCGCCAGCTACCTCCACGCCGGTAACCGGGTCCCCATGGGAATATTCCTGCACATATACCTTGCCATCCCGGCGGACTTCCGCCCGGAGCCATATGGAAAGGGCGTTTACCACGGAAAGGCCCACGCCATGGAGCCCGCCGGAGACCTTATAGCCGCTGCCGCCGAACTTGCCGCCGGCATGGAGCACCGTCAGGGCCACCTCCAGGGCGCTTTTATGCATCTTTTCATGATAGCCCACGGGGATGCCCCGGCCGTTATCCTGCACGGTGATGGAATTATCCGGCTTCACCGTCAGCTCCACATGGGTGCAGTAGCCGGCCATGGCCTCGTCGATGGCGTTATCCACCAGTTCCCATACAAGATGGTGCAGCCCCCGGGAATCCGTGGAGCCGATATACATGCCGGGCCGCCGCTTTACAGCCTCCAGGCCTTCCAGCACCTGAATCTGTTCGGCGTTATATTCCGGCTGCTGGGCCGGGCCCTGGGTCCCTTCCATATGCTTATCTTCCATGCTTCATCCTTTCTGCCCGGGCCCGGGGCCCGGCTACGATCTTAGCAAGTATAAAAATCTGCCAAACCGGCTGTTTTATGAAATCCAATTCCCCGGGGGGATCCGGGTGCTGCGGAGGGGGAAAGGGCGGGGATGCCTGGCCGCATGGCCCCCTTGTTAAGTCAGCTTAGTTTGCTTGGGCGGTTTATGCTTTGGGGAAAGTTGGGGAAATCCGAAGCGGTTTCCGTCCACCACAAAAGGCCCAGTCCCCACCTATAAACCCGCTTATGCCGCAAAGCCATTCCCCTTCACCCTAAATGCACAAAAGGCGGCAAAAACCGGGAAGACAGCTTATGAAAGGGGGTAGGCGGCTTAATGCTGCGGGATTAGGGGAACTGCATTACGGAGCCAAACCCGCAGCCCAAGATTGTATCCCTTGCCCGCCGGGCCCTCGCTTACTCCGCCAATGTAAGGCTGGAAGCAGCGCAGTGCCAAAGGGCGCTCTTTTCCAATATGCGGCCCTCCTGGAGCCCATCCAGGGAGGTACAGGTCAGAAAACACTGGCAATCCCCCAGGCTTTCTAAAAGATAGCGCTGGCGGTTCCTATCCAGCTCGCTGAGGACATCATCCAAAATAAGCACGGGGGATTCCCCCGTTTCCGCCCGCAGAATATGGAGCTCGGAAAGCTTCAGGGCCAGGGCCGCCGTGCGCTGCTGGCCCTGGGAACCAAAGATGCGCAGGTCCTTCCCATTGAGCAGCAGGCGCAGGTCATCCCGGTGGGGGCCAGGATGGGTGCTGCCCCGGCGAATATCCTCTTCCCGGGAAGCCTGCAGGCGAAAAAGGAGGGCTTCCCGCAGGGTGGCTTCCTCCCGCATTTCTTCCAGGGGAAAGCTGGGGGAATAGCGAATGGTAAAATCCTCTGCGGAATTGCTGATGCCCCCATATAGCTCCCGGGCAGCAGGCAGGAGCTTTTCCATAAAGCGGAGCCGCTCCGCCAATATGGCAGCCCCATAGGCGGCCAGCTGCACATCCCAGCCTTCCAGCAGGGCAGGGCTGGCCATATCCCCCTTTAAAAGGGCGTTTCGCTGCTTAAGGGCGGCATTATACTTTTGCAGGTTATAAAAATATGCCGGCCGGGCCTGGCAGATCTCCATATCCAGGAAGCGCCTACGCTGGACCGGGCCGCCCTTGATCAGCTCCAAATCCTCCGGGGCGAACATGACCACGTTCAATATGCCCATGAGCTCCCCCATCCGGCCCAGGGCCTTCCCATCCAGCTGGATGCGCTTCTTTTCCCCGGAGCGCAGGAGGATATGGATGCTGTGGCTGCCCCCGGCGGCGGAGATATCCGCCTCTACCCGGGCAAATTGGCTGCCCTGGCGGATGAGCTCCCCATCCCGGGGTGTGCGGTGGGAGCGGCCAAATGCGCAAAGGAAAATGGCTTCCACAGCGTTGGTCTTTCCCTGGGCATTATCCCCCAGGATGAGGTTGATCCCCTCCCAAGGGGCTATATCCAGGGCAGGATAGCTGCGGTATTCCCGCAGGCGTAAGCTGGTAACGCGCATGTGCCATCCACCCCTTTACCCTTCTTGTGCAAGGGGCTACACGCCTGAAAGAGCTTCTTTGAACCCATTTCTGCGTTTCCGTCCCTCGAATTCGGATGCTAGTCCATGGCACCGGCGCCTTGCACTGCCCCAAAAGGGGCCCATTCAGGGGCTGTTCCCCTGTGAAACGCGGAGCGGCCCCGCAGCCATGGAGCGGCCATTTTGGCCACTTTTATATCAATTTTACTATAGCATATTTTCGCTTTTTCTTCAAGTGCAATATATAAATAAGAAGCAAGTGGTTATGATGCAGGATGTGTGGACCTGCGCGGACGGGTCCTGCGCGGACGGCGATATTCGCGCACAGACGTTGGCGGGAAACCTGCCCCAGTGCCCGCGTCTTTTGTTTACAGCCGCCCGGCCCCGTTGGTTATGGGGCCGGGCTTTCTCCCTCCCCGCGGGAGCGGGGCCTTATTCCCCTTGATGCAGGGGTACAGCCGCCGGGGCCCTGGATTATGGGCCCCGGCTTTCTCCATAGGAAAAAAGAAACGTTGGAGGAAATACGCGGCGGGGGGGGCGGCGGCGCTTCGCATACAGGGCCCCGGGCTGCCAGCATCCCGGGGCCCTTTTGCGAAAGGGAGGGGCCGGTTTTGCCGGCCCCTCCAGGAGCGCTCCGCGCTCACGCCGCCGCCCCCGCGAGTTTCCGCCAAGGCCCCTCAAATCACTTCCGGCAAAGCCGGGCGAACCGGATTTCGCTCGGCGGCACATAGGCCTCATGCAGCGAGCTAAGGCTCCGCTTTCGCAAGGCTGAAAAAAGCCGGGGGCCGTGATCTAGGCCCCCGGCGGCGGTAACCCCTAATTAAACGGGAAACAGGCCCCGCTCCCGCGAGGATGAAAAAAGCCCGGCCCCATAACCACCGGGGCCGGGCGGCTGTAAACGAAGGGCGCGGGCAGGAACCACCGCTTCCCACTAACGCTTGCGCGCGCTATCGCCGTCCGCGTAGGCCCGCTTACGCCGTAAACAGACGCACGGGCAGCACGAGATAATAATACTGCTGGCCCTGCACCGGGGAGACCACGCAGGGGCTGATATTGTTATTCATATCCAGGATGACGGAATCATCCTCCAGCACCTTTAATACATCGGTGAAATAGCGGGAATTGAAGGCGATCTCCAGAGGGCTGCCCGTAAGGTGGATGCCCAGCTCCTCCGTAGAGGAACCGATTTCGCTGTTGGCGGAAAGGGTCAGGGACTCGGGCTGGAAGGAGAAGCGGATATGGTTCTTTTTCCCTTCCCGGGCCATGAGGGATACCCGCTCGATGCTATCCAGCAGCTCCTGCCGGTTGACCTGCACCCGGGTGGTATGGCCATCCGGAAGGATCTGCTTATAGCGGATGAACTCCCCATCCAGCAGGCGGGTAGTGATCTTGGTGTGCCCCATATCCACCATAACATGGGTAGCGGAAAAGATGATCTTCACTGCATCCGCCCGGTCTTCCAGCATGCGGCCCATCTCCATCAGGCTCCGGGCGGGGATGACGGCGTCCTTATCCTCCCCGCCGGAGAGGATGGGCTCCCGTCGGAGGGCCAGGCGGTAGCCATCCAAAGCTACCATGCACAGCTCTTCCGGCCGCATTTCCAGAAGAACACCCGTAAGGATGGGCTTGCTTTCATCCTGGGCAGAGGCGAAGATGCACTGGCGGATCATGCTCCTGAGCTTGCCCTGTTCCAGGGTTACAGTATATTCTTCCTTTACCGGAGGCATGCAATGGAAATCCTCCGGGCTTTCGCTCTGGACGTTGGTCTTGGCCCGGCCGCTTTCGATATATACGGTGTTCCCCTCGGTATAAACGGAGGTATCCACATCCGGCAGGCGGCGGGCCAGCTCGCTGAAAAGCCGCCCCGGCATTACGCAGGCCCCTTCTTCCGTAACAGAAGCGGGCAGGGTGGTTTCAATCTGCAGGGAAAGGTCGGTACAGCGAAGGGTGAGGGTATTCCAGGTGGCTTCCACATAGATGCCTTCCAGAATGGAAAGGGTGGTGCGGTTGCCCATGGCTTTGATAACGGTACTGATGCCGGCGTTGAGCTCCTGGGTAGGGATGGTAAACTTCATAGGCATGCTCCTTCTCCGCCCCCAGCGGCGGGTATATGTATTCTTAAGTATATTTATCAGCCGTAGTAGTTATAGGGATGTTAATAAGGTGGATAACCCGGGCTGGGCCTTTTGCCGCCGCTTTTTTTCATGGGGATATCCATGGGGATAACCAGGCTCACCTTTTCCCACTTATCCACATTGTTCTTATTACCAATAATGGTAACATCTATCCCATGTTGATTCAACATCCTTTACCAACATTTTATAGGATAATGCCCTTTGCAGGGAAGGGGTGGAAATTGGGAGAACAGGCGCGGAAGAAGAGAGGCGGAAGCCCAGTGCGCAAAGGAGCCCCAGGAAGGGCCTTCGGGGCCGGCGCAGGGCGACTATTGCGAAGGGAAGGTTGGCTGGTAATGAAAATAAGGCCAAAAGGCTCCCTTGTGTAAAGGGAGCTGGCGGCGAAGCCGCCTG
>CALVLF010000121.1 GCA_944336625.1 uncultured Clostridia bacterium
GCACGGAAACCCGAACCCCGTGCTCTACCAGATACCGAAGAAAGTCCACGGTAGCAGGCCCAAAGGAGGATGCCGAACAAACGTCGATATGGGCCTTTTTTACCTGTAGCAGCCGCTTGGCGCCATATTTTTCGCCAACGCTTACCACCAGCTCCATGGCCAGCTGCATGCCTGGTCCCTGGCTGCCTGCCAGGATGCTCTGTTCATAATCTGTAAGGTGAAGAATAAGACTTGTCCTCCGATCAACCGTATTTATTTCGATGTGCCAAATCAACATATAGCATTTTAAGGGAGGAATGTCAATAGCCTTGTCGGGTGTGTAAGCAGTGGCCTACCCATATGGAGCGCCCAGAAAGGCGCTAATTCTCCGCTTTGGAAAAAAGAAAATATAATCAGATATGCATAATTAAAATCTTGATAATGCATATATTGAAATTTGGTAACCACTGGCAATAGAGGCAATTCGCCGGCCTGCAAAACGTAAAGAATTTTAACAAAATTTTAATGCAGCGGGAAAATGCCTTCAAGAGTGAAAAAGCTGTAAAGTTGCGGTGAAATATAATTTTCTTATTGAAATCAGCGGAAAACTTCATTAAAATCATTCCATGCGGCGAAATATCAATTATCGTGTCGGGCTGGATATCGGCTCTACGACTTTAAAATGTGTTGTTCTGGATGGCAGCGGCGCGCTGGCATTTCATTCCTATGCCCGCCATGGCTCCAAGATCGCCCAGCAGGTTTCTGCCCTGCTGGAGCGGGTGCGGGAAGTGACGGGGGGTGGCCGGGTGCAGCTGGCCATTTCCGGCTCTGCGGGCATGGGCATTGCCGATGCCTGCGGCGTACCCTTTTTACAGGAGGTTTATGCCACCCGAATCGCCTTAGCCCAGCTTTTGCCTCAGACGGATGTGGCTATTGAGCTGGGCGGGGAGGATGCGAAGATCCTTTTCCTGACGGGAGGCCTGGAGGTGCGCATGAATGGCACCTGCGCCGGGGGCACCGGCGCCTTTATCGACCAGATGGCCACCCTGCTGGGCGTGGATGCAGCAGCTTTGAACGAGCTGGCTAAGGATGCCCGGGAGCAGTATACCATCGCTTCCCGCTGTGGCGTTTTTGCCAAGTCCGACATCCAGCCTTTGCTGAATCAGGGCGCCCGCAAGGAGGATATCGCCAAGAGCATCTTCCTGGCCGTAGTCAATCAGACCATCGGCGGACTGACCCAGGGGCGGCCCATTACGGGCAACGTGGCCTATCTGGGAGGGCCGCTGTTTTTCCTATCCGAGCTTAGGAAAAGCTTTGACGATGCCCTGCATACAAAGGGAAACTGCCCGGAAAACGGCCTGTATTTTGTAGCTTTGGGAGCGGCTCTGCGGGCGGATAGCCTTTGTGATCTGGATGCGCTACTGACAAAGATCCGGGCGCATCAGGCCAATTCCAATTATTTCTCCGCTCAGCCCCTTTTTAAAGACCAGGCGGATTACCAGGCCTTTGTTGCCCGGCATGCAAGCCACAGGGTGCCCCGGGGAAGCCTGGATGGCTACCAGGGGAAGACCTATCTAGGCATCGACGCCGGCTCTACTACGGTAAAAATGGCCCTTGTGGATGAAGCAGGCCAGCTTTTATACAGCAGCTATCAGTCCAACGCCGGCAATCCCGTGCCCCTGATTCGGGAGCAGCTTCTGACCCTGTATGAAAACCATCCCGGCCTTACCATTGCCGGGGGCGCTGCAACGGGCTATGGGGAAGATCTGGCCAAGGCGGCCTTTGGCCTTTCCCACGGGATTGTGGAGACGGTGGCCCATTGCCGGGCGGCCCAGAGCTTTTTGCCGGAGGTGGATTTTATCATCGATATCGGGGGCCAGGATATGAAATGCCTCCAGGTAAAGGACGGGGTGATCGACAGTATCTTCCTGAATGAGGCCTGCTCATCGGGCTGCGGCTCCTTCCTACAGTCTTTCGCCAGCGCCCTGGGCTATTCCATCGAGGATTTTGCAAAGCTGGGCCTCTTTGCCCAGCGGCCGGTGGACCTGGGCTCCCGGTGCACCGTGTTTATGAATTCCTCCGTCAAGCAGGCCCAGAAGGACGGCGCCAGCATCGAGAATATTTCCGCCGGGCTTTCCATCAGCGTGGTGAAAAATGCCCTGTATAAGGTCATTCGTACCCCGAATAAAGAGGCCCTAGGCCGGCATATCGTGGTGCAGGGGGGTACCTTCCTCAGCGACGCCGTATTGCGGGCCTTCGAGCAGGAACTGGAGACGGAGGTAATCCGGCCGGATATCGCCGGCCTGATGGGAGCCTACGGGGCCGCTCTGTATGCCCTGGAGGAAAAGGCCAAGGGTATTTGCAGCCGGGAAGAGCTGGCAGCTTTTACCCATACGGTTCAGGACGCCCGCTGCGGCCTTTGCTCCAACAATTGTCGCCTGACCATCAACCGTTTTTCCAATGGCCGCTCTTATATCAGCGGGAACCGCTGCGAGCGGCCCATCACCCATAAAAAGGCCGGAGAAGCCCTGGATCTTTACGCGGATAAGCAGAAGCTCTTGCGGGCGGAACCAATCCAGGCGGGGAACCGGGGTACTATTGGCATTCCCATGGGGCTGAATATGTATGAGCTGCTGCCCTTCTGGCAGGCCTTCTTTGGCACCCTGGGGTTCAAGACCATCCTGTCCCCGCCCTCGACCCATGCCCTTTACGTTCTGGGGGAGGGCTCCCTCCCTTCGGATACGGTCTGCTTCCCTGCAAAGCTCATGCACGGCCATGTTCAATGGCTGCTGGACCAGGGCGTGGATACCATCTTCTATCCCTGCATGACCTACAATTTAGATGAAAAGCTGGGGGACCGGCATTTCAACTGCCCTGTCGTGGCCTATTACCCAGAGGTGATCGGGGCCAATATGGCGGGGATCAAAAACGTCCGTTTCCTCAGCTGGTATCTGGGGCTGCATAATCCCAAAGCCCTGCCTGGCAAGCTGCGGGAATACATGAAGGAATACTGGCCGGATATTACCCTGCCCATGATCCGCAGCGCCCTTACAGCGGCCTATGATGCCTATGCAGCCTATATGCAGGCTGTCCGAGACCGCAGCGACGCCATTGTAAAAGAGGCCAGGCAGGCTGGCAAGCCTATCATCGTCCTGGCAGGCCGGCCTTATCATGTGGACCCGGAGATCAACCATGGAATCGACCGGCTGATTACGGCCCTGGGAGCCGCCGTTATTACGGAGGATGCCCTGGGGATCCTGGAGCCCAAACATCCGGCCCAGGTGCTGAATCAGTGGACCTATCACGCCCGCCTGTATGCGGCGGCCCATTATATCACCCGGCAGCCGGATATGTATCTGGTGCAGCTGGTCAGCTTCGGCTGCGGGCTGGATGCCATCACCACGGATGAAGTGCGCCGCATTCTGGAGGAAAAGGGCTGCTTGTATACCCAGATTAAAATCGACGAAATCACCAACCTGGGCGCCGTCCGCATCCGCCTTAGGAGCCTTCTGGCGGCGGTGGAAAGCGGGAAGGCCAAGGAGAAAGGAGCCTCCTGAGGAAGATGGATATGAAGCGCGATGCAAATGGATTCCCCATTTTTACCCGGGAAATGCGAAAGACCCATACCATCCTTATCCCGGATATGCTACCCTTGCATTTTGTCCTGCTGTCCCGCCTGTTTCAGCAGGCGGGCTATCGGGTGGAGCTGCTGAAAAATCGCAGCCATATGGTGGTAGAAGAGGGGCTCAAATACGTACATAACGATACCTGCTATCCGGCGCTGCTGGTTACCGGCCAGATCATCGATGCCCTGAACAGCGGTGATTACGACTTGGCCCATACGGCCGTTGCTATGACCCAGACCGGGGGCGGCTGCCGGGCCTCTAACTATATCCATCTGATCCGCAAGGCCCTGCGCAAAGCCGGCTATCCGGATATTCCCGTCCTTTCCCTGAATCTGAGCGGCCTGGAAAAAGACAGCGGCTTCAAGCTGACCATACCGCTTCTGCTCAAGGGACTGTCTGCCCTGGTCTATGGGGATCATCTGATGTCGCTGCGCAACCAGGTCATGGCCTATGAAACGGAGCCGGGCGCTGCTGCCGCGCTGACGGAGAAATGGCTGGATAACCTGAATGGCCAGCTGGCAAAGGGCAGGGGCCTGAGCGCCCATGCCGTCCGCCGCAACCTGAAGCGGATGACGGCGGATTTCGCCGCCATCCCAGTGGATCATAAGCCCCGCATCAAGGTGGGGATCGTAGGGGAGATTTATGTAAAATATTCCGCCCTGGCCAATAACGACCTGGAGGCTTTCCTGGCCTCCCAGGGTTGCGAGGTAAATGTGCCAGGGGTATTGGGCTTTATGATCTACTGCTTCCGAAATGTGCAGAAGGATACCGAGCTCTATGGCGGGGGCAGCATAAAGGCCTTCTTCGCAGGCCTGGGGTTAAAATGCCTCATCGGCCGGGAAAATCTTATCCGCGCCGCGCTGAAGCCCTATCCCCAGTTTACGGCGCCCACAGGCTTCCGCCATTTTGAAAAGCTGGCGGCCCAGGTCATTGGCATGGGGGCGAAGATGGGAGAGGGCTGGCTCCTTCCCGGGGAAATGATGGAGCTCATCGAGCAGGGCTATGAAAACATCGTCTGCGCCCAGCCCTTTGGCTGCCTGCCCAATCATATTGTAGGCAAGGGCGTGATGAATCGCATCAAATCCATCCATCCCAGCGCCAATATTGTGGCCATCGACTATGACCCCAGCGCTACCCGGGTTAATCAGGAAAACCGCATCAAACTCATGCTGGCAGTTGCCAGGGAAAATATGGAGGCGAAGCAGGCCGCCCAGGAAGCTCCTGCCGTCCCGGAGACGGCATCCAGCGAAGCCCCGGCCCATAAAAAAGCCATGTAGGCGCAATAGCAGCAGGAAAGGCGGCATGAAAAATTGTCCATGCCCCATTGAAAAAGGCAGAGGAGGGCCCAAATGGAGGAAAGGGAGCGGATTATCCGCCTGTGGTTCCATATGTGGCTGAAGCAGCAGGATCTGGGGATCGATCATATCTTTACGGAGGACGTGCTTTATACGGAAAGCTGGGGTCCCCAGTATGCCGGCCTAGAAAAGTTGAAGCACTGGTTTTATGAATGGAATACCCGGGGCAGGGTCCAGGCTTGGGAAATTCAGCAGTTCTTTCATGCGAAAGACCAGACGGTGGTGGAATGGTATTTCAAAAACCAGATGGAGGATGGCCGCGTGGAGGAGTTCGACGGACTCTCCCTGATCCGCTGGGCGCCGGATAACCGGATACAGGCCCTAAAGGAATTCGGCTGCAACATCCATCATTACGATCCGTATCAGCAAGGAGAAACACCCCGGTTTTCCCCGGAAAAATCCAAGTGGTTCTAAGTAGCAAAATGCCGGATGCAAAAAGCCAAAGTACTTTCTGTGCTTTGGCTTTATTATGCTAGGCGGTAGAGGCAGGTTTAAAAGGAGGAGACAACCGCGTTGGCCGCATGCGCCCCGGCGCTGCCCTGGCTATGAAGGAGCG
>CALVLF010000122.1 GCA_944336625.1 uncultured Clostridia bacterium
TCGCTCCTGCGCCGCGAACTGGGCGCAAAGCAGACCTGCTCAGGTCAAAGAGTTTTGGCGGTCTGGGCCGCCGGAGAGCAAGGCGTGGCCCCGCAGCCATAGTGGACCCTATTGCAAGGGGCCACAACGAAGCTATCTGGTGGCCCAGACCGCTAAAACCGTGTATGCCCTTGTCCGTTAAGGGTAGGTATTCGCAGCCATTTCCCGGCCTTTAAGGCCGGAGGATGGCTGCTTTTCTTTGCCGTGGTTTCCAGGCCGGCATAGGAAAAACAAAGGCCGGTTTCCGCTGGCATCCTGCTGTTGGGCCGGGAAGGGCGGGTATTTCCGCCAAAGAAAAAGGGCCGGCAAATTCCCCATGCCGGCTAAAATGTCCTTTAGTGGCCCGCAGCGGAGCTGCATTTTCCCAGCCCCTGTGCTGGCTCCTTCCGAATGATAGCTCTTCCCCTGCCCTACCCTTAACGAAGATGAACATAACGGCCTGGGCAAGCCAGCCCAGGCCGAAGCGTTTTCGCGGGACCGGGCCATCGGAGAGCCCGGCCTGCAAAAGCCGTATATTCCCCCTGTGCGTTAAGGCTAATCCTCTGGGGAAACCCGGCGGACGGAAGCGCCCGCCCGAAGCCTAGTGCCTACTACCAGATGCCGGTTTCCTGCCCGGCCCTCGATACGATCCACCAATATGCGCACTGCTTCCTCTCCCAGGGTGGCAACAGGCTGCTCCAGGGTCATAAGGGTGGGAGTTACATACCGGGATACCTCCAGTCCATCAATCGCCATGACCGAGCAATCCGCCGGCACCTGCAACCCGGCATCTTGCAGGGCTTTCATGGCAGCCAGGCCCATTGTATCGGAAATGGCGAAAAGGGCTGTAAAATCCCGCCGCCGCTGGATTAGCCGCTCCGCTGCCCTATAGGCTCGGGATAGGTCATATCCATGGGCGCATTCTACCAGGCCCGTGTCCAGGGGAAGCCCATGCTCTCGGAGCGCCGCCTTATAACCCTGGTAGCGGAGCTCGCCGATGGAATGGTCTGCTTCCTCATGGATGAGGGCGGCAATCCGCCGGTGCCCTTGCTTATACAGGGTATGAACAGCCCGGCGGGCTGCCTGGCTATCGTCTATGGTGACGGAGGAATAATCACCGGCCTCCAGACACCCAAAGGCATTGGTATAGGTGCAGCATACAAAGGGCACGGACAGGGGCGCCAGCTCTTCTTTCGTATAATTGAACCGTCCTCCCAGAAATAGAATGCCCAGCAATCGCTCTTTCCGGACCAGGGTGGTGGCCGCCCGTATCTCATCTCCGTCTGTAGCGATCTGGTAGAGTAGGCAGGAATACTGCCGCTTATAGATGTTGGGAAGGAGGCTTTGGAGTAACTGGGGGAAAAACAGATTGCCCTCCCCCCGCTGGATCACGGCAATTGTATTGGCCTTGGACTTATTTCGCAGGCTACCGTTGGCTACGTATCCGGCCTTTTCCGCCGCCTCCAGAACCCGGGCCCGCAGAGGCTCGCTTACATCCGGGTGCCCGTTCAGGACCCGGGAAACGGTGCTGACGCTGGTATTGCACAGCCGGGCAATATCTTTGATGGTAACTTGCGGATTCAATCACATGCCCTCCTTCCCAGCGATTTTACACGCGGCGCTTCCCTTGGCCCGAAAGCCGCGGGGGATAACAAACCCAAGCCCCTGCCTATATGGGGGCTTATTGCGGTAAAACTATTCTTTTTACATGGAAATAGTCCTGGTAAAAAATCTCTGAAATGGCTTGTATTGCTTCTATTGTTTAGAAGTATAGCACATTAGCAAAACCTTGTCAAAGCGGAGGCTTAGCCGCAAGGGATTCCGGCCGTGACAGGCGGTTCGCCAGCAGGTATAATGGAACTATGAAAAAAGTTACGATGCGCACCCTCAGCCTGGTTCTTCACGGGCTTCCGTATCTGGTTGCAGCCTGGCTGTTGGTAATATGGAGCCGGGGCGGCAGGGATACGGAAACCCTCCTGCAATATCTGTCAGGCCCGCCGGTTTGGGCAGGTTTTCTTCTCCTTGTGCTGTATTTGATAAAAAGCCAGGCTATATTTCTGCCCTTCAGCGTGCTGTACGCCCTGGCAGGTTTGCTTTTCCCCCCGCTGCCGGCCCTGCTGCTGAACCTGCTGGGCATGGCTCTGGTGGTTACCCTGCCCTTTCTCCGCACCCGGGAAACGGGGCCCTATTTAGCCTTTTTCCTGCTGGCCCAGTCCTATCCCCGGATGCAGGAGCTTTATCCCAAGCTGGTGGAGCTAAGGCATATCTGCCAGGAAAATGATCTGTTTTTGTCTTACTTTTCCAGGGTCATCGGCGTATTGCCCCATCGGACGGTAAGCCGCATCCTCCGTCTTCTAGGGGTAGCCTATCCGCCCTATCTCCTGGGAAGCCTGCTGGGGTATCTCCCCCGGCTTATCGCCGTTACCATGCTGGGGGCCAGCATTCTGGACCCCAGCTCGCCCGCCTTTTTATGGGCCTGCCTGGGCACCCTGTTCATGGCAACCTGCTCGGCCCTGAGCTACTGGCTTTACCAGCGCCATAAGGCAAGGCGGGCGGCCTAAAGAAGGCGCAAGCCCTTGGGCAGGTGATTTTTCAGGGCGCCTTCCACCATCTTGCCCAGGCCCAGGGGATATCCCGCCCCTTCTACCCGGCACCAACCCTTTCCTCCGCCCTCTATAGCCAGAACCTGGCCGTGGAGATAGGCCTGCTGTTGTTCTTCTGCCAGGCGGATCTTCCGCCGCCAGTCCACCCCGGCTGCCATAGCCAGGGCATGGCTGGGCTGAAAGCGGCTGCCCAGCATATCCCCCGCATAAATGCCTGCCGTCAGCACCCGGACTTTTTCCAGTCCTTTAGGCAAGGGGCCCGGCAGGATCAGCACCCGCCCATCTTCCAGCTCTATGCTCTCTCCCGGCGGCGCCGCTTCCAGCGCATCCTTGCAGAATTCCAGATATGCGGCCTTTTTGCAGGCCGGCAAAGGCAGGCTCCCCTGCCTTTTTCCCTTTCCTGCCCCGTTCCGCTGGAGCCGGGCTGTGAAGTGCCCCTCCCCCCGGTAGGTATGCGGGTAAAGGCGGCGGCTATATTCCAGGGAAAAGTCCTGGTGCTTTTCTAAAAAGCCCTCCACCACGGCTTCGTTTTCCTCCCAGGAGAATGTGCAGGTAGAGTAGACCAGCCGCCCCCCCGGGGCTACGGCCTGGGCCGCGCTTTCCAAAATAGCCTGCTGCCGCCCGGCGCAGGACAGGACATGGGCAGGAGACCATGCGGCAACGGCCTCCGGGTCTTTGCGGAACATCCCCTCCCCGGAACAGGGCGCATCCACCAGCACGGCGTCGAAATATCCGGCCAGGGCCCCGCAGAGGGTATCCGGCCGAGCGCAGGTAACTACCCCATTGGCTATGCCCAGCCGCTCCAGGGTATGGCGCAGGGTCTTTGCCCGGGCCGGCACCACCTCGTTGGCCACCAGCAGGCCCTGGCCCGCCAAGTGGGCGCCGATGCCCCCGCTCTTCCCCCCGGGAGCGGCGCAAAGATCCAGCACCTTCATGCCGGGCTGGATATCCAGAGCAGCCAGGGGGGCCATAGCGGAGGGCTCCTGCAGATAGAAGGCTCCGCCCAGATGGGCCGGATGGTTCCCAAGGGGTTTATCTTCCAGAATTTCAAAGCCCTCGGGGATCAGCCCCCCCGGCCGGAGCGCAACGGGGGACATGGCCAGGAAATCCGCCACGGGCATCCGCAGGGTATTCACGCGAAGGCCCCGGCGGGGCGGCTGTGCATAGCAGGCAAAAAAGGCCGGGGCTTCTGGCCCCAGCCTCTGCTGCATACGTTGGATAAAGGCTTGCGGTAAATTTGGCATAGGTAGATTATAGCCGGGAAGAAATCAGAAGATTCGCTTGCCCCATTGGAAGTTTTGCGCAGCCCAGTCGGACCAGCCGCTGACAATTACCTGCCCTGCGGAGGAAGAGGCATGGATATACTGGCTGCCGCCCAGGTAAATGCCTACGTGGCCAATATCGGAAGCGCCCGTATAATTGGTGAAGAATACCAGATCTCCCCGCTGTAGGCTGCCCTGGTCGGAAATGGTAGCCCAGCTATCCACCCGGGCATAGTTCTTGGCAGACATGCGGCCCACCTGCACCCCTGCGGAGCGGAGGCAATAATAAACCAGGCCAGAACAGTCAAAAGCATTGGGGCCTTCTTCCGCCAGTACATAGGGGCAGCCCAGCCGGCTCTGGGCCACGGAAATCACCGCTTCCACCCCGGAGCCTGCAACTTGGATGCCATCGCTGCCAATATCCGAGCCGCTCCAGTTGCCGCCGCCGGAAGAGCCGGAAGAGGAGGAACTATCGCTTCCCCAGTTATTGGTGGGGTTGGCTGTGGTAGCGATAAGGGGATCCTCCGTGGGGGCGGGGGCCTGGGTCTCCACGGGGATCTCCGTGGTCAGGGCCGCCTCAGGGGTATCCGTAGGCCGGGGCGTGCTGGTAGGCCGGGGGGTAGGTTCCGGCGTGGGCTCTGGCGTAGGTTCCGGCGTAGGGTCTACCTTGGGCAACGCATCTGCGGAATAGAGCACGTCCCGGGTATCCTGGTCTTCAATGCCGGTGGCATTGAGCCGGTTTTTGGTCTGGAAAGCCAGCAGGGCGGCCTCTGTCGCCGTGCCGAAATAGCCGTTTCGCTTGTCTGTATAATAGCCCAGGTCATACAGCTGGTTTTGCAGCCGCTTTACATCGCTGCCCGAATCCCCCTCCTGCAGGCGGTAAACCGCCGCTTCCTCTGAAAAGAGATATTCCTGGGTCAGGCTGTCTGCGATGCCGGTCTCTTCCATATGATGGACCCGCTGGAAGCGCTGGATGGCTGCTTCGGTCTGCTCGCCGAAATAGTCCGTAGGCTCGTCCCCCTCCAGATAGGAAAGCTCCATCAGGCGAATCTGGATGTCGGAGACGATATCGTCCGTATCCCCCAGCTGCAGGGTTTTATACGCGCTGGCCGCCTCCTGGGAGTTGGTGGCAACCCGTTCTTCCGCCAGCGCCTGGGGCGCTGCCGCAGCGGCTACGGGCTGCAGCCCGGGGGTAGGGGTAGGGCCCTGGGAGATTTGAAGAAGCTGCTGCCCTTCCGCAGCAGCCGTAAGCCCCAGGCCGTTGAACAGCAGGGGCAAGCCTACAAAGGCAAATACCAGCGCAGCGCAGGCGCAAAGGATAGGCGTGCGAACCCGCCGCCAGAAGCTAGCCCGAACTTCTTTGTTGCGCCGTTTTTCTTTCCAGGTAATCATTTCCGTATTCATAGGAATATTTTATCATATTTTCTGCAGATTTGTCTAATCCCTTCTGCGTTGGCAGAAAAAAAACCGTATGCTATAATGGTGTGGATTTGATGGCCAGGAGGATGCATGTATGGCTTTGCTTGCCGTGAGCGGCCTTTCTAAAAGTTTTGCTGCCCGCACTCTGTTTGAAAATGTCAGCTTTGAGATAGCGCCCGGGGATAAGGTGGGGCTGGTAGGCGTTAACGGCTGCGGGAAGACCACCCTTTTGCGCATTCTTACCCAGCAGGAGGCGCCGGATGGGGGCACCATCTATAAAAGCCGGGATGCCCGCCTGGGCTTTTTGCAGCAGAATGTAGAAGGCGGCGGGCAAAGCCTGTATCAGTATACCCTGGAGGCCTTCGCCCCCCTGCTAGCTGCGGAGGCGGAGTTTGCCGGCATCACTGCCCGGCTGGAAGCTGCTCCGCCGGAGGAGGTTCCCCTGCTCATTCGCCGGCAGGGTGCCCTGCAGGAGCGGCTCTCCCGGGAGGAAGCCCTCACCATGCGCAGCCGCACCCGCAGTACCCTGCTGGGCCTGGGCTTTTCCGAAGGAGAGCTGGAGCAGCCCCTTTCCACCCTCAGCGGCGGCCAGCGGAA
This sequence comes from uncultured Clostridia bacterium, assembly GCA_944336625.1. Taxonomy (GTDB): domain Bacteria; phylum Bacillota; class Clostridia; order Christensenellales; family CAG-138; genus Pelethousia. The sequence goes on from CALVLF010000122.1 coordinate 5,900, forward strand.
TAAGGCCCAGCTGGCCCGCCTTCTTCTAAGCGATGCAAACCTCCTGCTGCTGGATGAGCCCACCAACCACCTGGATATGGAGAGCACCCAATATTTGGAGGATTTTCTCCGGGGCTATGGCGGCGCCTTTATGGTCATCTCCCACGACCGGTATTTTTTAGACCGGGTTACCAGCCGTACCTTTGAGCTCAAGCATGGCACCCTGCGCCAAAGCAATGGCAACTATTCCCGCCATATGGAGCTGAATGCGGACCGCAACGAGATCCTCCGCCGCCATTATGAGGCCCAGAAGCGGGAGATCCGGCGGCTGGAGGGGGTTATCGAGCAGCAGCGGCGCTGGAACCAGGCCCGCAATTATGTGACCATCGCCTCCAAGCAGAAGCAGATCGACCGTCTTAAGGCCGCCCTTACCCCGCCGGAGGCGGATACGGCCTCTATCCGCTTCCACTTTACGGCCCAGGAACCCGGGGGCAATGATGTGCTGATCTGCGAAGGGCTTTCCAAGTCCTATGGCCATCCCCTGTTTCAGGATCTATCCCTGCTCATCCGCCGGGGGGAGCGGGTCTTTCTGCTGGGGCCCAATGGCTGTGGCAAGACCACCCTCCTGCGGCTCATTACCGGCCGGGAGCGCCCGGATGCAGGCGCCGTCCGCCATGGTGCCCGGGTCAAAACCGCCTACTATGAGCAGATCATGGATACCATGCCGCCAGAGAGGACGGTTATGGAGGAAATCCAGGAGGCTTATCCCCGCATGGATGGCACCGCCGTGCGCAGTGCCCTGGCTGCCTTCCTCTTTACGGGGGACGATGTCTTTAAGCAGATCGGCACCCTTTCCGGCGGGGAAAAGGCCCGGGTGCAGCTGCTCAAGCTCATGCTCAGCGAAGCCAACCTGCTTCTGCTGGACGAGCCCACCAACCATCTGGATATCGACTCCCGGGACGCCCTGGAAAAAGCCCTGGAGGGCTATGCAGGCACGCTTTTGATCGTAACCCGCGACCGATATCTGGTCAACCGGCTGGCTGACCGCATCCTGTACCTCTCCCCCCAGGGGTTGCAGGAATACATCGGCGGCTATGACGACTATCTGGCAGCCCGGGAGGCAGAAAAAGAGGAAGCGGCCCGGTCTTTGCCCCAGGCGGAAGCCCCCCGCAAACAAAATGCCTACCGGGCGCAAAAGGAACGCCAAAGCGCCATCAACCGGGCCAGGGGCGAGGTTCGCCGTCTGGAGGAGAAAATCGCCCAGGCCGAAGCTGCCCTGGCGGAATTGCAAGAGGCCATGGCCTCTCCGGAGGTGGCGGCGGATTATGTACGGGCCGGGGAGCTAGCCGCCCAGGGGGAGGCGCTGCAGCAAAACCTAGATGGCCTGTATGCCGCCTGGGAGGAAGCCCAGGAAGCCCTGGATTCCCTGGAAGGGGAAGGCAGAGCCTGATTGATCGCCTTTCAAGAAAAAGCAAGGGAAGTTTTGTGGGTAACGGGTAAATTTTGGGAAGGAGCATATGTGCTCCTTCTTTTTTTCAAGAAAAGAAGCAGTAAAAACCACCGCCCAGCATAGGGCGGTGGATGGAGGGCATGGTAAGGAAACTGTAGGCTTTATCTATTAATAAGAAGACTTTTGGCCTACCGGTTTTCCTGCTTGGGCGGCTTGGGATGTTTCCGGCCACACTGCCGCAGAAAGCGGGGAAAGGCCTTCCGCTCCCCCCAAATAGGAGAGCGGCCCGGCTCAGGCCGGGTTCTCTTCCAGGGTGTAGATCCTGGTGCGCAGGATATGCACCAGGAAAAGAGCGCTGATAACCATGGAAATGCACTCCGCCAGCGGATAGGCCAGCCAGGTAGCCTGCAGCCCGTAAAGCTGAGACAGGATATAGGCCACGGGCAGGATCACCACCAGCTGCCGGCAAACGGAAACGATCAGGCTCAAAGTGCCATTGCCAATGGCCTGGAACAACGTGGAGAACATGATGCCCAGGGCTGCCGGCACGAAGCACCAGCTTATGATCCGAAGGGCTGGGATGCCGATCTCCAGCATGTTTTCCGAGGCATCGAACAAGAGCAGGAACTGCTCCGCAAATACCTGGAAAATTACCATCCCCAGGGCCATAATGACTACGGCGTAAATACAGCCGTATTTCAGCGCATCCTGCACCCGTTTCCGGTTCCGGGCGCCGAAGTTGTAGCTCATGATAGGCATGGTGCCGCTGTTCAGGCCGAATACGGGCATGAATACAAAGGATTGCAGCCTGAAATAAATGCCCAGCACGCTCACCGCCGTAGGCGTAAAGAGGATGAGGATCTTATTCATGCCAAAGTTGGTAACGGAGCCGATGGCCTGCATGACGATGCTGGGAAGGCCCACCCGGTAAATATCCCGTATAACCCCCTTCTTGGGCCGGAATCCACGGAAGGAAAAATGCACCAGATCGTTTTTCTTCACCAGGTAGAATAGCCCCACGCACATGCCCAGGGCCTGGCCCAGCACCGTGGCGATGGCCGCCCCCGCAACCCCCAAGGCCGGGAAACCCAGAAGGCCGAAGATCAGGATGGGGTCGAAAATGATGTTAAAAATCGCCCCCACCAGCTGGGAAAGCATGGCGTGGAACGTATCCCCCGTGGCCTGCAGGATCTTTTCAAACATACACTGGAAGATCAGAAAGACCGCCGGAACCCCCACCCAGTACAAATAGGTGCAGGCATAATCATAAATCTCCTGGCCAGGAGCAAATACGCCGATGAGGGCCGGCGTAAGCAGGGCATAGACGATGCCAAAGGCCAGGCCCCCCAGCAGGGAAAGAAAGCCCCCGTGGGCAGCGGCAGCATCCGCCTCTGCCTGTTTTCGCTCACCCAGCCGCCGAGCCACCAAGGAGTTAACGCCTACCCCCGTGCCCACTGCCACCGCTACGATGAGCATCTGATAGGGGAATACCAGGGAAACAGCCGTCAGAGCGTTTTCGCTGATGCGGGATACGAAGATGCTATCCACCACGTTATACAGCGCCTGCATAAGCATGGATACCATCATGGGCAGGGACATCTTAAAAACCAGGGAAGGAATAGGCTGGGTG
>CALVLF010000123.1 GCA_944336625.1 uncultured Clostridia bacterium
AGCTGCGGGGCGAGGCAGATGGCCGCCAGGTGGAAGGCGCCAAGACGGGCCTGGCCGTCAACTTCGGCGGCTGTGGCAACAACGTGGTCGCCACCATTGTGACGACGGACTAAGGAGGCAAGGATATGGAACAACTCTACGCATATAAATGCAATAAGTGTGGCAAGCTGCACCACCCCCATTACATTGTCTGCCAGAATCCGGCGTGCGAAAGCAGGGAGTTTACCCCCGAAGTGCTGGAGGGCAAGTGCAAGCTCCTCACCTGGACCCGGGTTTACAACCTGCCCGAAGGCTATATGAAGCCCTGGCTGAATTTCGGCATCGTGCAGTTTGAAAACGGCGTAACCGCCATGGGCCAGATCGGCTTTGACGACATCGAAAACGGCATGGAGCTGGTCTCCACGGTGGATGTGGTTAAAGAGGGCGTTGGTCAGGATCAATACGGTTTCGTGTTCGTAAAACCATAAGGCGTGGAAAGGATACCCGCCTGGCAGCCGCTGGGCGGGAATTCTGCAAGGGCGGGGCGAAGGCCCACCCCCGCAGTCCAAAGCGGGCGGCTGCATCCGGCCGCCCCACCATACTGGAGGGATTTATTTGATAAAACTTGAAGTTCGGAAAAATACGTATTACGATTCCGTGACCCTGATGCTCATCTCCAAGGACGTCAAGAAGCTGGACGGCATCGAGGAAGCCCTGGTGGGCATGGGAACGGAATTGAATCGGGAAATCGCGGCCAATCTGGGCCTGGACGCCCCGGGATTTGATGCGGTGGGCCCCAATGACTTTTTTGTGGCCGTCCGCTGCGCGGACGAGGGAGCTTTCGCCAACGCCATAGAGACCGTAGATATCCTCATCAATAAAAAGGCGGACAGCGAGGCTACGGCCTATACACCCCCCACCCTAGAGGGGGCGCTGAAGATGGATCCCGATTTGAACATGGCGGTCATCTCCGTACCGGGCAAATTCGCGGCGGGCGTCGCCCAGGAGTGCCTGGATAAGAACATCCACGTGATGCTTTTTAGCGACAACGTGACTATAGACGAGGAACGGGAGCTGAAAACCTTTGCGGCGGAACGTGGTTTGCTGGTCATGGGCCCGGATTGCGGCACGGCCATCATCAACCACGTGCCTTTGGCATTTGCCAACGTGGTAAAGCCCGGCGGCATCGGCATCGTGGCGGCTTCCGGAACGGGTACCCAGGAGGTATCCTCCCTGGTGGATCAGCTGGGTGGCGGCGTATCCCAGGTAATCGGCACCGGTGGCCGGGATCTAAAGAAAGAGATCGGCGGCATCATGATGACCATGGGCCTGGAATCCCTCATCGACGACGAAGCCACCAAGGTGATCGTGCTGATCTCTAAGCCCCCGGCCAAGGAGATAGCCACCCAGATCCTTACACTGGCCACCAAGACGGATAAGCCGGTAGTGGTGTGCTTCATCGGCGGCGATCCGGAAGAGATCCGTTCCTTTGGCCTGCATGCGGCCCTGTCCCTGGAGCACGCGGCCCATAAGGCAGTGGCCTTGCTGAAGGGCGAGGAGGTCAAGGACTTCACAGGCTTCACCATGGGCCAGGCGGAGGCCGAGGCCCTGGCCAAGGAGGAAGCCAGCAAAATGGCCCCCGGCCAGCGGTATGTGCGGGGCCTGTTCACCGGCGGTACCCTTTGCGACGAGGCCATGAAGCTCCTTAAGGCAGGCCTGGGCCATATCTATTCCAATATTCCCTTGGATCCCGCGGATATCATCGAGGAAGCCCGTACAGCCAAGAGCCGGGAGAACACTTTCCTGGATTTCGGCGATGACGCCTTTACTGTGGGCCGGCCCCATCCCATGATCGACCCCTCCCTGCGGGCTGAGCGGGTGATCACCGAGGGGGATGATCCCGAGACGGCTGTCATCTTTACGGATTGCGTCATCGGCTATGGCTCCCATCCGGATCCCGCCGAGGATCTGTCCGAGGCCATCCGCCAGGCGAAGGCGAACGCCCAGCAGGCTGGGCGGCACATTACAGCGGTGGTTTCCGTGTGCGGCACGGACGGTGACCCCCAGGGGCTCACAGCTACCCGGGAAAAGCTGCGGGCAGCCGGCGCGCTGGTATTCCCCTCCAATGCCCAGGCAACCCGTTTCGTACAGCTGCTGCTGGGGAATCTTGCATAGGAGGGAATTATGGCAAAATTGAACGAATTATACCAAAAAGAGCTCCATGTCGTAAACTTTGGCGTGGAAGCCTTCTATCAGGACCTCCTATCCCAGAACAAAAAGGCGGTACATGTCAATTGGAAGCCTGCCGCGGGAGGCGATCCCCGGCTGGCGGCCATGCTGCGCAAGCTCCATAGCGGGGAGCTGGGGGAAAAGATCGCTGCGGCCAACGCCGAGGCCCTCACCCGGATCCTCAACGCCCAGCCCACCCTGATTGGCCTGGGCACCGCAGGAGAGCTGCTGCCCGGCATGACCAAGAAGACCATCCTCCATGCGGGCCCGCCCATTACCTGGGACAGGATGAGCGGCCCGGTGCGGGGCGCTGTCATGGGCGGCCTGATCTACGAGGGCTTGGCCAAGGACCTGAAAGAAGCCGAAGAGCTGGCGGCCTCCGGGGAGATTACCTTCGACCCCTGCCACCATCACAACGCGGTAGGCCCCATGGCGGGCGTGGTAACCTATTCCATGCCTGTGTGGCGGATGAAGAACAAGGCCTTTGGCAACGAAGCCTATTGTACCTTTAACGAGGGCTTGGGCAAGGTGCTGCGCTTTGGCGCCTGCGACCAGGAGGTTATCGACCGGCTGAATTGGCTGGCGTCCGGCCTCTACCCGGTGCTGCGGGCGGCCCTGGAGCTGATCGGGGAGATCGACATCAAGACCATGATCGCCCAGATCCTGCAGATGGGCGACGAGGGCCATAACCGGAATAAGGCTGGTACCTCCCTGCTGTTCCGGGAGCTGACCCTGGGCGTGCTGGAGACGGACTTCTCCAACCAGGAGAAGGAGGCGGCGCTGCGCTTCCTCAACAACAACGACCACACCTTCCTGAACATCTCCATGCCGGCCTGTAAGTGCACCATGGACGCCATCCAGGGGATCCCCTATTCCACGGTGGTATC